>JAFSIW010000071.1 GCA_017439545.1 Clostridia bacterium | reverse complement strand
TCTTCGACCTCAATGGGAGGAGATTTTGAGGGATTTGTTTCTCAATCGGGCGAAGGAAGGCTGTCGCCTTTCAAGAACGATTGGGGAAGAAAGACCCGAAATATACCGCATTGAGGCGGGTTCGGTTTTGTCACTCTACCCCATAATAAAAAATCCCGAAGTTGCATCACAACTTCGGGATTTTTGTTGATGGATTTAGACCTTTAATACGCCCATTGCTTCTAATACCGAGAAACCGAGAATCAGAACGATGCACACAGGAGCCACGTATTTAATAATGGCAGAGAACATCGCTTTGCGTTTGAATTTGGCAGAGCATTCTACTTCGGCAATCAAGCTTTCAGGTTTAATGATGTAGCCGATGAAAATGCAGGTGAGCAAGGCAACAATGGGCATCAGCACGCTGTTGCTGGCAAAGTCGAACATATCCAGAATGGTCATAGCGCTGCCTGCAGCATTTTTCACCGATACGCCGCTCCACAAGCCGTGACCCAAAGAACAGGGCACACCAACCGCTACGCTACCCAAAAACACGACTAGGCAGACCAGTTTACGATTCCAACCGAACTTATCTTTGATTACCGAAACCACCGTTTCAAACAAGGAAATGGAGGAGGTTAAAGCGGCGAACAACACCAGCAGGAAGAACACAGCCCCAACAATATGCCCGCCGGTAAAGCTGTCAAACACCTTAGGCAGGGTAATGAACATCAGACCGGGGCCTTTGCCCATACCGTCCATCCCTTCAAAGGAGTACACCGCAGGAATGATCATCAGACCTGCCAAAAAGGCGATGCCGCAGTCAAACCATTCGATTTGCTTGACCGAAGATTCCAGATTAACGTCTTTTTTCATATAAGAGCCATAGGTGATCATAATGCCCATGGCAAGAGACATGGAGTAGAACAACTGACCCATAGCCGCCAACACGGTGGTAAAACTGAATTTAGAAAAGTCAGGTTTCAGGTAATAAACCACACCGTCCATTGCACCGGGCAGAGTCATAGAATAAATGGCAACCCCGATGGTCAACACCACCAAAATAGGCATCATAATTTTGCTTACCCGTTCAATGCCTTTGTCAACCCCCATCAAAACGATCAGAGCGGTAGCGCCGATGAACAGCAAAAACCAACCGATAGGCTCTACGGGCTTGGCAATGAAATCGGTAAAATAATCGCCGGTGGCAGCGGCAGTACCCCGACCGGATACAAACACCACCAAATATTTGGTTACCCAACCGCCGATGACCGAATAGTAAGGCAAGATCATCATAGGCACAATGGATGCCAACACACCCACAAAGCCGAACTTTTTATTCAAAGCGGAAAAAGCACCGATGGCGCTTAGTCCCGTTTTGCGACCCAAGGCAATTTCGCCGCACATTAAAGCAAAGCCCAAGGTGACAGCCAGCACAATGTACACCAGCAAAAAGATCCCGCCGCCGTATTGTGCGGCAAGGTATGGGAATCGCCAGATGTTGCCCAGTCCCACGGCTGAGCCGGCAGCGGCCAATACAAAGCCGATCTTACCGGTAAAACTACTTCTTTTTTCCATTTTATCCTCTCCTTAAACGATAACTCGTTTATTCAACTGTACTTGCCGCCACGGCAGGCGGTTTGGGTTTGCCCCGTCCTCTGCGGCGGGGTCGGGATTTCCCCTTGGGCAGTTCGGTCTCGGTGAGGGTTCGTTTCACCGAAACACTGTCATATAGTTTATGTACCTGCACCCGTCCGATATATCCCTTATTACATTCTTTGCACACAAACTGACTTTCAAAGCTGTTGTTGCACCGACGGAAGGAGCGCATCCGTTTTAACGGCCGGTCGCACATCACGCAGTTAAAATTCAAGTCTTCCGGCTGAATGTGGGGGCTGTGAATATCCTTGATGGCGTAGGGTTTAAAGAAAAACCGCTCGTAAAAATCAGGAGCATCGGCATTCTGAATCAATGCGTTCATTTTTTCTTTATCATAGCACTGCTGCAAAACGCGGGCGCTCAGCAAACTGTCCCCTTTGGCGCGGTGCAGGTCAATGTCATCCGACGAGATGCCCAACGCTTCCGCCGCGGTAGAAAGTCCCAACTGATTGCCGCCTTGCCAACCAATGCGTCCCTGCACATACTTTTGCAGATCGGCATATTGGTGCAAAAAGGGAATGGACTGATCCCCCAAAAAGGCACGGCAGTTGTCCATCAAGGTATACAGATCGGTGTTGCTCCAAGTCAAAATCAAGGTATTTTTTCCTGCCCATTTGGTAAAGGCGTTTATGACTGTTTCAAAATTCTTGCCTTCCTCCCGCAACTGTTCATTGCTGATGTGGGTCAGTTCTTTCACCATACCCCGCAGTTTTTTGGATACACGGGACTTGACAAACATTTGAAACTCGTCTACTACCTTCAGCCGCTCATTGAGTTTTACCGCGCCGAACTCGATGATCTCATTGAGAAACCGTTGCTCTTTACGGTAGTAGGCGGTATTCCATTCTAAATCCAGAATTACGATCTTCATAGGTTACTTTCGGGCAGCCGCTTTCAGCCGCAGTTCTTTCTTTAAGATTGCTTTGCGCAGACGGAGGGATTCGGGTGTGACCTCAATGTACTCATCGTCTTTCAAAAATTCCAGACATTGCTCCAGACTGAATACCACGGGTGGAGTCAGCCGCAAGGCATCGTCTGAGCCGGAAGCACGGGTGTTGGTCAAGTGCTTTTTCTTGCATACGTTGCACACCAGGTCTTCGGCTTTGGGGCTTTCACCCACGATCATGCCTTCATACACCGGCACGCCCGGTCCAATAAACAACCGACCGCGGTCTTGGGTGTTATAAAGCCCGTAAGCACAACTTTCTCCATCTTCAAACACCACGATAGAGCCGGTCTGACGGTCGTCAATGTCACCCTTATAAGGTTCATAGGCGTGGAACACGTGATTCATAATGCCGTTGCCGTTGGTGGCGGTCAAGAATTGCGACCGATAGCCCATCAGACAGCGGGAGGGAATCAAAAATTCAATGTGGGTCATACCGCCCTCACGGGTGCCCATATTTTGCAGTTCCGCCTTGCGGGTGCCCAGTTTTTCCATAACAGCACCCACGTATTCTTCGGGGACTTCTACCATCAACAGCTCGATGGGCTCCAGCCGCTGACCGTTTTCGTCCTTTTTATAAATTACCTTGGGACGGGACACTGCAAACTCATATCCCTGACGTCGCATGGTCTCAATGAGAATGGAAAGGTGCAATTCCCCACGACCGGAAACGCGGAAGGTATCTGCCGAGTCGGTTTCTTCCACCCGCAGGCTGACGTTGGTTTCTACCTCTTTAAACAGGCGGTCACGGATGTTGCGGGAGGTAACGAATTTGCCTTCCTGTCCCGCAAAGGGCGAGTCGTTGACCATAAAGTTCACGCTGACGGTAGGCTCGTCAATTTTTACAAAGGGCAAGGGATCGGCGTGACCCAAGGCGCAAACCGTGTCGCCGATACCAAGCTCTTTGATGCCTGCAATGGACACCAGATCACCGGGGCGGGCAATTTCCACCTCTTTGCGACCGAGTCCCTCAAAGGTGTACAGCTTAACTACCTTTGCATTGGTAGTAGAGCCGTCGGTATGGCAAATAACGATGGGTTGTCCCACGCTGATCGTACCACGCTCCACACGTCCCACACCGATGCGACCCACGTATTCGTCGGCCTCGATGTTGGAAATAAGCAGTTGCAGAGGACTTTCTTCATCCATTGCGGGAGCAGGCACTTCTTTTAAAATGGTTTCAAACAAAGGACGCAGGTCATCGGTCAATTGGTCGGGCTGATAGCCTGCATAACCGTCACGACCGGAAGCGTACACCACGGGGAATTCCAGTTGATCCTCGTCGGCCTCCAGATCGATAAACAGATCCAGCACTTCGTCCAGCACCTCATCGGGACGGGCGGTGGGACGGTCGATCTTATTGACCACCACGATCACCTTTTTGCCTAAGTTCAAGGCTTTTTTCAATACAAAACGGGTTTGAGGCATACACCCCTCAAAGGCGTCTACCAGCAAAACCACCCCGTCAACCATTTGCAGGATGCGTTCTACTTCCCCGCCGAAATCGGCGTGTCCCGGGGTGTCCACAATATTGATCTTGACCCCGTTATAGTGCACACCGGTGTTTTTGGATAAAATGGTAATGCCCCGTTCCCGCTCCAGATCGTTGGAGTCCATAACCCGCTCGGCTACCTGCTCATTTTCACGGAAGATACCGCTTTGTTTGAGCATATTGTCTACCAAGGTGGTTTTACCGTGGTCAACGTGGGCAATAATGGCTACGTTTCGAATGTCGGTTCTTAAATTCACACTATTTCCTTCTTACACATAAAATATCAATTTATTATACTGCCAAAGTCCGCAATATGCAAGCAAATTATTTGACAAGTTGCAACATCTTTTTTAGGCAATATCCATAAGAAAAAAGAGGGGCATATCGCCCCTCTCGGTATTGGGTTATAGATCCTCCAAATTCACCAGTTCACGGAACACGGCGGTATGTACGGGGGTGACCCGACGGTCTTCGTGCATACTGCCGAAAAACCAATGTTTAAAGGTACATTCCCGATTCAGTTGTTCTAAATAGCCGTTCAGGCGATTGACCCGATCGGCCTCACCGTGACGAAGCAGCATAGACGACTTAACCAGCGACGGTGGCTCGTGGGTGAGAATGTAGTCCACCTTGCAATCGGCTTCATCGATATTTTCTGCCCCTTCCGACATTTCCTCGGCCGAAGGCATTTCCTCCCGCCACCAGGACTCGTGCTCGGTGCGCATGTCCCGATCGGGGCTTTCTCCCCCGCCAAAGGTGAAGAAGGTATGCCCTTCAATGGTAAAGATCTGCCCTCGCATCAGATGGAATAAATTCCCGCTCACCCGATGGACTCTGCCGCCGTTCCACACGGTCATGCGGCATTTGTTCAGCAGGTCGTAGTTTTCGTGAGTGCCGTCAATAAACGCCACGTTGTATTTGCGACTGCCAAGATATTCCAACAGCTTTTGTTCTTTGGGGTTATCGTCCCACACAAAACCGAAATCGCCGCAAATGATCAGAGTATCCCCCTCTTTTAGCTTGCGCAACGGTTTTTCGTACAGGCGGCTTTCTTCGCCATGCATATCTCCCGTAATATAGATCATAAAATTTCCCTCACTTTTGCAATTTGTTCTTTCCTTTTGAGGTCATTGATGGTATACTGAAATAAAGATTAATTCGATTATACCACATCCGAAGGGATTTTACTATGAAAAAATTTGCTATTTCTATATTTTTATGCCTGATTTTGACAACTTCTTCCTTTTTTGCCCCCACGGTTTCGGCTTATACCCTGCCGCCCGATCTGGAAATCCACGCACGGTCGGTTTATATGATCAATTTAGAGACCGGCACGGTGGTGTATCAAAAAGATCCTACCGCCCAAATGTTCCCCGCTTCGGTCACCAAACTGATGACCGCATTGGTAGCGCTGGAGCAATGCCCCGATCTGCAAAAGCCCGTAACCGTTTACCCACAGGTGGTGGACGATCTGCTGGGCACGGGTGCCGCTGTGGCAGGTCTGTTGGGGGGCGAGCAGGTCACCATGGAACAACTGCTCCACTTACTGCTCATCCCCTCTTCTTGCGATGCCGCCAATGCCATTGCCATGGAGATCAGCGGCAGTGTGGAAGAATTTGTTAAACTGATGAACGCCAAAGCCGCCGCGCTGGGTATGACAAATACTCTTTATGCCAACGCCCACGGTCTGCACGAGGAGATTCAGACCACCACCGCATACGATCAGTATTTGCTGGCAACCGAGATCATCAAGCACAAAGAGTTGACCGACATTTGCTGTCAATACAACTACACCATGCCCGCCACCAATTTTCACGAGGAGCGTACCTTTCCCACCACCAACTATATGATCAACCCCTATTCCAGTTGGTACTACAAACGGGTGCAAGGGTTAAAGACCGGCTACACCGATGATGCCGGTCGCAATCTGGTCTCGCTGGCAGAAAAAGACGGGCAACGGTATATTACCGTGGTGCTGGGTTGCCCTGCCGACACGTTGAACGGTTATCAGGTACATCACGAGTTTGACAATACCTACGATCTGCTGTTTTGGGCATACACCGACTTGGAGTATATGACGGTGGTGGAAACCACCAAGCCGGTGGCCGAAGCCAAGGTGACCTTGTGCAGAGAGACCGACCACGTGATCGCCGTTCCTGCCGAGGATTTTCACGCAATGATTCCCAAGGATTCGTTGGACAGCGTCATTGTCACCCCCCATCTAACCAAGGAAGAGTGGAAAGCCCCTGTTGAAAAGGGCACGGTGCTGGGCACCGCCACCGTAACTTGTGCGGGAGAAGAGATCGGCACCATCGATCTGGTGGCAAAGGAGACCTGCAAACGCAGTTTTATTCTGCTGATCTGGGATTGGCTGACCCATCCCGTATGTCTGGTGATCTACGGCATTGTGGCGTTGGCGATCATCGTCTTTGCGGTATGGAACGTGCGAGTCAATTACCGCCGCCGCAAGCTGTGGAATTCTAAGGCGCGCAGACGATAAACAAATCATAAAAAGCGGATGAGGCTTTCCCCTCATCCGCTTTATTTTATTGCTCTTTCATCAACGCCTGTATCACCGAAACGGCGTACTCTGCCCGTTGTTCCGCCTCGGCAGAGGCGTCGGTGTTTCCTGCGATTTTTCTCACGCAGAAATACAGGTTTTCGGGCAACTTGTAGCTGCTCATTTCTTGTTGCAGCGCACTCCCCTTCCAATTCCACGCCGTATGGTTGCCATCGGGTAAAATCGTGTAGGTTTCAAACAATCCCTCTTTCGACAGGCGGTCAAACCCATACTGATCCACCACGTACAGCACGTAATCCGACGAGGATGCAGTCGCCATCAGCTTTTGGGAGTTCGAAAAGGTGGATTGAGCCACGTTGGTGCCATCGGAATCATAGGATAGATTATAGACCTGAAACGCCACCGTGCCGTTGCCGTCAATGTCGGCAATCCGTTTTTCAAAGGCTTCCTCCAGCGCCGCCACCGTATTGTCGTGCACAAACCGATCACAATACAGCACACAGTTGCTGTCATACTTGGGTTTGGTGGCGCATTGGGTAATGCCCACCGCAAGCGTCAGCACCAAAAACAGCCCGATGATGGTATGCCATTTATAGTGATACCAATAGTTTTCGATCCATTGTTTGAAAGTCATAACGTTCCGCCTTTATTTGTTGATGGGTTTATTATATCACAAACCGTATGTCTTCGCAACCAACCGCATAGGATTTTTTTGCGCCCGCATAGAGTAAATCCGTTGCTTTTTTTCCAAAAAGGTGATATACTGTCTATTGTGAAATTCTATCCAAAGGAGATGGACTGAATATGAACGACATCATAGAAATCTCCCATCTGAATAAGTCGTTTGGCGAAGTCAAAGCCGTGCAGGATCTGAGCTTTAAGGTCAAGCAGGGCGAGCTTTTTGCTTTTTTGGGAGTCAACGGGGCAGGCAAATCCACCACCATATCCATTTTATGCGGTCAATTGCCCAAAGACAGCGGCACCGTCACCATTCACGGGCAGTCTATGAGCGGTTACCGACCTGATTTGAAACGAAAACTGGGTGTGGTATACCAGAATTCGGTGCTGGATGCGCCCCTTTCGGTACGGGACAATCTGCTCAGCCGCGCGGCCTTATACGGCATCACCGGTAGGCAGGCGGCGCAACGCATTGCACAACTATCGGAGCTTTTGGATTTTCAATCCTACTTAAACCGCGCCGTGGGCAAACTGTCGGGAGGACAGCGTCGTCGGGTAGATATCGCCCGCGCGCTGATTCATAACCCTGAGATCTTGATCTTAGACGAGCCTACCACCGGTCTGGACCCCCAAACCCGCCAGCTGCTGTGGCAGGTAATTGAAACCTTGCGCAAAGAAAACGGGATGACGGTGTTTTTGACCACCCATTATATGGAAGAAGCCGCCGATGCGGATTACGTGGTGATTCTCAATCAAGGCCAAATTGCCGCAGAGGGTACGCCGCTCACGCTGAAAAACACCTACACCGGCGACTTTATCTCGCTGTACGGCGTAACCGAGGAGCAGGTTAAAATGTTAGGGCAAGAATACACCCCTACCGTGGGGGGGTATCGGGTATTTGTGCGTGGCACCGCCACCGCTACCGCTTTGATTCGGCAATACCCCGAAATTTTTACCGACTACGAGATCACCAAAGGGAAAATGGACGACGTATTTTTGGCAGTAACGGGGCAATCCTTAACGGGAGGTGACCGACAATGACGCAACTGATCCACTTAACACGGCGCAACGCCAAATTGTTTTTTAAAGATAAGGGAATGTTTTTCACCGCGCTGATCACACCGATGATTTTGCTGGTGCTGTACGTCACCTTTCTTGCCAACGTATACGAGGACAGCTTTGTACAGCTATTGTCTGCCTTTGGCATCACCGCCGAGCAATCGGTGCTCAACGGCTGTGTGGGAGGTCAACTGTTTTCTTCTTTGCTGTCGGTTTCTCCCATTACGGTTGCCTTTTGCTCCAACATGCTGATGGTGCAGGATAAAGTAACCGGCTCATATAAGGATCTGACCGTAACACCGGTCAAAACCGCCACCATGGCGCTAAGTTATTATCTTGCCTCCTTTTTCTCTACCATGATTATATGTCTGCTGGCGGCAGGCGCCTGCTTTGTTTACCTTTGGCAGGTGGGCTGGTTCTTTTCTATGACCGACATTCTACTGATGCTGTTGGACACCTTGGTGCTGGTACTGTTCGGCACGGCGTTTTCGGCGGCGGTCAATGTATTTTTGACCTCTCAAGGACAGATCTCGGCGGTGGGCAGTATTGTCAGCGCCTGCTACGGGTTTATTTGCGGCGCTTATATGCCCATCTCCTCCTTTGCCGACGGGTTGCAAAAGGTGTTGTCCTTTTTACCCGGCACCTACGGTACCTCGCTGATGCGCAACCACTCCCTGCAAGGGGTGATCGCCCAACTGGAAGCCGACGGTCTGCCCGCCGAGGGGGTAACCGCCCTGCGGGATCTGCTGGACTGCAATATCTACTTTTTTGACCATACCGTTCCCGTATGGGGAATGTACTGTGTGCTGGGCGGCTTCACCCTTGCCTTTTTGGGGGTATACGTAGGCGTAACACTTTGGCAGATCAAGCGAGCAAAATAAATGAAAAAAGTCTGCATCCTCGGATGCAGACTTTTTGTTTATTCTTCGGATTCTTCTTCCTCGTCGGGAATGGGTAATTTTTCTACCCGCACCTTATCAATGCGTCGGTCTTCTACCGAAAGCACCGTGAAGGTGGTGTAATTGACCTCCACCGTGGGGGTTTCGTCTTCGGTGGGAATGTATCCCAACAGCGACATGATCATACCACCCAGCGTATCGTAATCCCCTTCGGGCAGAGTGCGACCTAATTTTTCGGAAACCTCTTCAATATCGGTCACGCCGTCAATGGTAAATACATTTTCGGATACCTGTTCAATATCCTCTTCTTCATCGTCATATTCGTCCTGAATATTCCCCAAAATGGATTCGATCAGGTCTTCCATGGTCACCAAACCGGCAGTACCGCCGTATTCGTCTACCACAATAGCCATTTGAATATGCTTTTCGGTCATTTCGGTGAACAGATCGCCGCATTTTTTGGATTCAGGCACATAATACACACTGCGCATGGTCTCTGAAACGGTGGTTTGCGCCGGCAACGCCTGCCCCACAAAGGGCAACAGGTCTTTGGCGTAGATCACGCCCACGATATTGTCCAGATCGTCCTCATACACGGGAATACGGGAGAAGCCTTCTTCAATGGCGATCTTCGCCGCTTCTTCCAAGGGGTCGGTGACCTCTACCGCCAGAATGTCGGTGCGGTGGGTCATAATATCCTCTACCGGGTTATCGTCAAATTCAAAGATGTTATTGATCATCTCTTTTTGGCTTTCTTCAATAACCCCTTTTTCTTCGCCCACGTCCACCATCATCAGAATTTCTTCCTCGGTGACTTCTTCCGGCTCGTGGTTGGGGTCAATGCCGAACAACCGCACCACCAAATTGGTAGAAACTGTCAGAAAAGCCACGAAAGGCTTGAGACAGGCGCGGATAAACAACAGCAATCCGGCCACGCGGAAAGAGACTTTTTCGGGATTTTGAATTGCCAAGCGTTTGGGCACCAGTTCACCAAACACCAAGGTAAAATAGGATGTTATAACGGTAATGATCACCACCGCTACACCGTTGATCACCGTAGCATTCGTTGCACCAAAGGTACCGAGACGAGCGATGAGAAAATCGCCGAACAAAGTAACAAAACTTTGGGATGCACTGGCTGAGGCCAAAAAGCCTGCCAAAGTCACGCCGATTTGAATGGTAGACAAAAAGGACGAGGAGCTTTCGGTCAGCTTCATCACTTTTTTGGCTTGCTTGTGACCTTCTTCCGCCATCTTTTTGATCTTGCTGTCATTGAGCGACACCACCGCCATTTCGCTCATGGCAAAAAAAGCGTTGATGAGAATCAAAACAACCAACAAACCGATTTGTAATACCAAATTAGTAGCAGGATCAGGGTCTGCGTCCATAATACAGAATTCCTCCAATTATAAAAATTTAACTTATATGATACCCCATTCAAACCGAAAAGTCAATGGGAATCAGCAAAAAAACCTGAGGATTCCAAAGAGAAAATCCTCAGGCTTTTATTTAACCTTCTTCAATACTTTTGGTGGCGGTGGCATTCAGGTCTTGCCCTGCCAAATGCCCTGCCAAAAACTCATAATACCCTTGCGCCCCTACCATGGCGGCATTGTCGCCGCACAACTTCACGTCGGGCAGATACAAGGTATAGCCCGCCCGCTCGCATTCTTCGCTCATCCGCTGACGCAGTCGGGAATTGGCTGAAACCCCGCCTGCCAAGGCGATGGTGGTATAGCCGAATTCTTTGGCGGCGGCCATGGTTTTTTCGGTAAGGATCTCGCACACGTGGTGCCGCACCGATGCCGCAAGGTCGGGCACGCTGTAAGCCTCTCCCTTTTGCTCACACCGATGAATGGTGTTGATGACAAAGGTTTTCAACCCCGAAAAACTGAAGTCCCAGGGGCAACCCTCCACCTTGGGATGAGGTAAGGCGTAAGCGGTGGGATCCCCGTCGTTGGCGATTTTGTCCAAATGCACCCCGCCGGGGTAACTCATCCCCATAGCGCGGGCGGTTTTGTCAAAGCACTCCCCTGCCGCATCGTCACGGGTACGACCGATAATGCGAAACTCGGTGTAATCCTTGACCTCCACCAAATGAGTATGTCCACCCGACACCACCAGACACAAAAAGGGCGGCTTTAAATCAGGATGGGTAATATAATTGGCGGCAATGTGAGAACGCAAATGATGCACCGGCACCAAAGGCTTGCCGATAGACAGAGCCAATCCTTTGGCGAAGTTGACCCCCACCAGCAGAGCGCCGATCAGTCCGGGATAGGCGGTAACGGCAATGGCATCCACCTCGTCCAGCGTGCAATCCGCCTGCCGCAAAGCCTCATTCGTTAGTCCTGCAATGGCTTCTACGTGGCGACGGGAAGCAATTTCAGGCACCACACCGCCGTATAATTTATGTTCTTCGACCTGGGACGCAATGCAAGAGGACAGCACCTGCCGCCCCTCACATACCGCAACGGCAGTTTCGTCACAGGAAGATTCAATGGCTAAAATTTTCATTGGTTGATCCTTATTTCTTTTGGTTTTTCTCGTAAATGATCCGCAGACCGTCTAACAGCAGATCGTTATCTAACAAAAAGTTCCGCTTACAATAGGGAATCACTTCTCCCGCTCTGCCGCCCGTGGCAATCAACGTGACGGGTGTGCCCAGTTCTTCTTCCATACGGTCGGCCATTCCGTCCATCATAGAAGCGGTGCCGTGAATCAGCCCTGATTTCATACAATCTACCGTGTTTTTGCCGATCACCTTACCGGGATTTTTTAAGCTGACGTGGGGCAGTTGTGCGGTACGACCTGCCAGCGCATCCAGAGAGATACCGATGCCGGCGGTGATACTACCGCCTACAAACGCGCCGTTTTCATCCAGCACCGTAATGGTGGTAGCAGTGCCAAGGTCAAAGATCAGACAAGGCATAGGATATTTGGCAAGCGCCGCCACCCCGCCACACACAAGGTCGGCGCCGGTTTGGGCAGGATCGTCGATTTTAATATTCAGACCTGTTTTAATGCCCGAGCCAACCACCAAGGGTTTCACTCCGATGGCCAACTCCACTGCGCGGGTCATAGCGTAATTCAACCCCGGAACCACCGAGCCGATGATTGCTCCTTGAAAGGCCACGCCATCTAACCCGTGCAGGGCTAACACATTATGCAGTTCTACCGCATATTGATCTTCGGTGCGACCACGGTCGGTAGACAGCCGAGCGGTTAAAATCAGTTCATCTTTATCATAAACACCCAAGGTGATGCAGGTATTGCCCATATCCATTACGAAAAGCATGTATCCCACTCTCCTATTCGTTTTTTCTTATTATACAAGGGTTTACGGCAAAATGCAAGCAAAAGAAAAACGATCCCTCTAAAAAGAGGGACCGCCTTTCGGTTTGCGTTACCCTGCCTTAGCAGCCGCAACCGCAACCATCGTTGTTGCCGCAACCGCAGTTGTTACCGCCGAAGCCGTTACCGCAACCGCACACCAGCAACAAGATCACAATGATCCAGATCCAGCAATTGTTGTTACCACACATTGTTGTCAGCCTCCTTTCGAGCCTTCACTGTCATACTATGTGGCGGTCAACAATGTGTGATAAAAATCTCCCAAAGGATTTACCCTTGGGAGATGAAAATAACTATCCGATTTTCTTGGTATCGATCTCTTCTTTTGCCATGGCAATAAAGTCGGCAAGGGGCATCGAACCGATGTCCCCGGTCTCGCCCCGTTTGCGCACCGAAACCGTACCGCTTTCGGCTTCTTTATCACCGATGATGAGCATATAGTTGACCTTTTCCATCTGGGCTTCCCGAATCTTGTAGCCGATCTTTTCACTGCGGGTATCGCAAGTAACGCGCAGACCTGCTTTTTTCAGTTCGGCAGTCACCTCTTGGGCTTGCTCCAACAACCGTTCCGAAATAGGCAATACCCGTACCTGTTCGGGAGACAGCCACATGGGCATCGCGCCCGCATATTTTTCAATCAGCAAGGCGAGGGTGCGTTCATAGCAACCGATGGAGGTGCGATGGATGATACAAGGCAGTTTCTTTGCCCCGTCGGTATCGGTGTATTCCATACCGAACTGTTCCGCCAGCAGTTGGTCGATTTGAATGGTGATGAGGGTATCCTCTTTGCCGTGAACGTTCTTGATCTGGATGTCCAGTTTAGGTCCGTAGAAAGCGGCTTCGCCCACACCCACTTCGTAGGGGATTTCCAGATGGTTAAGAATCCGTTCCATCAGGCCCTGCGCCTCGTTCCATTGTTCGGGAGTACCGATATATTTCTCTTTATCTTCCGGATCCCATTGAGAGAAGCGGTAAGAAACGTCTTCATACAGCCCTAACGTTTTCAGCATATAGATGGCAAGTTCCAGACAGCCTTTGAATTCGTCTTCCAGCTGTTCGGGGGTGCACATTAAGTGACCTTCGGAAATGGTGAACTGACGCACACGGATCAGCCCGTGCATTTCGCCGCTGGCCTCGTTACGGAACAAGGTAGAGGTTTCGTTATACCGCAAAGGCAGATCACGGTAAGAGCGGGCTTTATTCAGATACGCCTGATATTGGAAGGGACAGGTCATGGGACGCAGAGCAAATACTTCGTCATCCTTTTCGGGATCCCCCAAAATAAACATACCGTCCTGATAATGATCCCAGTGACCGGAGATCTTATACAAATCGCTCTTTGCCATAAAGGGAGTCTTGGTCAGTTGCCAGCCACGACGTTCTTCTTCATCTTCTACAAACCGTTGCAAAGTTTGGATGATCTTGGCACCCTTGGGCAGCATGATGGGCAGCCCTTGCCCGATATATTCGCTGGTGGTGAAGTAGCCCAGTTGACGGCCCAGCAGATTGTGGTCCCGTTTTTTGGCTTCTTCAATGCGAGCCAGATGTTCTTCCAGCAGGCTTGCCTTGGGGAAGGCAGTACCGTATACACGGCAAAGCATTTTGTTTTTGGCGTCCCCTCTCCAATAAGCGCCGGTGCATTGGGTCAGTTTAAAGGCTTTGACCACGCCGGTGTTCATTAAGTGAGGACCGGCGCACAGGTCGGTAAAATCCCCTTGTTTATAGAAGGAGATATTTTCGCCTTTATCGGCGTGTTCGGCGGCCAGTTCTACCTTATAGGTCTCGCCCATATCGGCAAGCAGCTTCATAGCTTCTTGAGGAGGCAGTTCAAACCGTTCCAAGTCAATGTTTTCTTTCACGATCTTCTTCATTTCCCCTTCAATGGCGGTGAGCATTTCGGGCGTAAAGGCTTCATCCGTATCAAAATCGTAATAAAAGCCGCCGTCAATGGCAGGACCGATGCACAGTTTTACGTTGGGATACAGCCGTTTGACCGCTTGCGCCAAAATATGAGAGGCGGTGTGCCAAAAGGCTTTTTGCCCTTCTTTGTCGTCAAAGGTCAAAAAGGTTACTTCGCAATCCTCGTTTAAAGGAGTGCGCAGGTCGGCTACCTGCCCGTTAATGAGGCAGGCGCAGCAGTTACGATACAACCCCATACTGATGGCTTTTGCCACGTCAGCAGCGAGAGTACCTGCTTCAAATTCGCGGAATTCATCCCGCAGTTTTACTTGAATCATGGTTTTCATCTCCAAAATAATATTCTAACAAACAAAAAAAACACTCCATCCCCAAGGGATGAAGTGCTACAACTCCACGGTTCCACCCAAATTACAGAGAAACTCTGTCACTCAACTGCCCGATAACGCAAGCAACGCGGCACACCTTGATTACGGCGGCACTCAGGAGGTGGTATGTTCCGGCACGCTTGCCCAAAAACGCTTACAGCCCAAGGCGTTTTCTCTCTGGCGGCGGTGAGCGCCGTACTTGTCCTCCGTCAACGTGTTATAAGGTTTTATTTATGATAGCACACCCGCTCCCCCTTTGTCAAGACGAAAAAATCCCTTCATTTCACAAATTTTGATTTGACTTGCCACAAAAGCTGTGCTATAATCAAGGTGTGTATTTGCGCCTATTAGATTTTTCATACGATTGGAGCGTGTTCCCCTATGAAAACCTTTGATATAAAAGAGTGGTCGCCGAAAAAGCGCGCGGTTTTGATTGTGCTTGCTTTGTTGCTGATCTTGTGCATCATCACCTCGGCTACCTATGCCTGGTTGCGAGATAATTCCGGCATTCTGACCAACACCTTTACCGGCAGTAACCTGACCATCAACCTGACCGAAACCGCAAAAACCTACAAAATGGTACCCAACACTCCTATTGCCAAAGATCCTACGGTTACGGTAGAGGCAACCAGCGAGCCTGCCTACGTGTTTTTAAAGGCTATCGAGTCTGATGCATTCAGCAATTACGCCGACTATTACATTGACAACACCTGGCAACCCTACGGTGGATTCGTGGTGGACGGTGAGTTGGATTCTTTTTATCGAAAGACCGACGGTTGGTATTTTAACAGTACCGATGCTTCTTATGGATTGGAAGCCTATTACTCCAACTCCGATAAACACAATGGAGATGCGACCGCCTTATACAAAAACGCCACCTTCGCCCAAACCTACCAACCTTTGGCAGAAGCCATCAACAGTGTGGATGCCAACAGGTGCCAGATTGCTTTGGAGATGTACGTTGCCTACGACCCCAACTACGTATACGTATATGCCAAGGTATTTGATAACGACTATTATCAAGGAGCCAAATACACCGATTCCAATCATTCCGACTATTTCGGTATTTATTGTGATCCCGATCCCTTAAGCTACACCAATACGGATCAGGATGATTACGAGGCTCATTTCGATACGTTTTATCCTACCAACAATGAATTGGTATCCAATCCATCCTCATTGTCATATCAAAAACTCATTACCACGCAAGGAGAAATGGAAGTTAAATTCTACCCTGCCCGTGCAACAACCCCGCCCTCTGTTGACGAGGTTAGTCCCATTCCCTCTGCGAAGAAAATCGGGTTTGGTAATGGAACGATCACCAATTTTTACCATAACGGACACAATTACTTCACCAACCAAGGCATTTATGCCGATGCCCAAGGCAAAAACTACGTAATGGTTGATATGTATAAAGATATGAACGGCCAAGAGGTTTTGGTAAATGGTCAACCCATTAAAACCGGCTATATTGTAGAGACTCGCCTGCCCCGTAACGACAATTACTTTACCAACCCAAACGGCAACCCCGTTTTTGCTATGAACGTTGCCGCCACTAACTTTGCGTCAGATTACAATAATGATCAAATGTCCATCTCCTTCAGCAAACTTTGGTGGTTGAAATACGAAAATATGATCACCTTTGAACTGGACGACAAAAACAGCCCCTTTGCCGCCGCCAACACCGGTGTTTACTATAAGATCGTGGGTAGTGAACAAGACGGTCCTTTGGCAAACGACGTTACCATTCCCGTACTGCGCAGCGGCTACGTGTTTGGAGAACAATATAACAACGGCTACGTTTGGGTGCGGGACGACGTCACGACAGAGATGTTGAACAATCTGACCAACACCCCCGTAACCTTGCAATTCAAAGCCTGTGCCATTCAGCAGGCTCACCTGACGTTAGAACAGGCTTACCAAGAAGCCATAGGCAACCTTAGTTGATTTACAATCCGATTTCATTCAAGCCTTGCTCGTTAAAGGGCAAGGCTTTGTATTTATTATATTTTTTTGAAAAAATATATTGATTTCGTTTTTAATCCGTGTTATAATGTCTATGTTTAAAGGGGCAGTTGTACCCATTTTTAAAAGGGAGCGTGAGGTTCGTGTCTACTCGTTTCTTGCCTAAAAAGAAATCTGTGCTGTTTATGGCGATTATTTTGATCACCGTTACGGCTTTATTGGTCGGCGGTACCTCCGCTTGGCTGAATAGCTACCAAGCAACCCCTCAAAATGTTTTTATCGGCAGTGATCTCGAAGTGGATCTAACCGAAGCAAGCGGGCAGAATTACACCATCATCCCCGCCGACCGTGTGGCGAAAAATCCCACGGTTACGGTAAAAGCCAACAGTGAGCCCTGCTACGTATTTCTCAAACCTGAGGAATCCGGCGGTCTGAACAATTACGCGGATTATTATATCGACAAAGGCTGGCTCCCCTACGGCGGATTTGTGATAGACGGCGAGTTAGACAGTCTTTATAAAAAGGATACCACGTGGTATTTTGATTCCACTGACGACGTCTACAATGATCATCTGCACCGTTATTTAAGCTCCGACGGCACCACCGAACACACCGGCACCACCAACAACGACGTAAAGCTGTGGGTAGCCTATGACAGCAACTACGTGTACGCATACATTAAAATGTACACCACTTACGACACCGCCGCTATTCGGATGTATTACGATCCCGACCCCCAAACCAACGATTCGTCTCTTTCTATGGTCCAAACAAATGAAAGTTCTTTGCACGGTGACGCAGGGGTTCGCGTGGAACGTAATAACTTGACAGTAAAGTTAGAGGGCGGATTCGGTTACGATAAAATTGCTTACAACGATGCGGGATATTTCTATTCCCAAGAGAATCTGAAGCCTTTCACCTTTACCGAAGGCACAAAATCCGGTTTCGGCTTTGAGGTCCGTTTTCCCCGCAATGATGATGACTCCAACACCTTTAAGCTGAACTTTGCCTGCGAAAACCAACCCAGTAGCGCCAATTGCGCTTGGGCCTTTGGCCCTCAGTGGTGGTATAACCGTGCTTCTATGCGCCCCTTTACGTTTAATGATTCTGACAATCCGTTTATGGATGATCAAACCGAAGGCTACTATTACCGTTTAGTAGGTGCTGAGGGTGATGCGCCTTTCACCGCCGATCAGACCTTTACCGTTTTGCGTGGCTTAAATGCCACCGACGATTACGGCGGCAATATGAGCAACGGGTACGTGCAATTCCGTACCACCAACGCGGCGACCGGAGCAGAGTTGACCAATGCTACCTTGGCATCCGTCAGCGAGACCCTTAGTTTTAAGGTTTACGCCATTCAACAAGCCAATCTCACCCTTGCCAGAGCATTTGACTTAGCAAAGCCCAATTTGCAATAATTTGTATCAAGTTATTTAAGGAGGGAACCCTATGCATAGCCGATTCTTTTCTGTTGGCCGCTTTTTGGTGATCGCATTGCTTATGATTGCCATTCTTTCCTGCTGCCTGCTTAACAATTCCCTCGCCTGGCTTTCGGATGCGCCCGAAAACAACTATGTAAACCTATTAACCGGCGGGCAGTTGTACATTTCCCTCACCGGCGAACAACAAAACCGCCAGTTGATCCCCGGTACGTCGCTCAAACTCGATCCCGCTCCTGCCGTAACCGTGCCTGCCAACAGCCCTTCCTGCTACGTATTTATTAAGATTGAAGACGTTGACACCACCGGTTTGATCCACAACAGTGCCCAAATTGACTATGTGGGATATAATGTAGCAAATTCCAGCAACTGGACCCGCTACGGTGACTCACAACAAGACCTTTTCTTGAATTTTTATTACGTGCAGGTCCCTCACCAAAGCACTGAAAAAGTGTTGCGCGTTTTTTCAGGCGACGAATTGAGTGTCAACTGGGAATTGCCGTTAGAACGCTTGCAAAACTTGGATGCCGCCATTGCTGACGGTACCAAATACGCCGGCCTCAAGATCCAAGCTTGCGCGGTGCAAACCGCCGGGCAAACCTTAGAGTCTGCTTACGAACTGGCATTAGCACAGTTTGAATCATAACGATTCTTTTCTTACTTTTCAATAAAGGAGTGTGACCGTAATGCAACAACCGATGCATGCAAAAGTAGTGTCTAAGCAACGTAAGCGTTGGCTGATTATTTTGTGCGCCGCTTTATTGGTTTGTGCTACGGTCGGCGGTTCGGTCACCTACGCTTGGTTGATTCACCGCCCCGTCCCTCAGGTAATCACCCTAAAAGGCAGTAACTTAGCACTCAGCGTAGGTAACAACAACCCCAAGGCGGATTATAAGTTGATTCCCGGCAGCACCATCAACACGGTGGATGTTCGGGTGGTCACCTCCAACGCCTCGAATATTGACTATGCGATCTTTGCCAAGGTTGAGAAATCTGCCGATTTTGATACCTATTTGACCTATGCCTACGATAGCCGTTGGATGCCGGTGGAAGAGAATGGTAACATCGTATATCTCAAGCACAACCAAATTTTAACCGATAGCGATTACGGCAGCGAGGCTATAGCAATTTTTGCAGAAGACCAGTTGACGGTAAAACCAGAAATTACCAAGAGTTCCAGTTATAACAGCGTCCTTTTTGCCAATTCTGCTCCCAGCGTGAAAGTTACTGCTTGTGCCGTGCAATTCGACGCCCGTAACGATGCCGAACAACTGGCATTAGCAAAAGAAGCCTTAGGCTGATCGCAGATGTCCTATCTTATTACGGGGAGTGAAACCGTATGAAAGCAAACCATTTAAAAGCCATGCCCGCCCAAAAGCGTACGCTTTTGTTGGTGGTTTCGTTGTGCTTGGTTGTAACGCTGACCGTATCGGGTACATTCGCTTATATTTGGATTAAAGCTGCGAATGAGGCAAACAACACCTTTAAGGGAACTGATCTGACCCTCTCTTTTGGCAACGGTTCCGATAGTCAACAGATCGTGCCGGGTGAATATTTCGCCATCCCCAACGTAACGGTCAAGGCAAACAGTGTACCTTGTTATTTGTTTATGAGACTTTATACTACGAATCGCGCCAGTTGTGACACATATTTAAGTTTTTCACCAAACAGTTATTCTACTTACACGTTTAATACCTACACAGATTCTAATTCGGACGATCGCGATATCTATTATTATACCACGATTGGCACTCCTGATGTTGATAGCCAATATAACGCGTTCCTAAACGGCAGAATCACGGTTAAAACAACCGTTACAAAAGAACAAATCGCTTCGGTTGATGATTTCACCGTCAATATTCAATACTGTGCTGTACAACAGGATAATTTAACTCTTGACCAAGCCTTTGCGGAATGCTCTTGGAACTGATAACAGCATAATAACCCCCCGCTAGAGGCGCACTTCGTAAGGAAGTGCGCCTCTAACGGGGGGATTTTTTTGCTATTTATTCCTCAGCGCCGCAGCACTTCTTGTACTTTTTGCCGCTTCCGCAAGGACAAGGATCGTTCCGCCCTACCTTTTGGGCTTTGGTTTTTACCACCGTCTTGCTGACCGTGCCGTCTCCGCCCACGTTTTCAGAGGTGATGGTAGCAACCTGCTTGCGCTCCAGATCCTCTTGGCGCACCAGCTTGACCGTCAGCATCATACGGGCGGTTTCTTCCCGAATGGCGTCGCTCATGGCGTTGAACATATCATACCCTTCGTTGCGGTATTCCACCACGGGATTGTGCTGAGCGTATGCCCGCAAACGAATGCCGTTGCGCAGTTCGTCCATTGCGTCAATGTGATCCATCCAATGGCGGTCCACGTTTTGCAACAGAATCTTACGTTCCAGCAGTTCCATGGTCTGCTCGCCGTATTCTTCCTCTTTGGCGGCGTAAATTTCATCCGCACGGTTCATAAGCAGGTCAGTTACGTCTTGTTTACGAATATCGTTCAGTTCTTCCACCGAATAATTAAAATCCTCAGCCGTGGTCAGCCAGCCCATAAAATGAGACCGCAGACCATCCAGATTCCAGTTATCCGCCACACGCTCGTCTGCCATAAACAGATCGCAGGTTTCTTCAATGGTCTGATGAATCATTTTGGTGATCAGAGGTTTCAGACTCTCCCCTGCCAGCACCATATCACGCTGTGAGTAGATTTTTTCCCGCTGAACGTTCATTACGTCGTCAAACTCCAGCACGCTCTTACGGGCGGCAAAGTTGCGGGATTCCACGTTGGCCTGGGCGGTTTCAAGGGAGTTCGACAACAATTTGCTGTCGATGGGCTGATTCTCGTCCACACCCATGGTCTCCATAATGCGATACATCCGCTCGCCGCCGAACAGCCGCATCAGATCGTCTTCCATAGAAAGATAAAAACGGCTGGCACCGGGGTCGCCTTGACGGCCGGCACGCCCCCGCAACTGATTGTCGATACGGCGGGAATCGTGACGTTCCGTACCAATGATATACAAGCCGCCTGCCGCGCGAACCTGCTCGGCCTCGGGAGCGATGGCTTCTTTATGCTGTTGATACAGTTCCTGATACACCCGACGTTGCTCTAAAATGGCTTGGTCGTCGGTTTCAAAATAACTGGTGGCGTTCTCAATTTCGTCCTCATCATACCCTGCCTTGCGCATATCGGACTTAGCCAAGAATTCAGCATTACCGCCCAGCATAATGTCGGTACCGCGGCCCGCCATATTGGTGGCAATGGTTACTGCACCCAGCTTACCCGCCTGAGCAACGATCTGAGCTTCTTTTTCGTGATGCTTGGCATTGAGCACGTTATGGGGAATGCCCCGTTTTTTCAGCAGGGAGCTGAGTTGTTCCGATTTTTCAATGGAAACGGTACCCACCAGCACCGGTTGCCCTTTGGCGTGGCATTCTTCAATTTGGCGAATGATGGCATTCAACTTGCCCTGTTGGGTCTTATATACCGAATCAGGCAGATCCTCACGAGCCAACGGCTTATTGGTGGGAATCTCGATCACGTCCAGCCGATAAATGTCGCCAAACTCCTCCTGCTCGGTGATAGCCGTACCGGTCATACCCGATAATTTTTTGTACAGGCGGAAGTAATTTTGGAAGGTAATGGTGGCAAGCGTCTTGCTTTCGTGGGCCACCTTCACCCCTTCTTTGGCTTCGATTGCCTGATGCAGACCCTCGTTATACCGACGGCCCAGCATCAAACGACCGGTGAACTCGTCAACAATAATAACCTCGCCGTCTTTGACCATATAGTCAATATCCCGATGCATAATGCCGTGGGCGCGAATGGCCTGGTTGATGTGATGCAGCAGGGTGTTGTTTTCGGGATCAGAAATGTTCTCCACCTTAAAGAATTGCTCGGCTTTCCGCATCCCGTCAGGAGTCAAGGTGGCGGTTTTGGCTTTTTCGTCTACCAGATAATCCCCCTCATAGGTGGCATCGGTATCCTCTTTGCTGTCAATTTCCTTCACCTTAGTCATTTTAAGGGTACGGGCAAACCGATCTGCCAAGGTGTACAGCTCGCTGGACTTTTCGCCCTGTCCCGAAATGATCAAGGGAGTACGGGCCTCGTCAATCAAGATCGAGTCCACCTCGTCCACGATGGCAAAGGCGTGACCACGTTGCACCTTTTGCGCCAGATCTACCACCATATTATCCCGCAGATAGTCAAAGCCCATCTCATTATTGGTGCCGTAGGTGATGTCGGCGGCATAGGCCTCTCTGCGCTGGTCGTTGGTCAGTCCGTGGACGATCAGCCCTACCGAAAGGCCAAGGTAGGTATACACCTTGCCCATCCACTCCGAGTCACGGGTGGCAAGGTAATCGTTCACCGTTACAATGTGCACCCCTTCGCCGGTCAGGGCGTTCAGATAGGCAGGCAGGGTTGCCACCAACGTTTTGCCTTCACCGGTCTTCATTTCGGAAATGCGACCTTGGTGTAACACGATACCGCCGATGATCTGCACGGAGAAATGGCGCATACCCAATACACGGTCGGCCGCTTCACGACATACCGCAAATGCGTCAGGCAAAATATCGTCCAACGTCTCCCCTGCGGCCAAGCGAGCCTTTAAAGCGGGGGTCTGGGCTTTTAACTGCCCGTCGGTCATCCCTTTGTACTGTTCTTCCAGCGCCAGCACCTTTTGTACCAGCGGGTCGATACGTTTAATTTCCTTTTTACTGTAATTGCCAAACAAGGCAGACAGAAGTCCCATAGCGTTACCTCTTTCACACAAATACTATTTCAAATTATTATACCACAGATCCACCGGTTTGAAAACCCTTTTTACCGTGAAAAAACTTTAATTTTTTTAAAATTAGGGGTTGCATTTTTAAAACAGATGGGTTATAATAATCAAGCATTCGCCGGTGTGATGGAATTGGCAGACGTGCTGGACTCAAAATCCAGTGGTGGCGACACCGTATCGGTTCGACCCCGATCACCGGCACCAGACCCTCCGTTCATAAGAGCGGGGGGTCACATTATTTTTACAGCAGAGGAATTAGCAATGCCTAAAGAAAAACGTTTTATCAAAACCTATTCTCAGTCTGCTTCAGCAATAGAGGTTTGGGTGGACAAACAAACCGGTGTGAATTATTTATATCACAGTGCCGGCTACTCGGGCGGGTTAACCGTTTTATTAGACAAAGAGGGAAAACCTGTCATTACCCCCATAACAAGCGAATAAGATACGCAAAAAACGGATTTGTCAAAAGACAAATCCGTTTTCGTTATTTATGTTTCAGTTTTAACGGGAGCGATGTAAGGGAGACAGTTTCAGCGCCTCTAACACAATAAAGGGAATCACGGTGGCAATCACCAACACCCACATCTGACCGCCGGTCACAGGCGAAAGGCCGAACAGCGTTCCCAAAGCGGGCACGTTGAGAAACAGGGTAATTAAGCCGACCACTAAAATGCCGCCCAGCAACAGCCACAGGTTAAACCGATGGCGTTTAACGTTTATCAGCAAATAGGGTGAACGGGCCGAAAAACCGCACAAAAGCTGGGCCAGTACAAACACCGCAAAGGCTACCGAACTTCCGTTTTGATGCATTTGACCCACACCAAAGCCTACCAAAGCCGCGGCGGCAACCAGCAAGCCCTGAATCAGCGCCATCAGATTGCCCTTTTTATCCAGCACCCGATCGATGGTGCGAGGCGCGCGGTCAAGCAGATCTTTATTGGCGGGAAGCTCTAACCCCAGCGGCAATACCGATGCCACCGAAATCAGCAGGTTAAGCAGCATGATCTGTACGGCACTCAAGGGCATTTGTCCCCAAATGAGCAGACCCAGCACCATCAGCACGCCAAGACCGATGCCAAAGCCGACGGTCAACACGATTGCTTTTCGAATATTCTCGTAAATACCCCGACCTGCCGAAACACCGTACAAAATGGTAGCAAAATGATTATCCAGCACCACAGCGTGAGCGGCGCCCTTGGCAACATCGGTTCCGTTTTGCCCCATGGCACAGCCAACGTCGGCCTTGCGCAGCACGGGAGCGTCTTCTACCCGATCCCCCGTTACCGCAACGATGCAACCCTTGCGTTGCAAGGAAGCAACCACACGCTCTTTATTCTCGGCCGACAGCCGCACGTACACCACAAAGCGGTCGATGAGATCGTCCAATTCTTCATCCGAAAGAGAGGTTAATTCATCATTGGTAATGACCGACGATTCCTCGGTCATAATGCCCATTTGTCGTGCCGAAGCTACTGCAGTGGACACGTGATCTCCTGTCATCATCACCACGCGGATACCTGCCTTTTTGGCTTGTTCCAAAGCAGTAACCGCTTCGGGGATGGGGGGATCCTCCAGACCCACCAGACCGCCGAAGATCAAGTCGTGCTCCAGTTCCTCCTCGGTGGGGTTAGAGGGTGCTTCGCTCAAGGGCTTAAAGGCGATACCAATCACACGAAGAGCCTCTTTTGCCATAGCGCGAGAGGCTTCGATTGCCTCTTTTTGATCGCATTGGTTGCAACGGGAGATAATAATATCCGGTGCGCCCTTGACAATGGCAACCGGCTTACCGTCGATCATATTCACCGAGGTTTTCAGCTTGCGGTCGGCATCAAAGGGAATCTCGCACAAGCGAGGATACATATCGTTCAGAGTTTGCTTATCAATTTTAGAGAAGCGGTGCGCCGCCGAAACGATCCCCGCCTCGGTATGGTCGCCCATCGCCACTTCTTTGCCGTTTTGGATCGCCACGTCGGCATCACAGCACATAGCGCCCATCAACAGCAGATTCTTCAGTTCGGCAGGCAGATGGGTTTCGTTTTCAAGAGAAAGGATCTCTTTGCCTGCAAAAATGCGGGTCATGGTCATATGGTTCCCCGTCAGCGTACCGGTTTTATCGGTACAAATCACCGAAATCTTACCCAAGGTTTCCACCCCGCTCATCGAACGAATGAGCAATTTATGGTGAATCATACGCCCCACACCCACCGCCAACACAGTAGCAATGGTAGTAGCCAAACTCTCGGGAATAACTGCCGCGGCCAAAGCGGCGCAGGTAATAAAGGAACTGCCCAGCCGTGTGATGAAGTTGCCGTCGGCAAAGATCACGCCCAGCACAAACACCAATGCGCAGACCGCCAAGGCGGCGGTGCCAAGGGTACGGGCAGATGCCTTCCATTGCTGTTGTAAAGGCGTCTCTGCTTGCAGTTTATCCTCATGAATCAGCACCATTTTTGCCGATTCGGTATCCTCATTCACCGCCACCACAATGACCGTTGCCGTGCCGTGGGATACGGTACAGCCGGCAAACACCATATTACTGCGACGGCTGAGGGGAACGATATCCGAAAGACCTTCGTCTGCCTGTTTTTCCACCGCTACCGGCTCACCGCTCAAGGTGCTTTCATCACAGCGCAGTTGCTCGCTTTGCAGAATACGGGCATCAGCAGGAATATAATCCCCCTGCTTTAAGCAGAGAATGTCGCCCGGTACCAGACTTTGGGCAGGCAGCACCGTCTCCTCGCCGTTGCGCAGCACGGTAGCCGAGGGCTGTGACCGATTGCGCAGGGCGGTCATTGCTCTGTGAGAGACCGCCGCCTTGGTAATATCAATGCCCACGCCCATCAGGCAAATAAACAGCATCACCAGTGCACTCCACCAAGTATCGTTATGCATAATCAGATCCACCGCAAACCAGATGATAGCCGAAACGGTAATGATCAACAGCGGAATGCTTTTTAACTGCCTCATGACAATGGCACCCAAAAAGCCTTTACCGCCACTTGGGGTTTGATGCCCGGCCCGTCTGGCACGCATTAAGGCTTCTCCTGTGGTCAGACCCTTATATTGATTCGAATTCAGTTCTTCAATGACTTGCTTTTGGGTTGCGCTATGCCAAATCATTGGATCACCCTCCTTACTTGTGCTTCAAGCAAAAACAGGCTTCCCGAACTTCGGGAAGCCTACTGTTCTTTGATTATTCAGCCGAAAGAATGAAGTAATAAACCGGCTGTCCACCGTCAATCACGGTGACTTCTGCATCTCCTGCCTTGGCTTCGCAAGCAGCGGTAGCTTGGGCTACCGTATCAGCATCCACGTCAGAGCCGTAGATCAAGGTTAGTTGGCAGGTATCCTTATTCACCAACGCTTTGGTCAGCTTGCTCACCGCTTTGATGATATCCTGTTCCACAAAGGCGATCTTGCCTTCCTTCAGGGCAAGGATCTGCCCTTCTTTGATCTCCTTACCGTCATAGCTGGAGTCCCGTGCGGCATAGGTGATCTGACCGGTACCGGTGCGTTGCGCCGCTTTGGTCATTGCCAGCAGGTTGGCGTCGGTAGATTCGTCCTCATCAAAGGCCAGCATAGCCGAAATGCCTTGAGGAATGGTACGGGTGGGCAACACGCACACTTTGCGGGTAGCCAAAGGAATGGCTTGCTCCGCCGCCATAATGATGTTCTTATTATTGGGCAATACAAATACGGTTTCGGCGGGTGTAGCTTCAACCATCCGCAAAATATCATCGGTGGAGGGATTCATGGTTTGACCGCCTTCTACCAATTGGTCGGCGCCCAATTCACGGAACAGTTCACACAACCCTTCGCCTGCGGCAACCGAAACAAAGCCGTATTTCTTTTCGGGCTTGGCGGGAGGAATGGCTTCGCCCCGCATGGTTTTGGCAGGTTGCTTTTTATCGTTAACAATGCGTTGATTTTGCTCCCGCATATTGTCAATCTTGATGTTAGTCAGCATACCAAACTTAATGCCCTCTTGAATGGCTTTGCCGGGATTGTCGGAATGCACGTGCACCTTAATAATGTCCTCATCGTCTACCACCACAACGCAGTCGCCGATGGTCTCCAAAAAGGCCCGCAGTTTGATGGGGTCGCGATTGATGGATTTATCCTTTTGCACGATAAACTCGGTGCAATAGGTAAAGTTGATCTCTTCTTCAAAATTGACTTCCGGCTTGGCCTCCTTCTTGGGAGCGGCGGACTTTTTACCGGTGGGAGCGATCATCACCCCGTCACGAATGACCGAAAGCATCCCCTCAAAAATGCACAGCAAGCCTTGACCGCCGGCGTCTACCACCCCTGCTTTTTTCAGCACAGGCAACAGCTCGGGGGTTTGGGCTAACGCTTCTTTTGCCGATTCGTAGGTTTTTTCCATCACAAAAGCGGCATCGTTGTTTTCTTTTGCGGCTTCCGTGGCAGTTTTGGCCGACAGGCGGGCCACGGTAAGAATGGTACCTTCCGTGGGCTTCATAACTGCTTTATAAGCGGTATCTACCCCGGCGTTAAAGGCGGCAGCCAATGCTACACCGTCGGCAGTCTCTACCCCTTTCAGTCCTTTGGAAATGCCGCGGAAGAACAAGGACAAAATAACACCCGAGTTACCGCGGGCACCGCGAAGCAAAGCGCTTGCCGTTTCTTTGGCGGCTTCATCCACACTGCATTCACCCATGCGTTCCACGGTACGGGCGGCATTGTTGATGGTCAAAGACATATTGGTACCGGTATCCCCATCGGGTACGGGGAACACGTTCAGTTCGTCCACTGCCTGGCGTTGATTGGTAATGTTGGCGGCGCCGGAGATCACCGCATCACGAAAAATACTGCCGGTAATAAGATTAGCCAAAATTAAAACACTCCTAACAAGATGATGGCACGGGCAATCCCTGCCACGCTAACAGATTATTCTTCGGTCAGTCCGTCTACGTGGACACGCACGTGATCCACCTTAATGCCGGTGGCATCCTCCACCACATAAGAGACTTTATTCACAATACTGCGGGAGATGGCATTGATGTTCATACCATAGATCACACGAATGTGCAGGTCGATGGTCAGCGAATGATCGTTGCCGTATACCCGAATGCCGGTATCGCTGTATTTCTTTTTCAAAAATTTAGGACGCAGTCGTTGCACGCCCTTGGGCACCATAGATACCACTCCGTAGCAAGAGGATACCGCTTCGCCCACCAGCTTGGTAAAATAGTTTTGAGAAATGGTGATTTCGCCTAAATGGGTTTCGTATTTAATCATGCAAAACTCTCCTTTTCTATATATGTTATGATACGGTACAACGCTCAATTCCGTTAAACGGGTCACCTGCCAACGGTGCAGGCTCACCCTTAATGGAGTTGGCATATATCAACATCCCCGTTCGGTGACAAACCGGAATGATGGGTAACTCTTGATTAAAGCAGGATACCATTTCGGTCAGGCTTCCCCGTCCGTTATGATACCGATAGGCCGCACGGGCGGCAATAAACGCATCCTCTACGTTTTCTTCTACCGCGCCAAGATCGGCACCATCGCCGCCCCCTTCGGCAGAAGATGTTTCGGGAACGGTAGGCTCGGAAACGTCAAAGGTCAGCATTCCGCCTGCGGTCAACAAAGGATATAAATCGAAATTGTCGGGGATGACCATCTCACCGATATACAGGTCGTAATGCCCATAGCGAATGGCGGAACGGTATTCCTCATAGGTCAAGCCCGAAACGGTCACCTTACACCCCACCGCGCCAAGCTGAGCGGCCACCAGAGTCGCCATACTCTCACGGGCAGAGTTTTCGGTGTTATAAATGATTTTAATACTCAGCAAACGACCGTTTGCATTGATGCGGCGACCTTCTTCGTCCAGACTGGCGAAGCCCGCCCGTGTAAAGCAAGCAATTGCCTGCTGGGTATCGGCTGTGGCAGGTAGGGTTTGCAAACCCACCGTTTCTTTCAGGGAAGACAGATACGGGCCTGCCGCAGGGGTTGCCACCCCGAAAAAGGCATTGTCTACCACGGCAGAACGGTTGATAGCAGCCGATACTCCCGCTCGGATATTCTGATTGCTCATATAACCCAGCTTCATATTGGCGCCCAGATACACAAGATTAGCAAGCGGCACCTGCTTGGAAATGCCATTCATATTGGGAAAATTATTGTTACTCAGGTCAGAATAACACCAATCCACCGTGCCTACCTGCACCGCGTGGTCAATGGCATCATGGTCAGGCAGGTTTTTCAGTTCGATCACCGAAATGCCCACGCTGCCCCCCATCCAGTTGGGATTGGCGGTCAACCAATAGGCACCCGACTCCTCATGGAACACGTACCGACCGCTACCAACGGGCGGCAGATCTTTATTGTCGGTATTTTCCTGCTGTTCGGTCCCGCTTTTATATACGGGAAAATCCAAAAAGTTTACAAAATAAGGATCCTGATGATTCAACGTGATCTCTAACAGACCGTTTTTATTCACCGTGATCTCTTTTACGTTTTCAAAGTCCCGACCATAGGACAGATTCTCTGCCGTGCGTGCCGCTTCCATCGAGGTTAGAACGTCCTGCGGGGTAACGGGACTTCCGTCCGAAAAGGTGGTCTGCGCCAAGCTGACCGTAACGGTCGTACCTTCGTTCACAATATCCCGCGCCAAGCGGTATTCCACCTCATATCCTTCTTTCAGCAGAATGAGACCGTCATACAACAAGCCGCACAATTCCTGATTGGTCTTGGTTTTGGCAAGATAGGGATTCAGCGAATCGGTAGCGGTATAGGCCAAGGTCATCTGTGCGGCGGCAATACCGGTATCGGTGGGGGTTTCCTCCGCCGAAGGCAAGTCCACCGATGGCTTATTGCATCCGCAAAGGGAGAGGCAAAGCAGAGTAAGTACCATAAACAGGAGGAGTATTTTGTTGTGAGAAATTCTGTTCACTATCCATAATCCTCCCATCATAGTTATGGATATTATACCCCATATCCGGCAAAAAAGCAAGGATTTCTTTCCAAAGAAGTTGATTTTTCAACATTTTTCTGAATTTATGGCAATATGACCGAAAAAAGCGTCGGTAAAACCCTTGGTTTTGGTACAAAAAAGGGTTGCTTTTTATTACAGAATATGTTATAGTATATACGGTTAAGATAGATTGTAGGCAAAAGAGTGGGGCGACCCGCTCTTTTATGTTTGTTATCTACCTTTTTACTTTACACCCGAAAGGATGATTGGATTTGGCAAGCAAATCGGGCAACATTGCCGCCAAGGCAGAAGCATTGGCGCTTCCCTTTGCCGAAGAATTGGGACTGGAGTTGTGGGACGTTCGCTTTGTAAAAGAAGGAGCCGACTGGTTTTTGCGGTTCTTTATTGACAAAGACGGCGGCGTGAACATCAACGATTGCGAAAATCTCTCCCGCGCTTTGGATGCCCCCTTGGATGAAGCGGACTTTATTGAGCAAGGGTATTATCTGGAGGTCAGCTCCCCCGGGCTGAATCGGGAACTGACCAAGGATCGTCACTTTGAACAAATGGAAGGCGAGCCGATCCTTTTAAAACTCTATCGTGCCATTGACGGCACCAAAGAGGTAAAGGGCATTCTGTTGGAAAAGAAAGAGGATACCTTGACCCTGACCGATGAGAACGAAAATCTCATCACCTTGAATATGTCAGATATTGCATCGGTCCGTTTGGACGATGATCACTTTTTTGATTTTGAATAACTATATTGGAGGAATTGAGAAAAAATGACCAGCGCAAATAAAAACGAATTTTTTGAAGCATTAGCCTTTATGGAAAAAGAAAAAGGCATCCCCGCAGAATACATCGCCGAAAAAATTGCCGCCGCTATCGTGGTGTCGGTTAAAAAAGATTACGGTTCTAAAGACATCGTATTCTGCAACATCGACTGCGAAGAACGTACCTTTAAAGCTTTCGTTCGCAAAAACGTAGTGGAAGAGATCGAAGACGCTGACACCGACATTCTGGTGGATGACGCCAAAAAGATCAAAAAGAGCGCCAAAGTCGGCGACGTGATCGAGATCCCGCTGGACACCCGCGCCTTCGGTCGTATTGCCGCCCAAACTGCCAAGCACGTCATCCGTCAAGGCATTCGCGATGCTGAACGGGGTCAGGCTATGGAAGAATTCCAAAACAAAAACCAAGAGCTGGTATCTGCCGTGGTACACTCGGTAGATCCCCGCACCGGCAACGTGACCGTGCAAATCGGCACTGCCGAATACGTATTGCCCAAAAACGAGCAAGTTCCCGGTGAAGAACTGCGGGAAGGTCAACACGTGAAGGTATTCATTGTTGACGTGTTTGAAACCGATCGCGGTCCCAAGGTAAAGATCTCCCGTACCCATTCCGGTTTGGTAAAGCGTTTGTTTGAAAACGAAGTACCCGAAATTTTTGACGGTGTCATCGAAGTCAAAGCCGTTTCCCGTGAAGCCGGCTCCCGCACCAAATTGGCGGTGCTGTCTCACGACGACAACATTGACCCCATCGGCTCTTGCATCGGTCCCAAAGGCACCCGTGTTGCCAAGATCGTAGAAGAATTAGACGGTGAAAAGATCGACATCGTTCGTTACTCCGAAGATCCCGCCGCCTTTATCGCCGAAGCCCTCTCCCCTGCCAAGGTGCTGAAGGTGGAAGTAGAGCCTGACGGCTCCAAAGCCTGCCACGTTACCGTGCCCGACGCACAACTGTCGTTGGCCATCGGCAACAAGGGACAAAACGTTCGTCTTGCCGCCCGTCTCACCGGCTGGAAGATCGACATTCGTCCCGAAAGCGGTTTTTACGGCGAATAATTCAATTCCTTAAGCCAACACAAGGAGGAAAAGGCTGTGCAAAAACAACGAAAAACGCCCTTACGCAAATGCAGCGGTTGCGGCGAAATGAAACCCAAGCAGGAGCTGATTCGGGTGGTTAAAAACAAAGAGGGAGAGGTCTCGTTGGACTTAACCTCTAAAAAGCCGGGCAGAGGGGCCTATCTTTGCCGCTCGTCGGACTGTTTTGCCATCGCCCGCAAAGCCCGTCGGTTTGAAAAAGCCTTTTCCATGCAAATTCCCGAAGCTGTGTTTGACGCCATGGAGGAGGAATTAAAGGCAAATGAATGACAAATTGCTTTCCCTTTTGGGAATGTGCCGCCGCGCCGGTCGGTTGGAAATCGGATTCGCCAAAACGGCAGATGCCATAGAAAACGGCAAAGCCTGTCTGGTGATCGTAGCCGCCGACACCGCCGCCCGCACCGAAAAGGAAGTTCGCTTTAAAGGCAAGGATCAAATCCCCCTGCGGCGGATACCCCATTCAGCCCAAGACCTTTCTCACGCCATCGGCGTTCAGGCGGGCACCGTCACCCTCACCGATGACGGTTTTGCCAAACAAGCTTTGTTTTTGATTGATAATGGAGGAATGAACATATGATGATCAAATATCGTGTCCACGAAGTCGCCAAAGACTTTGGGGAGACAAACAATAAGAAAGTAATTGAAATTTTATCCAAATACACCGGCGAGACCAAAAAGCATATGACCGCTCTCACCGAAGAAGAGTTGAACATTGTGTTCGACGCATTTACCCAAAGTACGGCGGTAGAAAGCTTTGACGCTTTCTTTAAGATGGGCGAAGAAGCCAAGGCCGCCAAAAAGGCAGAAAAAGAAGCCAAGAAGGCAGATATGCTGGCTCAACAGGCTCTGATTGCCGAAATGCTGAAAAACGGCGGCAAAATGCCCGAAGCCGCTCCCGCTCAAGCCGAACAAAAAGAAGAAAAAGAAACCAAGGCTAAAAAAGCCGATAAGCCTGCCAAGAAAGAAGAAAAGGCGGCGCCTCACAAGGAATCCAAGCCCATTCCCCCTCAAAAGAAGGAGAAGAAAGAGCCCGGTGCCCAACCCAACCGCGGTCCCGGTACGCTGCGCACGGTGGATACCCGTGCCAACAACGTGGACTTGGAAAAATACAACGAAAAATACACCAATCTGGCACCCGACCGCGCCATGCGGGATACGTCCAGCAATAAGCAAAAGCTGAATCAACGTTCCAAAGACTATCGCCGCAACCAACGCTCCAAGGCGGAAAAAGAGGCCGCCGAACTGCGTCGGATCCAGTTGGAAAAAATCAAAGCCACTCCCATTAAGGTTACCGTAGGCGAAGAGATCACGGTCAGCGAACTGGCCTCCCGCATGAAGAAGACCGCCGCCGAAGTCATCAAAGAATTGATGAAGCTGGGCGTGATGGCCACCATGAATCAGGTCATCGACTACGACACCGCCGAAATCGTTGCCACCGAAATGGGCGCGGTTGTGGAAAAAGAAGTGGTCATCACCATTGAAGACCGCATTATTGACGACCACGAAGATACTGCCGAAGATCTGAAGCCCCGCGATCCCGTTGTTGTGGTTATGGGTCACGTTGACCACGGTAAGACCTCGTTGTTGGACGCTATCCGCAACACCCGTGTAACCGCAGGGGAAGCCGGCGGTATTACCCAGCACATCGGTGCATATCGGGTTACGCTGGAAGACCGTGACATCACCTTCTTAGACACCCCCGGTCACGCCGCCTTTACCGCCATGCGTGCCCGTGGCGCTATGGCTACCGACGTTGCCATTCTGGTGGTTGCCGCCGACGACGGTATTATGCCCCAGACCATTGAAGCCATCAACCACGCCCGTGCCGCCGAGGTGCAAATTGTGGTTGCCATCAATAAAATGGATAAAGAATCCGCCAATCCCGACCGCATTATGCAACAACTCACCGAGCACAATCTGGTGCCCGAAGAATGGGGCGGCGACGTGATCTGCGTGCCCGTATCTGCCCACACCGGCATGAACATTGATAAACTGTTGGAAAGCGTATTGCTGGTTTCGGATATGCTGGAACTGAAAGCCAACCCCGACCGTGCCGCCAAAGGTGTGGTCATTGAAGCCCGTCTGGATAAAGGTCGCGGTCCCGTTGCCACCGTGCTGGTACAAAACGGTACACTGAAATCCGGTGACATTCTGGTGGCAGGCTCTGCGGTTGGTCGTGTACGTGTTATGACCAACGACAAGGGTGAACGGGTAAAAGAAGCAGGTCCTTCGGTTCCCGTAGAAATCACCGGTATGGCGGAAGTGCCCGAAGCAGGTGACGAATTCAACGCCGTTTCGGACGAACGTCTGGCCCGTGAATTGGTGGAACAACGGAAAGCCGCCGCCAAAGAAGAACAATTCCGTTCGCAACAAAAGGTTACGCTGGATAATCTGTTCGACCAAATGCAACAGGGCGATATGAAGGAACTGAACATTGTTGTAAAAGCCGACGTACAAGGCTCGGTAGAAGCCGTTCGCCAATCTCTGGAAAAACTCACCAACGACGAAGTTCGTGTGCGGGTCATCCACGGCGGTGCCGGTGCCATCTCCGAATCCGACGTTATGCTGGCCAATGCCTCCAACGCCATCGTAGTTGGCTTTAACGTACGTCCCGACCCCGTAGCCCAGGCCAATGCCGAGCGTGACGGTGTGGAACTGCGGATGTACCGTGTTATCTACGACTGCATTGAAGAAATTGAAGCCGCTATGAAGGGTATGCTGGCGCCCAAATTCCGTGAAGTGGTGATGGGTCGCATTGAAGTTCGTAACGTATTCAAGATCTCTTCTGCCGGTACCATTGCCGGTAGCTACGTATTGAACGGCAAGGTTACCCGTGCTTGCCAGATCCGCGTGGTACGTGACGGTATCGTAATCGCCGAAGACGCCATTGACTCCCTGCGCCGCTTTAAAGACGACGTGAAAGAAGTGGCCAGCGGCTATGAATGCGGTATCGGACTGGAAAAATTCTCCGATATTAAAGAAGGCGACATTTTCGAAGCCTTTATTATGGAAGAATATCGGGACTAATTGAAATTCAAAGAATCAGGAGGTAGTCATTTATGCCTTCCAAACGAATGGGACGGATCACCGAAGACGTAAAGCGTGAGCTGACCGACATTTTCCGTTCCTTAAAAGACCCTCGCATCTCTGCCCTGACCACCATTGTCAGGGTAGAGGTTTCAGGTGATCTCTCTTATGCCAAGGTATACGTCAGCGCCATGGAGGGAGAAGCCAAAACCAAAGAAACGGTCAAAGGGCTTGTTTCTGCCGCAGGCTTTATTCGCAGAGAGTTGGGCAATCGCCTGCAACTGCGCAAAACCCCCGAACTGCGGTTTGTAGCCGACCGTTCCATTGAGCACGGCGCCCACATTGCCCGTGTGCTGGATTCCTTGGAGATTCCCGAGGAAACGCAGGAGGACGACCAATGAATCTGACCGACGTGGCTCGCTTTTTAAGGGAGCGGGACTGTTTTACCATTCTGCTTCACGCTTATCCCGACGGGGATACCATTGGGAGCGGGTACGCTTTATGTTATGCCCTGCGTAAATTGGGCAAAAAGGCAAATGTGGTGTGTGCTCACCCCATTCCCCGCTCTTACTTTTTCATTACCGATTCTTATGAGCCCATGGAATTTACTACCCAAACGGTGGTAGCCGCCGACGTGGCTTCTCCCAAACTTTTGGGAGCGTTGGCAGAGCAATATCCAAGCGTGGATCTGTGCATTGACCATCACGGCACCAACACCCACTATGCTCAGCATAGTTTCATTGATGCCGATGCCGCTTCCAACGCCGAAAATATTTTGGCGGTGATCGAAGCCATGGATCTGCCCATTGACACCTATATTGCCACCTGCATTTACACCGGCATTTCTACCGATACAGGCTGCTTCAAGCATTCCAACACCACCCCCCGTTGTCACGTGGTGGCGGCTATGCTGATGGAAGCAGGGGCTGACGTGGAACTGATCAATCAGTATATGTTTGACACCAAATCCCGAGAGCGGATCGCCATTGAAAAAAGTATTTTAGATTCCCTTGAGTTTTATGCCGACGGCAAGATCGCCTTTATTACGGTGACCAAAGCCATGCGGGATGCCGCAGGCATTGCCGAAGGAGAGTTGGAAGGCATTACTTCCATCCCCCGTCAGGTAGAAGGGGTAGCCATTGGTTGCACCATCAGAGAAACCGATAAGGGAGACTACAAGGTATCGGTGCGTTCCCGCTCCACCATTAACGCGGCGGATATTTGCGCCTTGTTCGGCGGCGGAGGACATCCCTGCGCCGCAGGCTGTAACTTTGCCTGCAACCTGACCGACTTAAAGCAACAGTTATCGGCCGCCTGCCTGCACGCATTGGAGTGTGAACAATGAATGGGCTGGTGCTGATCAATAAGCCGACCGATTTTACCTCCTTTGACGTAGTGGCTGTCATGCGGCGGGTGCTGGGCACCCGAAAAATCGGTCACACAGGCACGCTGGACCCGATGGCCACCGGCGTGCTTCCCCTTTTGGTGGGCAAAGCAACCCGTTTGTGTGATTTGATGCCCAGCGGCGACAAAACCTATCGGGCTACCCTAAAATTCGGTGTGACCACCGACACGCTGGACTGCACGGGAAAGATTCTGACCCAAACCGAATGCCACGTAACCGAAGAAGAATTCAAGGCGATCTTGCCGAACTTTATTGGGCATCAAATGCAACTGCCCCCTATGTATTCGGCCGTCTCGGTGGACGGAGTGCGGCTTTACGACCTTGCCCGTCAAGGCAAAACGGTGGAGCGTACCCCCCGCCCTATTACGGTCTATTCCATTTCTTATATAGAAGGAAACCAAGAAACCCAAACCTTTACGGTGGAGGTTGCCTGCTCCAAAGGCACCTACATCCGCTCGCTGATTGACGATATGGGCAAAGCGCTGGGATGCGGCGCTATGATGACCGCTCTGTGCCGCACGGCGGCCTGCGGTTTTGATTTGTCGGAATGTGTGGATCTGGAACAAGCCAAAGGAATGACACCCGAAGCCTTGTTGCTTCCCATCGAAAAGGCGGTGCAGGGGTATCCTGCCCTAACAGTCACCGCCCCCCAAGCCACCCGCTTTCAAAACGGCGGTCCGCTGGATTTAGAACGGTTGCCCATCTCCAACAAAACCGAAGGCATCCTTCGGGTCTATGATCCCGCCAACACCCTGATCGGGCTGGGCGTGGTAGAACAAGAAACCAAACGACTGAAAATTCAATGTTTATTTTAACTTGAACCTTAGAGGAATGACCATGGAAATCCGCACCCTTGACAATCTGCAGTGCCCCCACAAAACCTTTGTGGCTCTGGGCACTTTTGACGGACTGCATTTGGGGCATCGTGCGGTGATCGAGACCGCTTGCGGACAGGCCGATTTAACCCCCGTGGTGTTTTCGGTGGTGCCGCCCCATCAAGAGGAACGGTTGCTCACCAAAGAAGATCAAGAGGCGCTTTTATCCCAAATGGGCGTAGAAATTCTGGTGCCCGCACCCCTTGCCCAAATCGGTCATTTGTCCCCCGAAGAATTTGTGCAAACCATTCTTTGGCAAACACTCCATGCCGCCCACGTGGTGTGCGGCTTCAACTTCCGTTTTGGCAACGGTGCGGCAGGCGATACCGCCTTGTTGCAAAAACTGTGCCGTCAGCAGGGCATTGACGTAACCGTCGTTCCCCCTGTCACGGCAGACGGGCAACCCGTTTCCTCCAGCCGCATCCGTCAAGCGATCCGCGAGGGAGATATTGCCCTTGCCAACGCGTTGTCGGGGCATTCCTACGGCTTTCGCGCTCCTGTATTGCAGGGGCAGCATTTAGGGCGGGAATTGGGCTTTCCCACCATCAACCAAGCCTTGCCAAAAGAACTTGTGCTTCCCAAAAACGGAGTTTACGCCGTGCGGGTAACGGTGGCAAACAAAACCTACTTCGGCGTGTGCAATTTAGGGCGACATCCCACGGTGGGAGCATTGTCTGCTCCCCTTGCCGAAACCTATCTCATTGACTTTGAGGGAGATCTATACGGTCAGACCGTACGATTGGAGCCGATTGCCTTTTTGCGGGCGGAAGAGACCTTTGATTCCCTGCACGCCCTGCAACAAGCCATTGCCCACAATGTAGAACAAACAAGGGACATTTTACAAGGAGTCTGCTATGAAACCGTTTGAAAAATCCTTAACCAAATTACACCGCTCCTTAAAGTCTGCCGAGCAGGAGATCAAAGGACTGCAACGGGAAAACAAAGCCCCCAAGGTTGCCAAGCAAAGCAAATTGCGGGAACGGCTGACCGCTGTGGCAGGTCTTGTTATCTTACTGTTGGCCGTGGCTGGCATCTTTTTTTGCGGGCTGTTTTTTACCCACGTGCATAATCACAAAAAGGAGACCGCTTATCAACAAAAAATCGAGTATTACACCGATTTCATCTCGCCCGTGGTTCTGTTTGACACCGGTGAGTTTGCGGATTTAAATAACGCTAACAATCTTTCCTTGCTCATCCCCTCGTTTTTCAGAGCCCAGGAAACGGTATATGCCGGCTTGGAGGAACGGGAATCGGTGACCGCTACTGACGTTTCCTCCCGCTATATCATTCGGGAAGCAGATATTCAGCAGGCAGCCAACGAGTTATTCGGTCGCACGGTGATCTGCCAATCCTTTACGCTGGACGGTCTTACCTTTGAATATGTAGAGAATGAAAAGTATTTTCTTTCCCCCATTACGGTGCGCATTGCCATGTATGAGCCTGCCGTTAAGGCAATGGAGGACACCGACAAAGGCACCGAATTGACGGTAGACTATGTGGAAGTAGCGGCAGGTCAAAGTAACAAGGTGGGCAAAACTATGAAAATCGTTTTGCAAGGAACCTATCCCAACCAAACCATTGAAGCGGTAACCGCCGCTCCTGCCCAATAACCAACGTACAAAAAGACCGGCTATCTATTACGGATAGCCGGTCTTTGCTTTCATAATTACTTTTTGTCAGACAACAGTTTATTCAATTCATCCATAAAGGTATTGATATCGCGGAACTGCCGATACACCGAAGCAAAACGAACGTAGGCGACCTGATCCAATTTTTTCAGTTGTTCCATCGCCAACTCGCCGATCTGCATAGAAGGAACTTCTCGGTCCAGGGTGTTTTGCAGGGCGTTTTCAATGGCGTCCACCGCTTGATCCAACGCTTCCAGCGAAACCGTACGCTTTTCGCAAGCGCGCAACATACTGTTGAACAGCTTGTTGCGGTCAAACTGCTCGCGGGACTTGTCTTTTTTCACCACAATGATGGGCAAACTTTCAATCACCTCGTAGGTGGTAAACCGTTTTTGGCATTTCAGGCACTCTCTGCGTCGACGGATGCGCTCCCCTTCGTCGGTGGGGCGAGAGTCGATAACCTTGTCTTCTTCATAGCCGCAATAGGGGCATTTCATAATACAACACTCACTTCTTTATGATTCTGTTGATTTGACAAAACAAGCCGAAGCCGCAGGGAACACGGTTTCGGCTTGTGGCTGTTATAGCAATTAGTTGGTGATGGTGCGTTCGGTTTCTTTATCGAACAGGTGGATCTTGGAAGTATCAATGGTTACTTCAATCTCATCACCGGCGCGAGCGGTAGAAGCGGGATCTACACGAGCGGTCAACTTGTGACCTTCGCAATCCAGATACAGATAGGTTTCAGCACCCATCAATTCGGTAACTTCTACTTTGGCTTTGATGATACCGTCGGTCATGGTGCTCATGTACATATCTTCGTCGTGAATATGTTCAGGACGGATACCCATGATGATTTCCTTATCCACGTAGGCTTCCAGGCAATCCTTTTCGTTCTTGGAAGCGGGCAGTTTGATTTGGAATTTTACGCCCTTGGTACGTTTGGTATCTTCCGAACCGAATTCTACGTAGAAGGTGCCGTCTTCCGCTTTATGCAGAACGCTGTCTACAAAGTTCATTTGAGGAGAACCGATAAAGCCGGCAACGAAGGAGTTGCAAGGCAGATCATACAGCTGTTGAGGAGTATCAACCTGTTGAATGTAACCGTCTTTCATAACCACGATACGGTCAGCCATGGTCATAGCTTCGGTCTGGTCATGGGTTACGTAAATAAAGGTGGTACCCAGTTTTTGATGCAGTCTGGACAGCTCGGTACGCATTTGTGCACGCAGTTTAGCATCCAAGTTGGACAGAGGTTCGTCCAAAAGGAAAACAGCGGGGTCACGAACGATGGCACGACCCAAGGCAACACGTTGACGTTGACCACCGGACAGAGCCTTCGGCTTACGATCCAGCAGGTGAGAAATATCCAGAATGCGACCGGCTTCTTCTACACGGCGTTTGATTTCTTCTTTGGGCATTTTGCGCAGTTTCAAACCGAAAGCCATGTTGCCGAATACAGTCATATGGGGATACAGAGCGTAGTTTTGGAACACCATGGCGATGTCACGGTCTTTGGGAGCTACGTCGTTGACCAATTTGTCACCGATATACAGTTCACCGTCGGTAATTTCTTCCAGACCGGCGATCATACGCAGGGTGGTGGATTTACCGCAACCAGAAGGACCTACCAAGATGATAAACTCTTTGTCTTTGATTTCCAGGTTGAAATCCGATACAGCGGTAACACCGCCGGGATATCTTTTACCAATGTTTCTGAGAGATAAACTTGCCATTGTTTTTCCTCCTAATATTGCTTGCGTGGGTCTCCACGCTTTTTTTACACCTAATACTATATCAAAAAACTCGCCAAAATGCAATAGAGCTAAATCACTAAACTTTTGCAGGTTTGTTTGGACAGTTTTACTAAATAAATACCAACACCTTGCAAAACAGAGGCATGTGTTTAAATGTTTTAGTGAAATTGCACAACGACGAAAAAATCATTCTCTCCCGAGCAAAAGAACCTTTGTACATAGGTAACAAAGCCTCGTCCCATTGGGACAAGGCTTTGCAAGCTTTATCGGGTAACGGTTTGTGTGAACACGGTGTGCCCCGTCAGTTGACGGCTACGGGCATCCGGACCGCACAGACCAATGTACAGGTCAAACTCTTTGTCGTCCACCACTCGTTCACCATTGTCGTTGACCACCGTAAAGGCGGCGGCATCCACCGTCAGGGTTGCGGTGACCGTTTCCCCTGCTTTAGTGGGCAATCGTTTAAAGGCGCACAGCGCGGGATTGAGCGGTGCAAATTGGGAAGTTTTTCCCTTGATATATACCTGCACCAGAGGAGCAAAGTCATACGCACCGCTGTTTTCCACCGTTACGGTTACGTCCACACCGTCGGCGGCGTTGGGAGCGGTTTCTACCTTGGTGATTTCGGCTTTGCCGTAAGAAAGGCCGTAGCCGAAGGGATAAAGGGGTTCCCCTTCAAAATACCGATAGGTACGCCCTTTCATATTGTAATCGTGATAGTGGGGCAGTTGCTCGGCGTTCCGATAGAAAGTGACGGGCAGATTGGCTTGAGGGCAAGCCTTGCCGAACAGCAGATTGGCAACACCCCGTCCGCCGCGACCGCCGGGATAGAAGGTGTGCAAAATGGCGTCGAAATGTTGGTCTTCAAAGGTCAGATCCACCGCACCGCCGGCACACAGCACCACCACGGTGGGCTTGTTCAACTTGGCGATCTCTTCGATCAGTTCTACTTGGGGAGGCGGCAGTTTCAAGGTGTTGCGGTCACCGGCGCCAAAGGGGTTGTTGGCGTCTCCTTCTTCCCCTTCAAAGGTGGGGTCAAGTCCCACGCACAGTACCACCAGATCGCTGTGTTGCGCGGTGGAAATGGCTTCGGGCAAGGATTGGATCTCGCTTTCAAACCAATCCCCGTCTTTGGCCATATAGTGATGGCAACCACGGGCATAGCGCACGGTCACGTCGTCTCCTACTGCTTCACGAATGCCGTCTACAAAATTGACATATTCGGCAGAAGTGCCGTTATAGTTGCCGTTGAGGCAATTGTTGTTCATGGCATTGGGGCCGATCACCGCAATGGATTGGTACTGTTCCTTTTTCAGCGGCAGAATGCCGTTGTTTTTTAACAGCACGCAACTCTTTTCGGTGGCTTCTACTGCCAAGTCCTGATATTCCTTGCAATCCACCTTTTCAAAGGGGATGGTGTCAAAGGGGCAGTCCTCGCTGAGCAGTCCCATTTGCAAACGGGTGGTCAGCGCCTGCACCGCACTGCGGGTCACGTCTTCTTCGCTGAGCAAGCCTTCTTCCACCGCTTGTACTACGTGAACGTAAACGTCGCCGCAGTTGATATCGCACCCTGCGTGCAACGCTTTGGCAGCGGATTCTTGGGGGGTTTTGGTCACCTTGTGATTGGTATGGAAGTCGTGAATGGCGCCGCAGTCAGACACAAAGTATCCGTCAAAGCCCCATCGTTTCCGAAGCAACTCTTGAATCATCCATTCATGACCGCAGCAAACCTCGCCGTTCAGACGGTTGTATGCCCCCATCACCGAGGCAACCTCGCCTTCTTTTACGGCGGCTTCAAAGGCAGGCAGATAGGTTTCGTACAGATCCTTGTCGCCCACGACGCTGTCAAACTCGTGACGGCCCTGTTCGGGACCGCTGTGTACGGCAAAGTGCTTGGCACAGGCGGCGGTTTTCAGATAATTCTCATCATCCCCCTGTAAACCTTTAATATAGGCAACCCCCAAGCGAGAGGTGAGATACGGGTCTTCGCCGTAGGTTTCTTGCCCACGACCCCAACGGGGATCACGGAAAATATTGATATTGGGAGACCATAGGGTCAGCCCTTTATAGCGACCGACTACCCCCAATTTTTGATTCTCATTAAATTTAGCGCGGGTCTCGGTGGCAACCGCATCCCCGATTTCTTGCAGTTTTTCGGGGTCAAACATAGCCGCCAGACCAATGGCTTGCGGAAACACGGTGGCAGTGCCCGTACGGGCAAGCCCGTGCAGACCTTCGTTCCACCAGTTATAGGCAGGAATGCCCAAACGGGGCACCCCGGGGGAATTGTAGCGCAACAAAGACGCTTTTTCTATCAGATCCATTTGTGCCACCAAGGCTTCTGCCTTTTGGCGCAGCATTTCGATGCGTTGTTGATTCATGATGAAGACTCCTTTACAAGAGATGGGAAACGCGTTCCGTTCACGTGCACAATACCACATTCACAGGGATTTGTCAACTGTTTTCGACGGTTTTCTCCCCCAAAAAATAATAATCCACCCGCATAGCGGGTGGTATTTCAGTTTCGGGCATAGCCCTAATACTACAGGCTACGCACAAGTGCGTCTTTTATTGGCCTGTCAGCCATGCATTTGTTACGAAACCCCGCTCAAGCGGGACTAAAAC
>JAFSIW010000002.1 GCA_017439545.1 Clostridia bacterium | reverse complement strand
TTTTACTATCTCAAAAAATATTTTATATAGTGATATTGTGAGACAGGTCTCACAGTGTTATTTTGCCTATCGGCAAAGTGGTATTAAAACCTGCGGTTTTAGTGATATTTTATTCGCCCTTAAACTGCCGAAGGCAATATCACTCGGCGGTAGCCGAATATAACTGCGAAGCAATATAACTCGCCGTAAGGCGAATAAAACTGGGGTTGTATCCTTACGGATACAACCCCTATGAGAGAACTTTTTCCTTTATCCGTCAATGGAATCGTCGCCCCAATCGTAGCGGAGCTCTTTCCCGTTCCACATAAAGCGTTCAGGGGTTCTTTGATCCATCCAATCCAAAAATTCTGCTTCATCGGGTGAGGAAGAAGCAATGCGGAAGATCTCCATAAGCTGATCGATTTGAGCGGTGGTCAGCACGCCCGGGGCCGCCGAAACAAACAAAGCAGAATTGCAACGAGCAATCAAGTCGGCAAACTGCATATTTTTGTCAATGGGTACTTTTTCGGTAAAAGCGGCGCAGTCGGCGTCGGTGGTGAAAAAAGTACCGTTTTGGGCAAGGCGATAAACCAGCGCATTGATACCGTTCCGCTTGGTCAGCCACCAATGTTCGCCGCTGGTGTCACAACCGCTGCGGGTGAGGGGATGAATGCCTGCCACCAGATGGTTGTAGGTGTTACAGCTCAGCACCAGACTGCCTGCGGCGGCATCTTCGATTAAGCGATATAGGTCTTTTAAAATTTGTGCATTGGTCTTGGTTTTGTCTTGCAAATGCCATCCGTCAAAGGTGAGACTTGTTTTCAAAAAATCGTCGCCCATAAAATCGCAGGCGGTGAAATCATATTTAATTAAACCGTAGCCGCTTGTTGCCATGCCGTTAATCAAGCGATAAATATATTCCTTTGCACCGGTGGTGGTGGGGTCAAGAATTTTAGAAAACCCATCTTTACTGAATTGTTGATTTTGCGAAAAACAATCCTCGGTGAGTTGTGGGCATAATTGGGGATTGATGAGCAACGGGCGCACCCAAATACCGGGGGTGCATCCCCGTTCGTAAATTTCATCGGCTACTACCTTCATATCGCCAAAATCCTCATTGGGCGGATAAGGTCCTCCGTTAAATGCGGCGGTGCGGTTGCCGGTGTATCCGTCGTCAATCACCATATAGGGCAGGGGAGCACCCTCCACCCGTCCGGAAGCCAGTAAATTGCACAGTACGGCATCTTTCAGTACCGAAGCGCGAGTGATAGCACCATAGGTGTAATACCATGTGTTAAAGCCGTAGATCGGGGAATTTGCCACATTGGGCTTGTCGCACATCATACGGCAAAACCGTTTGACGTGCTGTTGGGGAGATTCGTTTTCTTGGGTTGCGGCAGAAATCACCGTGCAGCAAGCAAGAGGCTCGGTCAGATGCACACCGCCGCCCCCGTTGCGCACGTCGCAGGTCAGGGTGATTTTGTCTGCTTCAATTTGCCAGGAGCAAAAACTGTTGCAACCGGTTTTTACGCCTACCGAAAAGCAACCGTTTGCGCCAAACAGGGTGAAATACCATTGCGCGGGATGAACGGGCTTTAGAGCAAACCAACCTAAATTGCCGTCGGCAACGCCCCAACAGTCACAAAGGATCTTGGTGTAGGCAGAAGCATCAAAATCCCAGCACAGTTGAAAGGCTTTGATGGGTTTGCCAGACGGAAGCAAGGTTACCTGCAGTCCGTCGGTCGTGGGATTCAATTGAATCATACCCTCTTGCTCGCAAACAATGCGGGGCGTTTGTTCTGTGGTAAACAAAACCATTCCTCCCAAATATCATTGGATTCTTCCTATATACTGTATCGTATTTCTACGATTCTGTCAACGAAAAATCCGCAAATGTTGCAAGGGAAGACCGTTGCATAAACAAAAAGGCAGATCGATTTCATAAAACGATGGAAATGCATTTGTTTATTTATGTAAGATGACTGTTTCGTGCACCAGCACGACCCGTTTTTTGTGGTTATAACTATAAAACGCTGTGATTTCCATAAAAGAAATAACAATGTGACTAAATTTGAACAAAATAAATTGAAAAAAGTTCTTGCATTTATAAAAGAGTTGTGATATAATAAACAGGCTTTTTTGTGAAAAATTATTAAGAAAGAAGATGGAGAAATGAAAATCAAACGCGTGGTCAGCCTTTTTGTTGCGATTGTTCTTGTGTTATCAATCGTTACGGCAAACGCATCCGCTTTGAGTTACAGCGGATCTTCCTCTTACAAATCGGGAAAATATTATACCCGACTGACCAATGTAACCCTCACCGGTGATCAAAGAACCGATATTGTGAATATCGCCAAATCTCAGGTTGGGTATGTAGAAAGTAGTTCTTCTTCTAAACTGTCCGGTGAAACCGGCGGTAGCGGGAACTACACCGAATACGGTCGGTGGTACGGTATGCAGGATATGTGGTGCGCCATGTTTGTTTCATGGTGTGCCAACGTGGCAGGCGTATCAACTTCCATTGTTCCCAGCCACTCCTATACGCCCACCGGTCTTGCTTGGTTCCAAGACAGAGGTCGTGCTTATTCCCGTTCCAGCGTGGCCAATGGTAAATACACCCCCCAACCCGGTGACATTATTTACTTTAAAACCAATCGTAACAATAACCCCACCAACCACGTAGGTATTGTTACCAAATATTCGGGCGGTACCGTGTATACCGTTGAAGGGAATACCAGTGGTGGTTCGGTTGTAGATTCCGATGGCGGTGCCGTATGCGATAAATCCTACAGCATCTCTAATACAAAAATCGTTTACATCTGCTCTCCTGCCTATAAAGATACATCTAACAAGGTAACGTATCCGTATCAAGAAAACAGTGATCTGGTTCTGTACGACGGTGAAGCCAACACCGGTCTTTCCACTGCGTACGATACCTCTATTGCTTTGGATACCGCTACGAAAACCAAGGGCTCCAGCAGTTTGTCTATGGCTTGCAGCGCTCCCGCCGCTGATACGACCAACAAAATCGGCGGTATGGTTATGCAGGAACTTTCTTCAGCCGCCAATTTGTCCGGCTACAATTACCTTACGCTGGATTTGTATGTGCCTCGTACCATGGCAGGCTCTCACGGATTTCAGGTGAACTTTGCCACCGAAAAGTGGGATGGTTATAATGCTATGTGCGGTCTGGATAATATGGAAGCGGGTTGGCATACCATCGTTTTTGATCGAGCCGCTCTCAAACCTGCCGTGACCGGCGCAAACTGGGCAAGTGTCAAGTATCTGCGTTTTACTTGGTTTAACCATGCAGGCGATACCACTGCTACTACCTTTAAGATCGATAACGTGCGTGCTACCAATACCAATCCCTTGGCAGGAAGCACCCCCAGCGTTACCTATCCTTATGAATTTGCCCAAGGACTGATGCTGTACGACGGTGAAAGTGTTGTAGGTGCCAAGGCCGACTTTGGTGCCGTAGCAAGCCAGTCCACCGAAAAGAAACAGGGCACGTACAGTCTGAAAATGGAAGGCGCTACTCCCCAAACTTACTTAGACCAACAGATTGGCGCTATGATCAATTTCCCCATTTCCGGGGCGAATTTAACTGCTTATAACACCATTCACTTCGATTTGTATGTAGGTCAACAAATGACCGGCAAACACAATTTGCAGGTGAACTTCTGTACCGAAGGACAAGACGGTTTTAACGTAAACAACGCTTTGGATGACAAAGCGGCCGGTTGGTACAGCTTTGATTTGAAACTTTCCGATCTGCAAGGTGTTGTTAGTTCCGCCAACTGGTCCAGCATTAACAACCTTCGCTTTACTTGGTTTAACGAAGCCAAGGTTACCACCCCTTGTTATTTCTTGATTGATAATATTTATGCTTATAAGGCTACTACCGTAACCTATCCCTATCAAGTGGATGATAACACGATGATGTTGTACGACGGTGAGGACCTTGCCCATGTTTCTACCGCATTTGAAACTACGGCGACTCAGGTAACCACCAGCACCCAAGGCAAAAACGGCTTGAAGCTGTCCTATGCAGATCCCTTGAACGCTTCCGGCGTAGGCGGTATGGCCTATATCGCCCTGAACAAACCCGCCGATATCAACGATTATGATAAACTGATCTTCGACCTGTACTTGCCTGCGGATGTTACGGTAACCAACGGATTCCAAATTAACCTTTGCACCCAAGGCTCTGACGGATATAACATTACCAAAGGGATTGAAGGTCTGAAAGCCGGTTGGAACACCGTGACTGCCGATATGGCGAAAGAGGCCAATGCGGTTGTGGATACTGCCGATAAATCCAATATTCTGACCTTACGTTTGACTTGGTTTAATTATGCAGGCACCGTAATTGACTATATGATCGTTGACAATATCCATATGGAAAAAGAAACGATCGATCCCAACGCTCCCATTGATTTGGGTAATCAGGTGAATGCCAACATCGTTGCCGCAGACGGAAACCTTTCTGTTTCGGGCAAAAATGTGATTGTTGATGCTGCAAGCGATGCCAAAGAACAGCAATGGACGTTTGTTCGTCAAGCTGACGGCAGCTATCTTGTTATCAATCAGGCTAACGGCAATCTTTTGACTGTTAACGATCAAGAAGTTACCGTGCCCGCTCCTACTCCCGAGAAATATCCCTACGGTGATGTGGACGAAAACGGTCAGGTGAATGCTACCGATGCGTTGATTGTCCTCAAAATCATCGTGGGCAAATATACGCCTACTCAACGCCAAATGGTGATTGCCGAAGTGAGCAATAACGGCGAGGTAGGCGCTGAGGATGCTCTGGAAATTCTCAAACACACGGTAGGCAAGATTGACAAGTTCCCCATTGAACTGGCACAACCTGACCAACCTGACCAACCCTCTACCGATCCCGTGGATGCCGTGGGGAATGTAGTAGTAGAAGCAAACAAAAGCTCTGCTACCCAAAAGTGGTTCATTTATGATACCGACTTGGACGGTAAATATGTATTGCGCTCTGCTTACAACGCTGCCGTTGCATTAGAGGTGGCAAGTGACGGAAATGTTCATACCAATACTGAAAACGGTTCCGATGCACAAGAATTTCTCATCCAAGTGTTGGTAGCTGACGGTGAAAAAACTACCCCCGTTAACTTGGGAAGCAACTTCTTTGCCAAGATCACTGCCGCGCAGGGGATGAATCTGTCCTTGTCCGGCGAAAACGTAATTATGTACGGTGACAGTATGGCTCCCGCACAAATTTGGAAATTTGTGCGTCAGTCCGACGGAAGTTATGAAATCGTGAACCAAAAAACCGGTCAATTGCTGGAGGTTCCCGGCTCAGCAGACACCGCCGGTACGGAAGTTAAAATCGGTAACGATTCCAACGCTTCCGGTCAAAGATGGTTCATTTATCAATCGGGAAGCGAATATGTATTCTATCCTGCTTGCTCCACAACCTGTGTACTGGAAGCCGACGAAGGCAGCACCAGCGAAATCACTTTGACTACCATCAATACGGCGAAGGAAACCGATGCCCAGAAATTTACTGTGAATATGGTTGATGGTTATGCCGATTTGGGTGCGATTGTCGATTTAGGTACGAACTTCTTCGCCAAAATCAATGCGGCTGACGGTATTAACCTTTCCTTATCCGATACCAACGTAATTACCTATACCGACAGTACCGCTCCTGCTCAGGTTTGGGAGTTTGTTCGCCAAACCAACGGTAGCTATGAAATTATCAACCAAAAAACCGGTACCGCCTTGTTGAGCACTGCCGATACCACCGGTGCTGCCGGCACGAATGTTCTGTTGGCTGACGATACCGATGCTACCAATCAAAGATGGTTTGTTTATCAAGTCGGCAACGAATACGTATTGCGTACCGCTTCTTCTTATAATTCGGTGCTTGCCGTAGAAGACGGTAGCACCCAATCTATGGCAAACGTTGAGCTGGAAACCTATAACGGCACCGGCGGTCAGCTGTTTACCTTGGTTAAACAAGATGGTTATTCCTCCACTACCACGGTTACCGCTGAACAAATGACCGTTCTTCGCAATATTATGTATGCGGTAGAAACCGGCGGACAGGTATACGGTCAAGCAGACTATTCCGATTTTACCGAAGCCTATACCAATACGCCCGAAGAACACGCCATCACCATTGGTGCAGGTCAATGGTATGCGACCGAAGCCAAACGCTTGCTCAACATGATTCGCACTACCGATCCTACTACCTTTGCCGCCCTTGATACCGCTGGTATTGCCACCGATCTGGATAGTGCCGATTGGAGCACCTATAAATTGGATAAGACTTCTGCTAAGGCAAAGTGCATTCAAACGATTATCAGTTCCGATGTTGGTATTCAATGCCAGAATAAGCTGATGGATGAACAATTGGTTACGTTTTTAGGTCATGCTACCGATTTGGGTGTAACTGATCTGCGCGCCAAAATGCTGTGCGTAACTTTGGAACATCTGGGTGGCCAGAGTGCCTTAAAACGGGTGTTGAACAAAACGGCAACCCCCTATACTATGGATAACATTATGGCTGCTCTGGAAACCGATACCGGCAACCAGGTTGGTACGTTCAAATCCAGAAACAATTTTGTTTATCGCGAATTGAATGCCCGCATTTGATTGCTGTATAATCCGACGTAATAAAACCCGCTGTGGATTTTTCCACAGCGGGTTTTTGTTGCTTAATCAAACGCAGGGTTGAAGGCGTAGAAGTTTTTGCTGTTCAGTCGGTCTTGGGTAAGGCGTAAGGCTTCACCAAACCGTTGAAAATGCACGATCTCCCTTGCACGCAAAAACTTAATAGGATCTTTCACGTCGGGGTCGTCGGTCAGCCGCAAAATGTTGTCGTAGGTGGAACGGGCTTTTTGCTCTGCTGCAACGGCAAAAGTGCAACTTTTGCTAACAAAATAAATCCAATTGGATTTATTTTATATCACATTCCGTTAAAAACGGAATATATCACAATTTTCGCAAGAAAATTATATCACATTTTGCCTTTGGCAAAATATATCATTAAAAACTCCAATGTATTGTTATCGGAACATCCCTCGTTTTGGGAATTCTCTTGCCTACGGAAATGTAGTCAATGAGGATTTCCACCATCTCTCTGGTGAGGTGTTTGAGGTTTGTGTAACGCTCGATGATCTCTCTG
>JAFSIW010000070.1 GCA_017439545.1 Clostridia bacterium | reverse complement strand
TTCAAGTTATATTCCGACTTTGTCGGAGTGTTATTATTGCCTTACAGCAATAGTGTTATTGAAACCTTGCGGTTTCAGTGATATTTTATTCGCCAATAACTGCCGAAGGCAATATCACTTGGACTCTTGTCCAAATATCACTGCGTAGCAATAGAACTCGCCGCAAGGCGAATAAAACTGGCGTTGTATCCTTACGGGTACAACGCCTTTGAAAAGGCAGTTTTTTTATCGGTTAATAGGTCACTTGAATATCCAGTTTTCCTTGAGGTGCGGTAAACACCAAGGTTTCCCCGTCGGGCGCTACGCAATCGGTAATCTGTCCGTTGACGGTGACCGAAGCAATGGGCGCTTTTTCGGGATGCCGCAACCGCAATTTCAACACGGGCGGTGTTTCACGGTCGGGCACTTGCACCGTAGCAGAGATTTGCTTTTCGCCTGCCTTCACGGTGTAGGACAAAGGTCCGTACATGGTAGGAACGGCAACGGCTTCCACGGTTTTTCCCGCTTTCAGCCAATCTCTGGGAGTACCTTTCATCAACCACAGGGTGTCCCCTTCTTCGGTAACCAGCATATTACGGAAGTTTTCCACAAACCAAGCGGCGGTGCCGTTATCGGGATCTTTACATTCCACAAACATATCGGGATGGGCGTGTTCCCATAATTTGCCGTTGGTACCCACCATAACAATGGAATGGTGGAAGAAAAAGTGCAAGAAGTTTTCAATGTCGTCTTGTTGCAAATACAAATTGGCGTTGTGAGAGATCTTGGGCAGATTGGAAAAGGTATTATAAAACCACAGTTCCTCGGCAGGGACAGGTGCTTTCGCGGTACGCTTCTGATTAGCCGATTCGGCTTGCAAGGCTTGTTCCAATTCTTTGCCTTGGGCGTCGGCGGTGGGGTGATCCAATTTTTCCAGTTCCGCCACCGAAATGTTCATACCGCCTTCTTCCATGGCATCCACCGTGCCCACCATCAACCGATGGGTAGCGGGCAACAAGCCTTTGTTTTCACCCAACGCCAGCGCTCCTTGGAACAGGTCGCTGATACCCATAGCAAATTGGGGAATATTGGTTTCTGCGCCAAAGTGCAGCAGACCGCCTGCGTAAGCCATACGAGGCACAAAACTGCGAGAAATGCCGTCACGACCTTTGCGAACGGGGGCATATAACCCTTCCCGTTTGACCGCCGCCAAAAGACGGGCGGAAAATTCTTCCGCCTTTTTGGTATAGTGGGCGCTGTCGGGGTCGCCCTCACGGGTGAGCACCTTGGCAAAGGTGGTCAACGCCATTTGGGTATAGGCATTGTTATGGTAATACCACCGCCAGTCGCAGGCAGGCAGGGCGTAGTCCCCTAACATTTCGGGGGGCATTAAGCCGTAGCAGTGCAGATCGGCTTGATTGGGGGTGTCTTTCATGTAATTTTCCGACTGGGTGATCAGCCAATCCATGGCTTGCTTGATGCGAGGCAGACGTTCCTTCAGCCAAGCCCCGTCGTTAGCAATCAGATACCGATGCAACATAGCGAACATCAATTTCCCCGACGAGGAATGGGTGCCTTCGTGGTTATAGCCCATATCGTGCTTCATGCTCTTGGCCCATTCCAGCGAGCCTGCGCCGGTAGAGAAGTCCCCGCAGGACTTAATGCCGGGAGAGGGCAAGAAGTAGTCGTAAATGCGATCGGCCTCGGCGGTCAGTCCCACCAATTCCATGGCAAGAGTGGCACGGCTGACTTCACTGGACAGCATACCCCACATATTATGACCCCGCAGTTGTTCCACCGCCAGATCATACATGGTCTCCCACCGTTTATCGGGCACGCGGAATACCGCCGAAGCGGCGGGGGCGGCGGGGAAATCTACGATTTCGGTACCGTCGGGGCAACGCCATAAACGAACCGCTTTGATCAGTTCTTCCCAATCGGTCACCTCTTTATGTTTCCGCACGCGGGTGCGAACCGATTGGTCTTCTTGTTCGTTCAAATATTCTTCTAAGGTCTTTTGTGCGTGGGCGGGGCAGAAATATAGTCCCGCTTCGGGCACGTAAATAGGGGCTTGCGCCAAATCCCGCAACAACACGGTAGCACCGAGCAGGTCGGCTTCATCGGTAATGGCGGTCAATTTGGAATCGTTACCAAAGCGACTCGTTTTAGAATACAACACAGTATAGGTGGCGGTTTTGGCTTCTTTGTCCACCGATTGGGCAACAACGTGAGCCATATGGGTTTTGACGTTGCCGTCAAAGTCGGGCAGGGTATCATCCAATCCCCATTGCACCGTAAAGGTCAGTTCTTGCCAATTGCCCAAGCTGTCACCGCAAATATGCAATTCGGGAACGGCGCTGTCTTTGGGGGCAAATACTGCCACCGATTCGGTAGCCGCTTTGGTTTGTTGGCTGTAAGCAAAGTCCATCACCTGATCTTCGGGCAGACCGTATTCCCACACCCGACCGTCGGCAGAAACGGCAGGGCCGGTGAGCAAACGGTCCACCGAAAAGCCAAACCAACCCCAAGCAGAGGGATACACCCGCACTTCCACTTCATCGGGAGCAGGCGGCGTGCAATCGTCGGGCCACACAAGGGTTACGGTATAATCGGTGATACTGCCCACCCACAATGCGCCGGTGGTCAGCTCCCCCTTAGCGGGAGGCAATTGTTCTTTCAGCAGATCCAACTGTTGATAATGGGGACTTTTTACTTCATCGGGACCAAGAGTCGAAAGCGCGGTGCGATACACCTCGTCCTGCCGACGGATGCGACGGGGCAAAAAGTCGGCTTCGGGATGCTCTTGCACCAAGCGGTCTTTGCGCCAAACGTAGGCAAAGGGGATCAGATCTACCGCTCCCCCTTGTTGGATTACAAATTGATGTTGCATACTTGTCACCTTCCTGTGAACAACTTCTCTGCCTTTGTTATATCATAGACAATCTTGTTCGTCAAGGCAAAAATTTGTTGCATTCGGGTGGGATTTGTGCTAAGATAATGGCGGTCTATAATGCACTGCATCCTCTGTTTATGGAGGAGTGGTAGCAAGGAGGATAAAAAATGAATACGAAAACAAACAAAAACAAACTGTCGGTAGAAACCCTCACCTACGGCGCCATTTTGACCGCCCTGGTAATTGTGCTGCAGTTGCTGGGCTCGTTTATTAAATTCGGGCCTTTTTCTGTGTCGCTGGTGCTGGTACCCATTGTCATCGGCGCCGCGCTGTGCGGCAAATGGATGGGGGCTTGGCTGGGCTTTGTGTTTGGCATGACCGTACTGTTCAGCGGAGATGCCGCACTGTTTATGGCCTTTGATATTCCCGGCGCTATTATTACGGTGCTGGTCAAGGGCATCGCTTGCGGGCTTGTTTCGGGTCTTGTGTATCAGCTTGTCGCCAAAAAGAATCAGACCCTTGGCGTAATTTTAGCGGCTGTTACCTGCCCGATTATGAACACCGGCGTTTTTGTGCTGGGCTGTTGGGTATTTTTCTTAAAAGACCTGCCCGCCATTGCCGACGTGATCGGTGTTGCCTTTACCGGTAATTTTGCTTTTGTATTTTTGGTTTTGGTTGGCGCAAACTTCTTGTTTGAACTGGGCGCCAATCTGATTTTGGGACCGGTCATCACCCGTCTGATTCAAATCGCCAAAAAAATCAAAAAATCCTAACGGGAGTTTTACTATGGAACACACCATCGCCGCCATTTCCACCCCCATGGGGGCGGGAGGCATCGGCATCATCCGCTTGTCGGGCGAAACAGCCCGCGCCGTTGCCGACAAGGTTTTTCGCTCGGTTTCGGGCAAAACAATTGAACAAGCCTCGGGCTACACCGCCCTGTACGGTCACATTATGAAGGGCGAGCGCGTGGTGGACGAAGCGGTGGCGTTGGTATTTGCCGCTCCCAAAAGCTACACCGGCGAAGACGTGGTGGAGCTTTCTTGCCACGGCGGTGCGGCGGTACTGCGAGAGACTCTGCGGCTGACCTTGGAAGCAGGCGCCCGCCCTGCCGGTGCGGGAGAATTCACCAAGCGCGCCTTTTTAAACGGCAAAATGGAACTCACCCAAGCCGAAGCGGTGATGGATATCATCCACGCCAAGGGGGATCAAGCCGCCCGTGCGGCGGTGGCCGCCCACGAAGGCGCTCTTGCCAAACGGCTGAATACCATGAAGGACACGCTGGTGAACACCGCCGCTTGGTTGGCGGCGTGGGCAGATTTCCCTGAAGAAGAAATCCCCGAAGTGGAGCCTGCCGCTTTGCAAGAACGGCTTGCTCCCGTTACCAAAGATATTGCCCGTCTGCTTGCCACCTTTGACAGCGGTCGCATTATGCGGGAAGGGGTTGAGACTGCCATTGTGGGATGTCCAAACGTTGGCAAGTCCACCCTGATGAATCTGTTGTGCGGTCACGAAAGTTCGATCGTCACCCACATTGCCGGCACTACCCGTGACGTGGTTTCGGAAGAAATTCTTCTTGGAGATCTGCGGTTACACTTAAATGACACCGCAGGGATTCGGGAAACCGACGACACGGTGGAACAGTTTGGGGTGCAACGGGCCAAAGACCGTCTCGCCACCGCCGAACTGATTTTTGCGGTGTTTGACGGCTCTCGCCCCTTGACCGACGACGACAAAGAATTGCTCACCCTTTGCAAAGACCGCAAAGCGGTGGCGGTGCTGAACAAAAGCGATCTGCCCCGCAAGACCGACGAGCAGGTTATCCGCTCTTATATTCCCCGTGTGGCGGTGCTGTCCGCGAAAGAAGGGGCAGGGGTGGATGAACTGCAACATCACGTGGAAGAACTGCTTTCTCTCACTGATTTTGACAGCGACTGCGGGATGCTGATGAACGAGCGACAACGGGATTGCGCTATGCAAGTACAAAAGTGTTTGCAAGAATGCGAAGACGCCCTGCAAATGGGACTGACCCTGGATGCGGTTGGGGTTAGCTTGGACGGTGCGTTGGATGCGCTGATGGAGCTGAGCGGTGAACGGGTGACCGAAGAAGTGGCAGATCAAATCTTCCACCAATTCTGCGTGGGGAAATAGATTCGGTTTTTGGCGCGGAACAAAAGCGAAATATATATACAATCAGAGCGTACAAAGGGGTTGCTTTTGTACGCTCTTTCTGTTTTGGTATTATTTTTTGTATCTGCTTCGCAGATGAAATTCCAATCGCTTTTTAGCCTGTTTTCCTCCCTCTCGATGTACCGTCGTACACCTTCGGGTCGGAGAAACAGGCTTCCGCATCCAAAAACCTACCTTTCTGCTCACGGAAACTTTACCGAAACGCCTCACTCGGCGCGGAACAAAAGCGAATAATATTGTAATATACAAGGATGCGCAAAATGTAAGTTTTGCACATCCTTTACGTTTTGTTCAACATCAATTCGGCGGAATCCCCTGCGGGGATAGTTTGAAATTCGCTTTTAGCGGTTTTTCCCCGACTCGACGTACCAACGTACGCCTAACGTCGGCGAGAAAACCGCTTCTTCATCCAAACTGCTACCCCGCCACCGGCGGCGGTCGGGCTTATTACCAGCAATGACAGATCTTATTTTACGGCCAACCTGTCATTCTGAACGAAGTGAAGAATCCGTAATACTCATATACAAAGAAAACGGGAGAAACCGATTTGGTTTCTCCCGTTTTGCTTTATAACTCGGATCCCTGCCACACGTCATTTTTTTCAAAAGATTCCTTTATGGCTTGGAGCACTCGCTTTTTATCCCCGCTCCACAAGGGGGCAACCAAGGTTTTCTTATCTCCGTCCCCTGTCAGGCGGTGAATGACCATTTCTTTGGGCAAGACTTTGATACACTCCCCAAGGATTTGGATATATTCTTCCATAGACAAAACGGGCACTTTCCCTTGTTCGTACAAAGCATACAGATCGCTGTCTTTCACCACGTGAAGCAGTTGGAGTTTCATGCCCCAAGCGCCGCTCTTGCCGATATAGCGGGCGGTGGCGATCATATCTTCTGCCCTTTCGTTTGGCAAGCCCAGAATCATATGGGTAATCACCTTAATGCCCCGTGCATTCAGTTCCTGTACCGCTTTGTCATACACGTCCAAGTCATATCCCCGCCGAATGAAATCGGCGGTTTTTGGATGGATGGTTTGCAGTCCCAACTCCACCCAAACGGGTTTGATGCGGTTTAGTTCATAAAGCAGATCCAACACGTCATTTGGCAAGCAATCGGGGCGGGTGGCAACCGACAACACCGCCACATCGGGATGGCAAATGGCGTCGGTAAACAATTGGCGCAATCGCTCCACAGGGGCATAGGTATTGGTGAAATTCTGAAAATAGGCGATGTATTTGCCCGACTTGCATTTGTCTTTCACCTTTTCGATTGCGGCGGCGATTTGTTCATCAATGGGCATGGGCGGTACTGCAAATTCCCCTGCTCCCCCTTTAGAACAAAAAAGGCAACCGCCCCGCCCCAACGTGCCGTCACGGTTGGGGCAGGTCATGCCGCCTTGCAAAGCAATTTTATACACCTTGCAGCCAAACTCGGCTTGCAGGTACTTGTTTAAGGAATAATACCGATTTACTCCCGATGCCATTTTACACCCTGTGCGGTATCTTCCAACACAATGCCCATGGCTTTCAGTTGGTCGCGAATGGCGTCGGCTTTGGCAAAGTCACGGTTTTTGCGAGCATCGGTGCGTTGTGCGATTAAATCTTCCACTTCGCTGTCAAGGGAATCTTCTTTCTTTTCATACAAAAGACCAAGCACATTCGCCAACTCGTTAAAACGGGCAAGAGCGATGTCGCACAATTCCTTGGAGGGATTTTTCGCCATGGCGGTGTTGATGTCACGAGCCAATTCGAACAAAGCCGAAATACCATCGGCGGTATTCAGGTCATCGTCCATTACGGTGATGAATTGTTCACGGCGGCGGTCAAAGGCTTCTACGATAGCCTTTTCTCCTTCGGTCAGGTTGCCTACCGCATTGTTAGCGGTAAATTCAATGCCCTCACGGCAGGTATACAACCGTTCCAAGGCGCGAACGTTTTGCTCAATCACCTCTACGTTATAGTTGATGGGGCTACGGTAATGGGAGGCAATCATCAAATAGCGGATAGGTTCATAACCGTATTGTGCGGCAACGTCACGCACGGTGAAGAAGTTGCCCAAGGATTTGGACATTTTACGATTGTCCACGTTAATGTAGCCGTTATGCATCCAATAATGGGCAAAGTCGCAACCGTTGGCGCATTCCGATTGGGCGATTTCGTTTTCGTGGTGGGGGAAGATCAAGTCCTGCCCGCCGCAATGGATGTCGATGGTCTGACCCAGATACCGACGGGACATCGCCGAGCATTCAATATGCCAACCGGGACGTCCTTGACCCCAAGGAGATTCCCAATAGATCTCTCCCTCTTTGGCGGCTTTCCACAAGGCAAAGTCCATGGGGTTTTCTTTCAGATCCCCTGCATCCACCCGCTCGCTTGCCCCTGCTTCCAATTCTTCCAAGGGTTGATGAGACAGTTTGCCGTATTCGTCGAATTTATTTGTACGGAAATACACGTCGCCGCCGCTTTCGTAAGCATAGCCACGGTCAATGAGGGTAGAAATCAAATCAAAAATCTCTGCCATTTCTTCGGTAGCACGGGGATGCACGTCGGCATCCATTACGTTCAGACCGTGGGCATCGGTTTTGTATTCGGCAATATACCGCTCGGCCACTTCGGGCACGGTAATGCCTTCTTCGTTGGCTTTTTTGATCAGCTTATCGTCTACGTCGGTAAAGTTTTGCACGTAGGTAACCTTCATGCCGCGGAATTGCAAATACCGACGAAGCACGTCAAACACGCACAAGGGACGAGCGTTGCCAATGTGAATGTAGTTGTACACCGTAGGCCCGCAGGCGTAGATTTTGACCTCACCCTCTTTGATGGGGATGAGTTCCTGTTTTTCTCTGGTTAACGTATTAAAGATTTTCATATTGGTTCTCCTTTTATTGCAGTAAAAGTTCTTGTAACTGTTTTACAGAATCCACAATGGTGTGCGCCCCTGCGGTTTTCAGTTCCTCTCGGCTACCATATCCATAGGTTACACCAATGGGGGTAACCCCCACCTTATTGGCACCCATCATATCAAACTTGCGGTCGCCAATCATAACGCATTCTTCGGGGGTTAGATGAGCAAATTCCAACACCTGGGTAATGAGTTCATCTTTTTCCATAGTGGATTCTTTTAATGAGATACCGCACACACATTCAAAGTAGGAAGCAAGTCCAAAGTGCTCCAGAATCTGCTGAGAATACACGGTTGGTTTGCCTGTGGCGATAAACATTCGTTTGCCCGCTTTTTTTAAGGCGGTCAGCATGTCTTCCACCCCGTCATACACGCGGTTTTCGAACATTCCCTTGGTGGTAAAATAGGAACGATACACCACAATGGCTTCCATCGCCTGCTGTTCGGTAAAGCCCATATACTCCTGAAAACTGTTGACCAGCGGCGGTCCTACGTAGCGGTTGAGCGATTCATCGTCTTCCATGGGTAAGCCGTAATGTTGCAAGGTATACCGCACGGAATTTTTGATACCCGTACCCGATTCGGTCAACGTGCCGTCTAAATCAAAAATAATATTATTTTTCATCTTGCTGTTCCTTTAACAGTTTTTCCAAATGATAAATTTTGGATTCTAACATACAGATCTTTTGAGAAATGGGGTCGGGTACGTGCACCTGATCCAAATTGTCGGTGAGGCGCACATTGTCCCGCTTGACCACACGGGCAGGCACACCCACGGCAGTGGATTCGGGTGGGATCTCGTGGAGCACCACCGCACCTGCGGCAATACGGGAGTTCGCACCCACCGTAAAGGGGCCAAGCACCTTGGCGCCTGCGCCGATCATCACGCCGCTTTCAATGGTAGGATGTCGCTTGCCGGTATCTTTGCCCGTACCGCCCAAGGTAACCCCTTGGTAAATGGTCACGTCGTCCCCCACCACGGCGGTTTCGCCGATGACCACTCCTGTACCATGGTCAATAAACACACGGCGACCCAAGGTAGCACCGGGGTGAATTTCGATCCCTGTTTTACGCACCGCCCGTTGGGAGATGTATCGGGCGAGGAATTTTAAATTGTGACGAAAGCACCAATTGGCGCGGCGATGCATCCGAATGGCTTTATAGCCGGGATACAGCATCATAATTTCGATTGCCGAACGGGCGGCAGGGTCCCGTTGTTTAATGGCTTTGATATCTTCTTTTAAGCGTGTAAACATACCGTCACCTCTTTATAAAAAACAAAACCTCTTTCTCCCACAGGGAAGAAAGAGGCGAATAGTCGCGGTTCCACTCTCACTTTGTTACTCTTACCACCGATAACGGAGTGGGCTTCCGAGCATCCATACTGCCACCAAAGTGGGTTGGGGATGCCTGCAAACAAGGGCATTCATTTGTGTTGAGCGCCGAGAAAGACTTACAGCCTACGGTCTTTCCTCTCTGTCGGATCAAAGCAAACTACTTGGCTTGTTTATGGCATTTGATTTATTATACACGATATAAAGGTAAATTGCACCTGTTTTTTTAAAAAAAATTTATAAATCTTTTAATCCAAGGCATTCTTTGTTCTTGACCAGATAGTTTACACCCGAAATCACGGTCAATACAGCCGATGCCCACAAAACGATATTATACAAAATCACCATAGGGGCATTCAGCAGGGTGAAGGAGGGGCAAAAACGGGCAAACAACTCCATAAATCCTTCAAAAGAAAGCACCATAATCACGGCGACCATTTGCACCACGGTTTTCACCTTGCCCCAAATATCGGCGGCAATCACCGTGCCTTTGGCGGCGGCAAGCATACGTACCGAAGCCACCATAAACTCCCGCATGAGCACCAAGAAGGTAATCCACACCACGCCGACACCAAGGTCTAACTGAATAAATCCGAGAAATGCGGCGGTGGTGAGCATTTTATCGGCAATGGGGTCTAAAAACTTGCCGAAATCGGTAATCAAATTGTATTTGCGAGCCAATTTGCCATCCCACATATCGGTAAGAGAGGCAAAAATGAAGATACCCAACGCTACCCAATAGTGGAAAGGGAATTCCCACAGCAGGGCAAGCAAAAAGAAGGGGGTCAAAATCATTCGCATTACGGTTAACTTGTTGGGTGTGTTCATTGGCCACACTCGCTTTCTATCATATTTCCGATCAAATCAAGATCTTCGGTATCGACGATGCGCACCTGCATAAAACCACCAATGGTGCCTTGCGCGGCATTGACGTACACCTTGCAGTCGATTTCGGGCGCATCGGCGGTGGTGCGACCTACAAACTGATTGCGGTCGTAATCAAATTCATCGATCAGCACCCGTTGCACCGTGCCCACCTTTTGGCGGGTCAATTCCATCAGCGATAAACTTTGTTGTTCCATCAAAATCTCTTGCCGCTGCAGGCGAACCTCCATAGGAACGGCGCCGTCCATTTCGGCGGCAGGTGTGCCTTCTTCTTCCGAAAAGGCGAAACAGCCAAGGCGAGGAAAGTTCATTTCTTTTACAAACTCGCACAGTTCCTCGAACTGTTCTTCGGTCTCTCCGGGGAAGCCCACCATTACGGTGGTGCGGATCTGAATGTCGGGCACGGCATCCCGCAGGTCGGCAATACACCGGGTCAGACTTTGCCGATTGCCCGGTCGGTTCATTCGTTTTAACACGTCGCCGTTACAATGTTGGATGGGCAGATCAAGGTATTTCACAATCTTTTCTTCCTTCGCCATAACCGAAAGCAGTTCAGGGGTCACCCGATCGGGGTACGCGTATAAAATGCGAATCCACTCGATCCCCTCGATTTGGCAAAGGCGGGTAAGCAATTGCGGAAGCATCGGCTTGCCGTAAAGGTCCTCCCCATAGCGGGTGGTGTCTTGGGCTACCACGATCAGTTCCTTTACCCCACGGGCCGCCAAGCACTCGGCTTCGGCTACCACGTTTTCCATCTTGCGGCTGCGCATTTCGCCCCGAATGGCAGGAATGGCGCAGTAAGCGCACTGATTATTGCATCCTTCAGCCACCTTTAAGTAGGCGTAGTGAGGGGGATTGATGATCACCCGCTCCCCTTCTAAAGGAAGATCGGTTTTTTCGGCATAATAGCCACCCGTTTGCCCTGCCAGCGCCTGTTCTACAATTGTAACGATATCTCCGTTTTTGCCGATGCCTACCACGCCGTCAATTTCGGGAATGGCGGTTTCCAACTGTTCCCGATACCGCTCGGAAAGGCAACCCGTAACGATCAAGGCTTTTAAGTTGCCCTGCGTTTTCCATTGAGCAAGGTCTAAAATGGTGTCAATCGCCTCCTGCTTAGCATCTTCAATAAATCCGCAGGTATTGACGATGATCACGTCCGCCTGCTCTTCATAAGGAGTAAGCTCATATCCTGCGGCGGTAAGCCGTGCCAACAGCATTTCGCCGTCCACCTGATTTTTAGGGCAGCCCAAGGATGCCATTCCGATTTTTATTGCCACGGCTCTTCCACCTCGATTTCAGCAATTTGTTGCAAGGCGTGTCGCACCTGCGAAAATTCATAGCCACGGCGCACCATGGCGGCAATCACCTTTTCTACCCCCTTACGGTCGGTAGGAACAGGTTTGTATTTTTTGGTAATGATCTGAATCAGTTGGGCTTCGGGATCACTTTCGGTATTTTGCAGTACCGTATCGATCAAATCCCGATCAATACCCCGACGCATCAGTTCCTGACGGGCGCGATGCACCCCGTAGCCTTTGCGGTTTAAAAACTCCTGCGCCAGATCGGCGGCATATTGCTCGTCGTTGAGCAGTCCCAATTCCGCCACCCGTTCCACCGCCTCCAAGGCGGCTTCTTCGGGGTATTCCCGCAAAACCTTATTGAGCAATTCCTGACGGGAATGGGGACGGTATTCCAACAGATACAACGCCTTTTCATAGGCGCGGTTGCGGTTGGACTTGTCTTGCAAAGCAGATAAATCTTCTTCGCTTACCTCTTGCCCTACCCGAATGCCTGCCAACAGCAGGGTTTCGGTATCCAGAAGCACCGCCTCCTCCCACCCTTGAAAAAACAGAGCAGTCAGACGGTGACGCCGTTTACGAAGGTCGGTGACGATCATTCTGCTTCGTCAACCGAAATGTCAAGATTTACCTTGCGGGCAGGGGTTTCGTCCTCTGCTGTGGGAGCAGGCGCTACCACGGGAACGACCGGTTTGCCTGCGGGACGGCCCACGGTTTTGGCCCATTCCCGAATCTTGCCTTCGATTTCAGCCGCCAGAGCAGGATTTTCTTTAAACAGTTTTTTCACGTTGTCACGGCCTTGACCCAACCGTTCCCCTTCATAAGAGAACCAGGCGCCGCTCTTTTGGATGATATCGGCTTTTACACCAAGGTCTACGATTTCCCCTTCACGGGAAATGCCTTCGCCGTACATAATATCAAATTCCCCTTCACGGAAAGGAGGAGCAACCTTATTTTTTACCACCTTGGCACGGGTATGAGAGCCCACCATTTCGCCGTTGACTTTCAGCGTTTCCATACGGCGGATATCGATACGCACCGAAGCGTAATATTTCAAGGCTTTACCGCCGGTGGTGGTTTCCGGATTGCCGAACATCACACCGATCTTATCACGCAATTGGTTGATGAAGATCACAAGGCAGTTAGAGCGGGAGATGGCCCCTGCCAATTTACGCAGAGCCTGGGACATAAGACGGGCCTGCAGACCCATATGGCTGTCACCCATATTGCCTTCGATTTCGGCTTTGGGTACCAAAGCGGCAACCGAGTCCACAACCACCACGTCTACCGCACCCGAACGCACCAAGGCTTCGGCAATTTCCAAAGCGTTTTCGCCGTTGTCGGGTTGGGAGACCAACAGAGAATCGATATCAATGCCCAAGGCTTCGGCATACACAGGATCCAAAGCGTGTTCCACGTCAATAAACGCGGCTTCGCCCCCTTGTTTTTGGGCTTCGGCAACCACGTGCAAGGCGATGGTGGTTTTACCGGAAGATTCCGGTCCGTAGATCTCAATAATACGACCCTTGGGTACACCGCCGATGCCCAAGGCAATGTCCAACGACAGCGAGCCGGTGGAAATGGCTTCCACGTTCATGGCGCGATTGTCGCCCAGTTTCATAACGGCGCCTTTACCGAATTCTTTTTCAATTTGCATCAAGGCGGTTTCTAACGCCTTTTTGCGATCACTTGCGGGAGTGTCTTTCACTTTTTTGTCTGCCATAATTACATCCTCTTTTCTATGTTAATCCTTCTCTTTTATTATATCAACGCCAAGTACCACTCGTGGGACTTGGTTTAAATCCGGCACAATATAGATCTGTTCAAAATAGCGGGACATCATTTTTGCCACGTGGTCGGCTTGGTCAATGCCCACTTCAAAAGCCATCATTCCCTTGGGACTCAGAGCGGTGGTCCATTGTTCTAAAATGGAGCGGTAAAAGGTAAGTCCGTCCACCCCGCCGTCCAGCGCCATTGTGGGTTCGTGATGCACCTCACGGGATAAGGGAGCAAGATCTGCCGTGGGAATGTAGGGTGGATTGGAAACGATCAAATCAAACCCTGTCAGTTCCCCCCCTCCCGCCAGCACGTCGGCTTGCAAAACCGTGACGTTTTGCGCGTTATTTCGGAGAAGATTTTGTTTGAGATAGGGCAACGCCCGATCACTCAGTTCCACCGCCGTCACCGAAGCGTCGGGGCGGTTTTTGGCAATGCTGATGCCAATGCACCCACTGCCTGCGCACAGGTCTGCCACCTTGGGAGAAGACACGTCTTCTATGAGCCGCAAGGCTTCGTCCACCAAAATTTCGGTGTCGGCACGGGGGATGAGCACCCCTTCGCCCACCGTAAAGGGCAGGGAATAAAATTCCCATTCCCCTAAAATGTATTGGAGCGGCTCGCCACCGCACCGACGGTCTACCGCCGCCAAAAAGTCGGCAACCTGCCCCTCGGTCAAAGGAGCATCGCCATCGGCAAGCAATCGACCGCGATCCATACCCGTAAAATGGGCGAACAGTTGCAGGCAATCAAAGCCCGCATCTTCCACCGCCGCCTGCTCCATACGGGCAAGGCCTGCCAGATAGGTTTCTTTACTCTTCTTCATCCAAAACCTCGGGAATATCGCTCAGATCCAGATTGATGGGGGCTTCAGGCTCTTTTTCCTGATACTCGGGCAACACCGCTTTCAGTGAGGCGATGGCCACCTCGATCATATCGTCATCCGGCTCCTTGGTGGTCAGCCGTTGCAGCCAAAGCCCGGGAGCGGCCACAATTTTGGTGAACAGATTATTATGCTTGCCGCACAAACGAATGATCTCGTAACCGATGCCGCAAATGATGGGCAACAGCAAAATTTTAATCAGACTCCACAGCCAAGAAATGGCTTTGAGTTGAGGGAAGCAAAGCAACAGCACCCCCGACACCAGAATGTTGACGATAAGCATTAACAGCAAGAAGGAGGTGCCGCAACGGGGATGGAACCGCTTTTGCTTACGGATGTTGTCAACGGTCAGTTCCAGACCTGCCTCGTAGCAGAAAATGCTCTTGTGCTCTGCCCCATGGTATTGATAGGTACGGTGAATATCCTTCATGAGAGCGGTTGCCGCCACGTAGCCTACGAAGATGAGGATCTTGACCACCCCTTCGAACACGGCTTTAAAGGGATCCAACACCCCTGCCACCTGAGAGCCTTTGAACAGTGCGTTCAGAGAAAGATACAAGCTGTCGCTGACTAAAATATTCAGTCCATTGAACAGTACGATAGGCAGATACACAAACAGCGCCGCCGCCATAACTACCCCAAGAACCATTGCCACGCCGCCGATGACCGACATCAGCTTGTCACCGAACAGACGACCCAGCCAAGAATCCTTCACCTCGTCGTCATCTTCCAGTCCCAGTTTTTCAGCCGAGCGCATCAACGCCTTGTAGCCGGTAATCAGGGATTCCACCATATTCACCGAACCGCGGATCAGCGGCCAGCCCAAAAACTTCATTTTGTCCTTAACGTGCTTTTCGGGCACGGGCTCTAAATCAATATTGCCGTCCGGCAAACGGACAGCCATCACCGTTTTGCCGGGGCCTTTCATCATAATGCCCTCTAACAAGGCTTGCCCGCCTACCGAGCACTTTTTGGGGTTCTCGCATTTTTTGCGCATAGCGCAACCTCCTTTAGTCCGAATCATCCAACAGATGTTCGCTTCGCACAGGTAAGAAAACGGTAACGGTAGTGCCTACGTGCAACGTGCTGGCAATCTCAATATGCCCGCCGTGGGCCGTAACGATCTCATCGGCAATAGCAAGACCAATGCCTGAGCCTCGTACCGCATCCTTCCCTTTGTAGAATTTTTGTTTAATATAGGCAAGATCCTCCGGATCAATACCGCAACCGGTATCGCTCACCAGAATCTCAATTTCGTTTTCATGGGTCTTGATATCCACCACAATGCTGCCGCCTGCGGGGGTATATTTGAGAGCGTTGCCCACAATGTTCACAAACACTTGCTGTAACCGTCCTGCATCCCCTACCAGAATGGGGACCTGCTCCGGCTCGTTAAAATCCAGCAGTACCTTTTGCTCGGCGGCGGTGGCCGACAGGCTGATGATCGCCTCACCCATTTCGGCAGCCACGTCGCAGGGCTTCATATCATAGGTCAGCTTGCCGTTTTGCATACGGGAGAAGTCCAGCAGATCCTCCACGATAACCGACAGCCGCTCCGCTTCGCCGATGATGACCTCCATTCCCTTGCGGGTTAGTTCCGGATCATCCAGCGTGCCCATTACCGTTTCTCCCCAGCCCTTGATAGCGGTCAGAGGGGTACGCAGCTCGTGGGACACCGAGGAAATAAATTCGTTTTTCATTTGTTCGGTAGAAGCCAGTTCCTCCGCCATTTGGTTGATGGTGGTACAAAGGGCGGCAATTTCATCCTTACGGCGAGGGTCCACCTCAATACGGGTAGCAAAGTCCCCGTGGGCGATCTGCCGCGCCCGCTGACCGATGCCCTGCACCGGCAACACGATGGAACGGATGAAATAAAAGCCCGACAGCATAATCATTAAGAAGAACACGAACACCACGCTGATAACCACGGTGGCAACCATACGGTATTGGCGGTTGACACCCTCCAAGGAGACCACCACCCGAATGGCACCCACGCAAACCGATTTGTTTTGGGAAGACAAAATCACGCTGGTAGCAGTCATTACCGGCTCACCCGCATCGGTACGTCCCCGCCATACGGCAATGCGATCTGCCGAGGTCAGCGCATTGGAATAGTCAGTGCTTTGCTCGTATTTATCCGAAACGAAGCCCGCGGTAGAAAACAAAATACTACCGTCGCTGGTTAAAAACTGCACTTCCATTTCGTCGTGGCGCAAAAAGCTTTCAGCATATTCCTTTGCCCCTGCGGCAAATTCCTCCGAGCCTGCCGAGGCATAACTGTCAAACAGATTCATCAAGTCCTCTGACTCGGTGACCAAGAAGTTTTGCGCCGCCATACGGTAGTACTGATGCACCGCCACCAAAACCGTGCCGGTAAACAAAATCAACACGCCGAGCACCACGCTGAGTACACTAAAGACCCAGCGCTTGGTCAAACCGTTCAGATTCAGTTTTTTTGGTAAAACGGTCATACGGCACTCCTTTGGCGGTTGATGTTACAAGACGGGCAAGATCAGCTTTGCCATTTATACCCCTTGCCCCAAACGGTCATTAAATGCTTGGGATTCCCTGCATCTTCTTCGATCTTCATCCGCAAGCGACGGATGTTTACATCTACGATCTTATCGTCACCCACATAGGCCTCGCCCCACACCTGCTTTAAGATGCGTTCACGGCTGACGGGGTTACCCTTTTGCGAAAAGAGAAAATCCAGAATTTGGAATTCCACTTGGGTCAATTCAATGGTCTTGCCGCTTTTTTCAAGGCAACGGCGACGGTGGTTGAGCACAAATTCACCCATCGTTACCTGATCGGCTTGTTTGGGCTCGGGCAGATGGCCGTTGAGCTGTACCCGACGACACAGCGAGGTGACCCGTGCTACCAGCTCGGTAGGGCTGAAGGGCTTGGTCACATAATCGTCCGCCCCTTCGGAAAGTCCTGCGATCTTGTCGGTCTCCTGGGTACGGGCGGTCAGCATAATAATACCCAGCTTATCGTTGGCTTTGCGCAGTTCCCGACATACTGTCAGACCGTCAATGCCCGGTAGCATGAGATCCAATAAAGCCACGTGAAAGCGACCTTCTTCTTCCATAAATATCCGCAAAGCGGCTTCACCGGTTTCGGCTTCCCGCACATCAAATCCGTTTCGTTTTAGGTTGATGACCACAAATTCACGAATGGCCGCTTCATCTTCACAAACCAATACACGTTTTTCCATAAAGTACCTCTCTATTGTAAAATCAGATGGAAACTGTTTTTCACCATCTCAAAGGTTACGCCTGCTCCATTATCTGTCACCATCGACACCGCCCAAACGGTGGTGCCGTCGGTATATATTTGCGTATACTCGCTTTGATTTCGGGCGTCCCAATCCTCAGCGGTAAAGGAACGAATGGAGAAGATCCGGTCGGTTACCGCCTGTCCATTCCACCCGTAAAAAGCATATTCCTTGCGGTCAGCGTGGTACAGCACGGTAAACTCACCCTGCCAACCACCGTCGATTTCCAAATAATATCCCCCCGCCGGATTGTACCACCACATCGTCACAGGATCGCCGATCTTACCGGTAAAGGCGCGCCAGCAAATGAGATGTTGACTGATATCGGTCTGCTTAACGGCCTCGGGAGATTGCTCTTGCTCTTCCTCTGCCTCATAACCGGGCAATGCCTCCATAAAGGGAATTTCCAACGTACCGTCGTCATTCACGTCGGTGGAGGTTAGCTTACAATACCGCAGAGTGGCAATATTAGAAGCATCCACACTGCTGGCAAAGGGATTATACAACTGACCGCCCTTGTAATACACAAGCTCAGTGATCGTACTGTCTGCTCCCTTATAAGCGTCTAAATACACGCCCATTCCCTGAAAGCCCACACCACCTGCCGTGATCTTGGCGTAAGAGGACACCCCTCGGTCTAACAACAGCGCTCCCAACACACCCCATTCGTTTTGGTTCAGCTCATAGAAAGTAATGTTGGAGGAATTTACGGCAGTGTCCAGCAAAGCTAATCCCAATTCGGGAACCTTATCCTGATCAATGTCACAAATAATGTGCTTCGTATAGGCTTCCGCCGCCCGCTGAATGAACATTCCGTTGTCCATTTGATAGATACACATCTGATTGTTGCGATTGGTGTATATATTCCAGCCGAGGCACAGTTCAATCATGCCGTCGTTATTCAGATCGCAGAATTCCACGTTTACGATATCGCTGCCTGCCGGCTCAATGTCCTGCACCGAATGCCAGTCTCCGTCGATATAGCGAATCAGGTTGACCCGTGTGACGGCACCCTCTGCCGGAAGTTGATAAAACGCCAGCATTTCCTGCACACCGTCTCCTTCAAAATCACAGGGAGCAAAGGCGGTATTGGTGTTGCCCACCAATGGATATTTCAACACGATATTTTTACCCACCGCTTGTTCCAAAGCGTCCTGCACTCCTCGGTAAATGCCTACCGCGCCGGGGGCTTTGATGGCGGTTTGAGGGTTAACGGCCACCTCACTGCAACCGGTAAAGAGCGCAAAGCAAACCAGTAAGCACAGCAGGTGTAAAATTCGTTTTTTCATACTTTGACACTCCTTTCCCCAATTATAGTTTAGTATACTATATTACCGCAATAAAATCAACCGCTTTTTCGGGATTTCAGCCATTTCTCGGCCAAAAAATCACAAAAAATTCTCCCCTGTCAACCGTTGACAGAGGAGAAGGAAAAAAGATTATTCTTCATGAGAATTTTGAGAGAAAACCGCCTTTTCTACCGCAAAGCGAGGACGGTCTTTCACCTCAAAATACAGTTTGCCCAGATAGCTTCCGAGAATCCCCATAGCAATGAGCAACACGCCTCCCATCAGCCAAACGGCGGCCACCGCCGCCCACAGACCGCTAAAAGGCACCTGACACAGCCAAAGCACCAGACAAGCAATCAATCCCAGTACCGACAGCACACTCAGCCCTATGCCTGCGCCCCACACCCATTGCAGGGGTTTTACGCTGAAGGAGGTAATTCCGTCCCACGCCAGCGCCAGCATTTTCTTTAAGGGATATTTGGACTCGCCTGCAAACCGCTCGGCCCGTTCAAAATACACCACGTCGCTTTGAAAGCCCAGATGGGGTACCATTCCCCGCAAAAACAGATTGGTTTCCCGATAATGGGACAATTCCTCCAGCGCCTGACGGCTCATCAAACGGCAATCGGCGTGGTTATACACCACCTCGACCCCCAATGCGTCCAGCACCTTGTAATAGCCTTGCGCAGTGGCGCGTTTGAACATGGTATCGGTCTTGCGACTGCTTCGCACCCCGTACACCACCTGATTGCCTTGGTGGTATTTCTCCATAAAAGCGCCAAGCACGGTTACGTCGTCCTGCAGGTCCGCGTCCATAGAAACGGTGCAATCGCAACGGTCTTTGGCAGTCATCAACCCTGCCAGCAAGGCATTTTGATGCCCTCGGTTATGGGCCAGCTTAATGCCGCAGACCAAAGGATTCTCGGCATGGAACGCTTCAATCATCGACCATGTCTTGTCTTTACTGCCGTCGTCCACGTACAGAATGCGGCTGTCGGGATGGCATACGCCCGCCCCAATCAGACGGGTCAGTTCATCACTCAGGCGGCGGGTGGTTTCACCCAACACCTCCTGCTCGTTATAACAGGGTACTACCACATACAATACGCTCATTCTTATTCCTCCTGCTTGGTTTCGTCGGTCTCGGCTTGCGGCTGTTCCTCCGACGGCTCCATGGCCTCGGCGGCAAGGCGTGCCAATTCCTCCTGACGTGCTGCTTCCTCCGCCTGTTGCGCGGCTAAGCGTTCTGCCTCCAGACGGGCTAGTTCTTCTTCATACAAGGCTTCTTCCATCGCAACGGTATGGGTCTTGCGATAGCGGCGCACAAACAGCACCAATGCGGCGGCCACCAACAGACCGAAGAAGGTGGTCACACACCCCACGGTCAGTCCCGGAGTATCGTAGGTGAATCGGATGGTATGCTCGTTACCGTCTCCCGACACAGGCACCGCCATAAAACCGACGTTCACCTTTTCAATGGGAACGGCTACCCCATCCACCGTGGCGGACCAGCCTTCGTCATAGGGAATGCTGAAGAACACCAGATTGTCCTTCTTCAAGGTGGTTTTGGCGGTAAAGCCGCGGGAGTCGGTGGTAAACTCACTACAGGCGGTTGCCGCCCGTTCCAGACAACTGTTCATATAGGAGTTGTAATTCAGTTGTTCCCCGTAGTCCTCGCCGGTGGATGCCAGATCCGCCATCAAATGACCGTACGTTTCAATCTGCTCATCGGTGAGAAGCAATCCCTTGAGCATCATATCCACCCGATCTTGTTTGGCGAATTTTTCCATATATTCCTCGGTAATGTAGTAGTCGTAGGTAAAGCCGTAAGGAATAAAGTATTCATTCTGATAAACGTAGAAGCCGTTTTGCAGGCTATCCTCTTTTGCCCCTTCTTCCGAATCGGGAGCGTATACGCTGAAACCGGGCAGTTCCATACCGCCTGCGGCGTTTTCGAATTTACTGCTGTCCGATGCGTAGTCAAACATATACTTCACCGAAAGCAGACCCCGCAGGGCATACCGCTCGGTCTCGGGACGGGTGGCAACGGTGCGCTCCACGTCCACGTAATCGTAAAACTCCATGACCGAGCCGGGCACAATGCTGTGGAAGGCGTTGATGCCGCTCATACCAAAGAACATTGCCACGTTGTCCATGGACTTATATACGTCGATACGCACGTCGTCGATCTCAGCGGCGGGCTTGACCTCCCCCTTGGCATCGGCAAGCTGAATGGTATCATAGCCGTTGAGCATATGGGGGATGATATAATCCTTGGCGCTGTAGGAACTGCTCTTGCCCATTGCTACCGAGTAGGAGGAATACACCACCGACACCAACAGCACCAGACACAGGGCGGTGCGGGTAAACTCGCTTTTCCATTTCTTTTTGATGAACAGCAGGAACAACAGCAACAGCAGACTGATCACCGCAATGGCGCCGGTGACCAAAAAACGGTCCTGATATCCGTCGGTATACAAACCGAAGCCGCTGAACGAGCCGTCGGAATACTGCCCCGCAGGGAAGAAGCCTACCACCAGCACAAACAGGGTGGTAATGGCGGCCGACCACTTCCAACCCTTGACCCAGTTTACCTTGGTATCTTCCAGTCCTTGAGCGGTCATTAACGCCATAATCAGCACGGGCATATAGAACCAGCGGGCGTAGTAGCTGTAGTTAAAGGCCGAAAAGGCACTGTTGAGAATGGGGACCAAAGCGATGACCATACAGGTGACGATCAGCTTTTTTTGCCAGCTTTTGCGATGAGCCGCCATATGGGCGAACACGCCGGTCATACCAAACAGGGGCAACCAGCCTGCCACCGACGACCATTTTACGTCGGCATCGGGGAAGAACACCGGACGGGCAGGCAGATCGGGTGGGAAGAAAAAGCATTGGAAGATATAGGCGTAGATCTGACTGCGACTGTACACAATGCCGTTCCAGCCGGTGAGATAACTGTCGATTCGGGTGTTGCCGGTAATGGCAAGAATGGCGGGCAACAGCATTACGGCGCTAATGAGCACCCCTGCCACCGCCGACAGCGCCAGCAGAGCAAAACGACCGATATCCCGCTTGATAAAGAAGGGGCGGACAAACATATCCCAATCCCCCGACAGCACGCGGATGACGAAATAGATCACCGTGAAAATGACCATACCGAAAAAGAAATAGTAGTTACAAAAGGCGCTGAAGGCTACCATGAAAATAAAGGGAGCCACCCGCTCGCGGCACATCAGCCATTCCAGCGAAAGGAGCAACAGCGGGAACAGAATGATGGCCTCATGAAAATGGTTAAAGAAGATGTTATAGACCGAATAGCCCGAAAAGGCATACAGCAGACCGCCGATAACCGCATAGTCTTTGTTTTTCACAAAGCGGCTGATAAAGGCGTAGGCCGCCACGGCGGCGCAGGTGAATTTTAAAATGAGCAACGGCCCCATTAAATGAGGCACAAAATCATTGGGAAAAGGCAGGGTCAGCCAAAAGAAGGGACTGCCCAGCAGATAAAAGCTGTATGAGCCGATGAAATTGGCGCCAAGGTCGGTGCCGAAATTCCAAAAAATGCTCCCCTCCCGCACGGCTTGATGGGCCAATTTGTAAAAGGGGATCTGTTGCACGTTAAAGTCACCGTAGTACAAAAAGTAGCCGTCATTCTGGATGATGTAAGGGATAAACAGGGCACAGGCGGCGATGAATGCCAGCAGGATCATCAGACCGTATTGTTCTTTGGGCTTGCACAACGAAGACTCGCCGTTTTTTTTGCGGAACATAACGTCACTCATTTCTTTTTAGGTATATATAGACAGTATACCATAGGTGAAACCAAAACTCAATGGGAAAATGAAAAATCCCGCGACCGCGCAAATTAACTCTTTACACCCCTCCCCCGTTTATGCTATAATAAATTGATTTACTGTACACAAGGGAGGACGTTTTATGGCTTATCCGTTTTTTGCCATGCTGTTCCGTATGAAATACATTCACCGCTGGGCGCTGATGCGCAACACCCTGTCGGAAAACTTAAGCGAGCACGCCATGGAGACTGCCGCCATCACCCACGCACTGGCGGTCATTCGTAACAAGCGGTTCGGGGGCAAGGTGAATGCCGAGCGGGCGGCGCTGATCGGTCTGTATCACGACTCCACCGAAATCATCACGGGAGACCTGCCCACCCCCATCAAATACCGCAATGAGGATCTGAAAAACTCCTACAAGCAAATGGAGTCGGAGGCAGGCAAACGGATGCTTTCCATGCTCCCTGAAGAATTGCGAGAAGAATACACCTCTTTGTTTGAACCCACAGAGGAGGACAAAGAATTGTGGGTGCTGTGCAAGGCGGCGGACAAGCTGACCGCCTACATCAAGTGTTTGGAAGAAGAAAAAATGGGTAATCGGGAGTTTGACCACGCAGGTCGCTCTACCCTTGCGACATTGCAGGCAATGGATCTGCCCGAGCTGACGGTCTTTATGGAAGAATATCTGCCCGCCTTTACCCTGACCTTAGACGAATTGAATCAAGGAGAATGAGTTATGTCTTACGCCGATCAACTGTTTATTGAAAACTGTAAAGATATTTTAGAAAACGGGGCTTGGGACACCCATCTGCCGGTGCGTCCCCGTTGGGAAGACGGTACCCCTGCTCACACGGTGAAAAAGTTTTGTGTGGTGGATCGCTACGACCTGCAAAAGGAATTTCCCTTAATGACCCTGCGCAAAACCAACTTCAAAGCCGCCATTGATGAGATTTTGTGGATCTGGCAAAAGAAGTCCAACAACGTGAACGACCTGAACAGCAAGATCTGGGACTCCTGGGCGGATGAAACCGGCTCCATCGGCAAGGCTTACGGATATCAGATGGGGGTCAAGCATCAGTATCCCGAAGGGGAGTTCGATCAGGTGGATCGCATCCTTTACGATCTGAAAAACAACCCCGGCTCACGGCGGATCCTCTCTAACATTTACGTGCATCAGGATCTGCACGAAATGAATCTGTACCCCTGCGCTTACTCCATGACCTTTTCGGTAACGGGTGACAAGCTCAACGCCATTCTCAATCAGCGGTCTCAGGATATGCTCACCGCCAACAACTGGAACGTGGTGCAATATGCCGCTCTGACCATGATGTTTGCCCAAGTGAGCGGACTGAAACCCGGTGAATTCGTCCACGTGATCGCCGACTGTCACATTTACGACCGCCACGTGGATATGGTGAAGGAAATGCTCACCAAAGAGCCCTTCCCCGCTCCCAAGGTCACGCTGGATCCCACCGTTACCGACTTTTACGATTTCACCGTAGACAGTTTTTCGGTAGAAGATTACGAATATCACACCTTGGGACAAAAGATTCCCGTTGCGGTATAAGGGAGGCGACACAATGAAAAAGATCAAGCCCATCACCTTGGTGATTGCGTTGCTGGCGGTGCTCATCGTGGGCACGCTGACCTATCTTGCGGTGGATCTGCTGGGTCGCAATGATCCCGATCGGTACGTCACGCTGGGGCAGTATCAGAATCTCGTCGCCACGGTGGACGTGGACGAGCCCAACGAAAAGGATCTTCAGGACTTTATCAATCTGAAGCTGGAAGCCTCCGCCACCCGGATTCCCGTGAATGACGGCGCCGAAAATGGTGATCACGTTACCTTTTCCTTCACCTCCTCCTTAAACGGACAGGCGCTGACCGACCTGTCCTCCAACGAGGCCACGGTAGTATTGGGGGAAAATGAATTCGTGATTTCGGGGTTAGACTCCCATCTGCTGGGAGTAAAGGCGGGCGACACCCTGACCGCTCCCCTGACCGTACCCGACGGGCACGTGCTCAAGGACTACGCAGGCAAGACCATTGATTTTTCGGTAACCGTGACCAAGGTGACCCGCTTGCAGATTCCCCAACTCACCGAGCAATGGGTGAAGGAGCAGACCGAATATGACTCGGTGGATGCCTTTACCGCCGCCGCCAAAGCCGAATATGAGCAAGAAGTGGCGGACTTTAACAAAGCCACCGTTCGCAACACCCTGTGGAATATGGTGGTAGAGGATTCTCAGATAAAATCCTATCCCGCCAAGCGACTGAGCCGTATGCAAAAGGAGTACAAGGCTGACCTGCAAGAGGGTGCCGACAAATACGAAATGGAGTTTATCGACTATGTTTCCCTTTCTTTCGGCGTGGCTACCATGGAGGAATTTGAGGAATATTCCTTGACCTATAATCAAGAGATCCTCAAGCAGGAGCTGGTGATTGAAGCCTTGTGCAAAAAAGAAAAGATCACCCTGTCTGACCAAGAGTATGAGCAATACGTGAACGATTACACCGCTCTGTTTGCGGTAGAAGGCTTTACCCAAGAGGATATGATCGACCATTACGGTGGGGAGGATACCCTGCGACTCCAATTCTTAATGGAAAAATGCACCGATCGGATCGAAGAAACCGCCACCGTTACAACCGAATAACAACACAAGGGAGGAACACATTGGGCAATATTTCCATTGTTCCTCCCTTTATGTTTTTAGTTGAATTAAACCACCTGATGTACTATACTGACAGTATAAGGGGGAATCATTATGAAACGGATTCTTTGTATTCTTTTAATCCTCTCGCTTCTGATTTGCGGCAATGCAACCTCCATCATTGCCGATATGTCCTACACCTACGGTGACGTAGACGCAGACGGCACCGTCTCTGCTGCCGATGCTCTCATCACGTTACAAGTGGTGGTAGGGAAACTTTATTTAGATCGGGATGGATACTATGCCGCCGACGTAACGGGAGACATTTTCTCGCTGGGGTATTTTGACCACACCGCCGAAGATGCCTTGCTGATTTTACAATACGTGGTGGGGAAAATCGATCGCTTTCCTGCGCAAGATTTAGACCCCAACGCACCACCTGCCATCCCCGATTTTATCCCCAACGGTGAATTGGTGGCAGGACAAGAAGTAGACTTTGTGCTAGAGATCCCCGAAGGGCGGGATATTAAGATTTTGCAACTCAATGACCTGCAACCTACCTATTTAGAAGTAGGCGAGGTCACCCGTCACGGATACAGCGGTCCTTTTGGTCTGAATATGACTGAATCGGTTTGGCCCTTTGTGACCGAAGCCATTAACGCCGCCAATCCCGACCTGATTGTATTAGGTGGCGACAACGTAGAAGGTGCCTTTGACGACACCGGTGCTGAGTGGGAAGAACTATGCACCATGATGGATTCTTATGAGATTCCCTGGATGATTGTATTCGGTAACCATGACCGAGAAAGCATTGTGGGCACCACCTGGCAAAAAGCCATGTTAGAACAAAGCGATTATTGCCTGTTTGCTTCGGCAGACTGCACGGGGGATTCCAACTATACCGTAGCGGTCAAACAAGGCGGACAGTACAAATATATTTTATGGGCGCTGGATACCAACGGCACCAACGCCTCTCTATTACAGGGGAATCCCCAAGCCGATATCATTTGCACCGAAAGCGGATTACAAGCTGATCAAATCAATTGGATAAAAAACACCGCCTACGGCATTGAATACGATTTAGGCAAACAAATACCCTCCCTTATGTTTATGCACATTCCCCCTGCTTGTGCATATGGCGCCATTGACAAATATTATCCCGATTATATGGAACTACCCTTTACCCCCACCGAAGACGGCGACTTTGGTATCGCCACCGAAGCACCCAGTGGAGGGGGCAGCAAGGGACTGGACATCATAGCCGCCAACATGGGATGCAAAGGGATGTTCTTCGGGCACCAACACCAAGTGGCATTGAGCATTGCCTATGAGGGCATCCGCTACACATGGGGACTGAAAAGCAGTACCGGTTCTTACATTGACAGAAATCTGATTGGCAGCACGTTGATTACCATTGACGAACAAACCAATGATTTTGCAATATCATATCTGTTCAGCGAACAGATATAAAACAATAAAAAAAGAGGTGTGGAGGGTTCACTCCACACCTCTTTTTGTTTTGGCTTATTCGGCTACCCGAATGTATTTTTTAGAAGAATACCCCACGATTTCCTGCCCTGCATAGGTAATACGAACTTTCACCCAAACAGGATTCTTGGCATCGCCGGTCTCAATGGTCTCTAAAATGGTTACGGGCGAGCCTTGGGCTTGCTTTACAATGCTCTTTTTGTTACCGGGTTCGGTATACACGCAGGGGTAATTGGTACCGGGACCTTCCCGCAGATTCAACCAGGATTTGGGATCGTTGATCTGCACAAAACCCAGCATTTCTTCCCCATCCTCAGGCGGGTAAGCGGGCGTGTTTTGCTGATCTTCGATCAAGGAATCGTCGGGAATGCTGCCGTAATCGGCTGAGCCCAACCACGCCTTGCCTTGCAAACGGTAAGGGTCAACGATCACGTCACCGTTAGCAAGATAGCCGTTGCAGGCGGCAAAGAACTCGGCAACCGCAGTGGCATCCGACGAGTTGCTGTTATAGGTGACCTCTTTTTCCTCCAGAATGTCCTTCTCCCCTGCCGTGTTATAGCGGAACAGTTGATAACGGTTGGTCATATTGCTGCCGCCATCGGCAGTCTGCGCCATGGATTGGGTATAGGTCATCACGTACCCTTTTCCGTTCTGTTCCACCAGATACATCGCCATATCGGTTACGTCCTCGCAAAACAGACTGCGGTATTCGTCGTTAAAGCGGACCGAAACCAAGCCGTACCAAACCCCGTTGTTGCGGCAAAGACCCACCACTTCATCCTGCTCAAAGTCGGTTACGTCAGCACGCTTAAACACGCAATCGGTATAGCCGTGCTCATTGACGTAGGTTTCAAAGCCGTGAAACACGTCGCTGTCCACCCCCGCTACCGCCTGCGGAAGCTTTTTGCCGGGCAGAAGCGAAGCGAAATCAGGTAGCTTGATCTCCTTACCCAAAATGGTACAGCCGGGCAAGATCGCCAGCATACTCAGCGCCAGAATCAGCGCCACCAAACGAAAAAGTTTTTGTTTCATATGTATCCCCCTCAAACTATATTATTCCCGCTCGGGATCTCTTGTGGTTAAAAACTTGGTGGAGCGTTCCAGCGAATCACGGGAGTTGCCCCAATCCGCATCCTCGGTGTTGTTGCGATAATCGTACATATCACAAAAGTGTTTTACATCCTTGTGGAGCTCCTGTAAGGCCGCTAACGTGATCTTTGACAGATCGTCCTTCATCATCGCCCGATATTTCTTGGGCAGATTCTTGTCCGCCGCCTCGGTAAGCAGAGCAAAGTGAGGCAGGCAAAACTCCGGCTGTTCGGAAAACAGTTGACGAAAATCCCGATCGTTTTCATACAGCACCATGGTGTTGCGAACAAGGGCAGTCATCCCGTTTTCGATCTGATGGCACACAAAGCAGGATTCGGTCATCCGCTCTCCCGCTTTCCCCTTACCGGAATTGGTGGTAAGCAACCCGCCGAACACCTTTTTTTCAATTTCTTTCAGGTGGCTTTCCATCATCAGTGCCACCGAAAGACGATTGCGGCGGTTCAGCATTTTTTTGTAATGGGTAAAGCAAAAGCCTTCTTTATTGGTTTGGATGCGCACGTCAGGCTCCATCATAGCGGCACCCATAATATATTCCAACATCCGTTCCTCCAGCATATCACGCATGCGGCAAATCGGACAACCGTCCTTCGGTTCAAACACCTCGGCAACGGGAATACTGCAAATATCCGAACGCATCGTCACCCCTCCATCCCTTGTTTTTTTATTGTACCATATTTCACATAATTGTCAATAAAAAGAAAATTTGAAAAAATGCAAAAAAATGCTTGACAAATAAAAGGTTTATGCTATAATAATCAAGCGTCAAGTTGACGGCTGTGGCCTGGTAGTTCAGCTGGTTAGAACGCTAGCCTGTCACGCTAGAGGTCGTGGGTTCGAGCCCCATCCAGGTCGCCACTTTTTTAATATGCTGCTATGGCTCAGGAGGTAGAGCGCATCCTTGGTAAGGATGAGGTCGCCAGTTCGACTCTGGCTAGCAGCTCCAAAAATCCCGAATGTAAAAGCGTTCGGGATTTTATTTTTTCACTATTCACTTTTCACTCTTCACTGAAACTTGCATTCGGGATTTTTGGAAGGTAATAAGTAATAGTGAATAGTGAAGAAGTATTGCGGCTTCGCCACTTTTATGCTATAATACATCTAAGGTGGTGAGAGCAACAGTGTATAAATCAAAAATGATGATTGTGATGCGTCGGGATTTAAAGATGCGTAAAGGTAAAATAGCGGCACAAGCAGGTCATGCTTGTATCGATGCTATCTTGATGGCGCTGAAAAAGGAAGGACGCCTTAATGATTTTGAAATGACTATAGATGGTCTTGTTTTGAAAAATATAGACAAGTCTAATTCTCCTTTGTCTGATTGGTTTTTATATGGTTGTGCTAAGGTATGTGTTTATGTCGATTCTGAAGAGTCTTTATTGGATATAGCACAAAAGGCGAAAGAAAAGGGAATTATCGCCGCTGTCATTACTGATGCAGGAATGACAGAATTTCACGGTGTTCCTACGAAGACTTGCCTTGCTTTAGAGCCTTTGCCTGCTAATATTGCTGACGAGTTGACAGGAGATTTACCGCTTTATTAAATGATAGGTTCAGGAATTTTTTAAAGTTAATATCGAAAGAAAATTAGGTTTTTAGACCGGTTCCATTTTGAGTGTCGGTCCCAAAAAATCCTGAATGCGACAGCGTTCAGGATTTTTACTTATTACCTCTTACTTCTTCACTCTTACCTAAATTGCATTCAGGATTTTTTGGAAAGTAAGAAGTAATAGGTAAGAAGTAATAAGTTTTTGCAAGACTTGGCCTTGCTCTTGTTGTTCGTTTGTGTTTGTTTATTTATTCTATTAACCCCTCCCCACTCAACCGCTCGTTGAGTGGTTTTCTTGTTTTTGGTCCTATATTCGACGGTTGGTTTCTTGTATCTTCCTCC
>JAFSIW010000069.1 GCA_017439545.1 Clostridia bacterium | reverse complement strand
TGTTTAAGCGGAAATGCAAATTGCCGAAAATGATCGGTATGGGTGCGCTGCTGTTACTGAACGCAACGCTGTACGTTTTCATGCAGCTTGACAGCCGTATCACAGGAGCCGAGCAAGGCTTGCATCTGCACGTTCCTTATTTGGTGCTGATGCTCGTCACAGTGTTGTCCATAGCCTTGGGTGCTTGGTTTCTTCTTGGCGAAACCAAACACCGTAAGACAATCAATAACGCATCCATTAAATAAGCCTTTGACAACCTGCCAACCGGCGTATGCTTCTTTAACGAAGCGGGACTTCCCGTGGTTTGCAACCACGCAATGCAACGCTTCAGCTTTGCCGTGTGCGGAAAAGACGTGCAGTTTATTACCGACCTGGAACATTGTCTTGCTGATGATTTCATCCCCACGACCGATGCGAAAAAGGATGGGCTTGTGTTCGTTTTGCCTGATGGCAGAGCGTGGCATTTGGAAAAGCGCGCCTTTACCAACGAAAGCGGCAATCCCTATACGCAGTATATCGCAACCGACGTTACCGAGCTTCACGAAAACCGAGTGGCACTGCAGGAGGAAAATGCACAGCTTCGCCGTGTCCAATCCGATCTGCAAGTCCTCTCTGCCAACGTTGTGACCGTTACCCGTGAGGAAGAAATCCTCAACACCAAAATGCGTGTTCACGATGAAATGGGCAGATGCCTTATTGCCGCACAAAAGTATTTACAGGAAGGTTCAGACGAAAGCATCCCCGATAGCATGGCGATTGCTTGGCAGAGAGCCGTTTCGATGATTAAATATAACAACGAAACCTCCGACGAGGATATGCTGTTGCAAATCAAAAAGACCTGCCAATCGGTAAAACTGAACTTTGTGCAAAAGGGAAATTTACCTTTGCAAGAAAAGGCGGCCTATCTTCTCACCTGCGCCGTGCGTGAGTGCGTGACAAACGCCGTCCGCTATGCAGACGCAAGTGAGCTGTATGCAGACTTTACCGAAACCGAGACTGACGCAACCGTTGTTGTATATAACGACGGCAAACAGCCGGATGCTGAAATCAAAGAGGGTGGCGGACTTTCCACCTTGCGTCGCAGAGTAGAGAGAGCGGGTGGCAGTATGACCGTACAGTCCCGACCGAGATTCCAATTAACCGTTACCGTACCCAAAGGAAAGGAGGGTGTATGATGACCAACGTATTGATCGTAGAAGATCAGAAGATGGCTCAGGAAAATATGGAAGCCATCATCAAAACAAGCGAAAATTACACCCTTGCGGGGATCATTCCCAACGCCGCCGATGCGGAGCTGTTCTGTCTGCGTGGTGGCGTGGACCTGATTCTGATGGACGTTTGCACCGCCCGTGACGAAAGCGGCATTGAAGCCTGCGGGGTGATCAAAAAGAAGTTCCCGAAAATTAAGGTCATCATTGTTACCTCTATGGCAGAGCATACCTTTATCGAAAAAGCAAGAGCGGCGAGAGCCGACAGCTTTTGGTACAAGGATGCCAGTCACGGTGAATTGATTGCCGTAATGGATCGGACGATGGCGGGAGAGAGCATCTTCCCGGATAAAACACCGGAAGTAAAACTGGGGCTCAGCACCAGCTACGAGCTGACTTCGTCCGAGCTGGACGTACTCCGCGCCTTGATGCAGAGCACCTCCGACGAGGATGCGGCGAATATGCTGGGATGTACCAAAGCCAACGTGCGGTGGCATCTCGGTAAAATTTTAGATAAAACCGGCTACCGCACCCGAATGGAGTTGCTTATCGCCGTGGCGCAGAAAAACCTCATCATTGTCACGCCCGATAAGGCGCTGGACGAGAATAACTTCTAAAAATCATGCTTTTTTAAGAACAGTCTCTTGGAAATTCCAAGGGGCTGTTTTTGCGTTTCCGGGGCGAATTTTTTTCGAATTTTTTGAAAAAGTCCCATAAACTATTACTTGTACTAGTGCCTTTTTCTTCGGAATCCGTATAATGATATGTGAGAAGGGTGAATTCTACCCATTTTGCAAATTTTAAAGGAAAGAAGGTGGCGCTATGAGGAGAATTGTAATCAATATGCAAAACTCCTTGTTTGGCAATGCTATTGCCGATACGCTTCGCAGATCGGGCAATGAGTTGGAACCATATATCGTCGATTCTCCCGACAAGGTGGTGGATGAATGTAAATGGATTGCCCCCTACGCTCTGCTGATGGAGGTCACCGGTTACACCCCTTGGTTGTTGGCAGAACGGCTCAAGCTTCGTGATGCGGTAAAAGAAATGCATCCCGAATGCAAGATCGTCCTCATTGTGGATGAAAATGCTGAACAGGTTACAGCCAAGCAGGTTAAGCAGGCAAAAAAAGATGGCCTCATCGATCAATTTATTTATGGATCTATTTCCGCAACTTATCTGGCGGATATTGTGGATTGCCTTTAATTTTCGTTGTTATATAAAGGAGGAAAGACAATGAAACAAAGAATGATTAGTATTTTGTTGGTGCTCTTGATGATATTGGGTGCTATGCCAATGGGGTCATTGGCGCAAGGGGAGGAAGGAAACTCCGTTTTGATTACCTCGATTACGGTTGCCTTGCCTCAAGCCCAACCCACCGCAGGGAGTGCTCCCTATTACCCTGAATTGGTTGCGGTAAACGAGGACACGGCGTTAACCGACCGTATCACCTTTTATGCCGAATGGTACGAAAGCACCGACGATGTGCGGCACAGTCCCGACCAATACACCGAGCTTTCCACCGAAGCTTTTGTGTTAGACATGTACTACAATTTGTACGTGGGGATCACCGCCAAATACGGCAATGAAATTGCCTCCGACTGCCAATTGATTGCTATTCTGCCGGACGGCTCCACAGTGGAATCTTTGATGTTTGACTACGATCCCGAGTATTTATTTGCAGGATTCGACTTCTTGTTTGACAAGGCAGGTCTTCCTGTTACCACGATCTCCGTAAACGGTTACGGAGTGGATGCTCCTGTAAAAGACGTAGTGGTAGAGGATGATCGAGCCGATATTACGGTTGCTCCTGCTGATTTGTACGAATTTTACGTTGATGTAGACGGCGAAGTCGGTACACATATCAACAAGAACGGTTCCGCTGTTTTTGAAAAAGATAAGGCTTATTGGCTGTATATTGCGGTTGCTACCGATGCGGGCTACAATCTGGGTGAGATGACGGCTGAAAACTTTGCGGTCGAAGGTGGCTGTGAAGATCTGTACATTCGAACCTATGTGGAAAAAGATAATCTTTTGTATTTGCTCATTCGTTTGAACCGTTTTGAAAAACCTGCTCAAACCAACATCTTGGCTGACGGTTATACGCTGGGTCGTTGCGGATACGACGTAACCGCAGCGGTGGAATCCGATGTTTTCGATCTGATTGTGGGCAATGCTCTGCCCTACGCTTTGTTTTATCCCGATGAAGATGCAGTGGGTGTTGTGGTAGGCGAAGATTTCATCAATCCCGATGTGCCCTATTGGCTGGGGGTATTCGTAACCAACGATACCGGTGATTTTTCGGCATACACCAAGTATGATTTTACGTTGGATATTCCTTTTACTAATTATTATATTGAAAAAAATGTGGAATACGTAGGGATTTATTTCCAATTAGAGCCGTTGGCATACCAATCGGTTGAGCGGTTGGATTTTGAACTGGATGGTTATTACGGCGGTGCCTCTCTTGACGACGTAACCCTTGGCTTGGAGCAAGGCGGATTCCGGCCTTACAGCGAATATAACGATCATTTTGGCTTTCATTACGATGGCCTCGATGAACCGGGTACTTATATTACCCCTTCGGAAGCAGCCACTTTAGTATTCGATAACAGCGAAGTATTGTGGTTGTGGGTGAACGTTCTGCCTCTTTATCATACCGCGTTTACTCCGCCTCCCGAAGTTTCTTTGAACGTGGATTATACGGAATGCCTTATGAAAGGCTGTGTTGACGGTTCTTTGGATATCGCTTTTAAATTAGCGCCTTTACAAAATCCAAACGATTTGACAATCACGGTTTCCGGCTATGAAAATGAAGGCGATATTTTAGAATTTGAGGCTGCCGTCAGCGGTAAGGGCGCAGAAACCTATCCCGGTGGTTATTTCGACAGTTACGGTATTCATTCCGATAATAACAATGAGCCCGGTGCATTTTTGACGCAAGGAAGCTTTAAAGATGAAACCTCTTATTGGGCTTATATCGCGTTGTTACCCGAAAACGGATACGATTTGTCTGCCCTTAAAGCCGAAGATTTTGCCTTTGACGGATTCACCCCTGAAAATGCCATGGGAGCCTATGACGCGGCACGAGGAATTTATTATTTGTATTTTAAACTTCCTCAAATCCAATTCGATCCCGTCAACGAAATGATTACCTTTAGTTTGGATGGATACGAGCTTGGCGGAGAAATCAATCAAATCCAGATTTCCCATAATGGCCAACAAATTGATATGGACCAGAAATACGGGATGGGTTACGTGATTTTGCCTGAAATTGACGGGAAACCCGACGACAACAATTTCTACCAAGAAGGAACCTTTGCCGCCGACACCGTTTATTGGCTTGGTATTGCCATTACTCCTGCCGAAGGGTATTCTTTGAGCAAAGTACGTGGCGAACAGTTCCTCTTGGAGGTTTTCGATTATTCTCAGGTGTTTGTGGATGTGGTAAGTTCTACCGAAGCATACGTTTACTTTAAACTACCTCCCGCCAAAGAGGCTCATGACGTTATTTTCACCTTGGGTGGGGAAGACGGAATGATTTTTGGCTATTCGGTTCCCGATGGCACCTGTATTACCAAGCCTGCCGAACCCGGTCAAGAAGGCAAGCTCTTCCTCGGTTGGTACACCGAAGAGGGTGAAAAATGGGATTTTGCCACTCCCGTTACCAAGGATTTGCTTTTAACCGCAAAATTTGAGGATGTTACTCCTACTGTTCTCTACGGCGACGTGGACGGGGACACCAAAGTCACCGCCGCCGATGCGCTGGAAGTTCTGAAAAGCGTGGTTGGTAAGGTCACCTTGACCGAAGCTCAATTTACCGCCGCCGATACCGACGGCAACGGCAAGGCCGATGCCACTGACGCTTTGAATATTCTGAAAAAAGTTGTGGGTAAGATCGATAAATTCCCTGTGGAAGAATAACTATGTTTTCACCCCCTACCATGGTGGGAAACGCTTACAACGGCAAAATAAAAGGTGTATATTAGAATAAGGGATGGCTCATCCATCTATCTTTTACGTTAGGAGGCAAAATAATGAAAAAACGAATGTTAGGGATTTTATTATCCATATTTTTGATTGTGGGGATGCTCCCTATGGGATTGACCGCTTACGGTGAGACCCGCGCATTCACCGTCCAACCCGTAGGCGGTGAGGCCCCATATAAAGGCGGTTTTGAAGTTTCGTGGGAAACCAACTTCTCTCCCGTGAATTTTGCTTTGGTGGAATACAACGCAGATGACACGGTGTATGACATTTACGATTGGGGCATGGTTACCGAAACCAGTTGTACCGTTTATCCTGTGATGGAAGCCGGCTCTTATTTTCGCTTTCGTGCTTATTACGGCGACGGTGATACTGACTATGTAGAAAGCGACGCCTTTACCGTAACCGAAGGCCTCCCCCTTCTTTACGTAAGCGGTGTGCAACTGAACGACGGTGAGTATTTGGCAAACGGCGCCACCGAACCCACCACCGCTAAACCCGAGGGCGGTTATGCCTATTTCAAGAATGAAGAATTAACCCTTCATAATTACGAATACCAAGGCAACGGCTATATGTACAATACGGAGTACCAAAACTATGCCGCTATTTATGCCAACTTTTTCTTGAAGCTTTATTTGGAAGGAACCAACAAGATCAAAACAAGCGCAAGATATTCCGATGGTATTCACATTGACGATAATAACCTTGTGGTATATGGCGAGGGTGTCTTGGACATCAATGCGATCAACGACGGTATTTATACAGGGGGCTATACAGACATCGTCGGCAGCACCCTTACCGTTCAAGCAGGCAATGCCGCTTTGTGTACCGATCGGGGATTTTACATGTATGGCGGTCAATGCACCACCAGCGGTGCCTACGGTATCAATACGTTAGATGGTACGGTAGAAATTAGCGGCGGTGTAATGGATATTGAAGCAAGATGCTATGGTATTTACTCGGAAACCAATGATATTTACATCACAGGTGGTAACGTAAATGTAACAAGTTACGAAACCGTTTACGATGACGATTACCGTGCTTTGTACACCGTTCCCCTTGGCTGCGATTCTATGATTTTGCAAGCCTCCACCGAACACGATGGAGCATTGACCGAATACGTAGCCGAAAATCATGATTCCTACGACCGTATTGTGTTTACCGACACCAAAGCCGACCTTTACGTAGGCGGTGTTGGCTTACAAGATGACCACTATTTGGCAAACGGTGCCACCGCTTCTACCGCTACCAAGCCGGAAGGCGGTTATGCCTATTATAAAGACGGGGTTTTGACCTTAAACGGCTATGAGTATGAAGGCATCGGATACCAATATCATGAAGATGAACCGTATGGCGCTGTCATTTATGCAAGAACCAATTTGACCATTTTGTTGGAAGGTGAAAACACCCTTACCACAACGGCAGAGGAATCCGAAACGATTTATGGGTATGGTGGCAGCATCACAATTGACGGGGACGGTACGCTGAATTTAACCGCCACGTATGACGGCTTTTTCGCCGACGGTATCATTACTGTCAACGGCGGAAAATTGGTTATTCATGCGGGTGATGACGGAATTTCCGCAGACCGCAATATTGTGATCAACGGCGGCGACATCGCCATTACCGCCGAATACGGTCTGTACACCCGCACCGGCACCGGCATCATTGCTATTAACGGTGGTACCATTGATTTGGAAACCGAATACGCAGCCATTTTGAACGAGGAAGGAACCTTTATCTTTAACGGCGGCAATCTTGACGCTCGTGTTAACACCGAAGAAGAGAATTGCTGGGCATTGGCAGCCGCAGAACTGATGATGGGTGATGTGACGATGAAAGCCGCTACCACCGTAGGTGAAGAATTGGTTGATTTCGTTGAAGCCGACAACAGCACCTACAAACACGTTGTAATAAAAGAAGCGGTTCTCTACGGCGACGTGGATTTAGACGGCAAGGTTACCGCCGCCGATGCGCTGGAAGTGCTGAAAAGCGTAGTTGGGAAAGTCACCTTGACCGAAGCTCAATTTACCGCCGCCGATACCGACGGCAACGGCAAGGCCGATGCAACGGATGCTTTGAATATTCTGAAAAAAGTGGTAGGTAAAATCGAAAAATTTCCGATTGAACAATAATTTGTCTTAGTAGCAATTTTGGCTCTCCCGCTAAGCCCACGGCGGGGGAGTAGATCCGCTGAATTGGTTGGGCAAACAATTTTGAATGGAGTGTAAAAACATGAAAAAAAGAATTTTTAGTTTGTTGATCGTTTTGGCATTGATGATTTCGTCAGTTGCCATGTCTGCTTCGGCAGTTTCGATTACTTCTTTGCCGATTGAAGCAGCCGACTTCACGGTGATTCATCCTATTGAGGGCAACGAAAACAATACCGATCCGAGCAAAGTGAATTTCCAATTATACAGCACCAATAATTTTGCTTTGAATAACAGTTATTTTGAGGTAACCAGTATCAATTGGTTTGATCTTGAAGATACCATGAAAACCAGCTTCGAATTTGTAGCAGGGAAGCAGTATGCTGTGATGATTACCGTTACTTGTACTGCTTCCAACGTGGATTTTGAATCCATGCCTGAAAGGTCTCAATGTAAAATCAACGGCGTGCAGGCAACCGATGTGAAAATCATAGAGAACAGCAATAATTTGAAAATGATAGCCGCTACGGTTTTGACCGCCGACAAAGTAGGCGATATTCTGGCTTTCGGCCAAGTGGCTCCCAAGGTTACGGCAGAAGAAGAGCGCACACATATTACCGAATTGGGCGATATTGAATACGGTACTTATACCATGTTTGGTTATGACATCTATCCTTTGAGTCAGGCTCAAAAAGATATGGGGTATACCGTGGAAGAAAAGATTTACGTAAATTATGGCGGCGGTACCCTTGTAACCCGTTCCTCCGGGGATCCGTTTGATATCATGATGTATGTGGATCAACTGTTGACACGTGGCAGTAATCCCTTTAGTAATAAATGGTCCGTCTGGTTCACTGTCAACCTTTCTCAAAACGATGAATACGTAGGCAGTATTGGTCATGTTTATAATTTTAATATCGTACCTGCTTTGGTATCTTATGTTCAATTGAATGCTCCGCGTCCCGTGGTGAACAGCGCTCCCGACTACGATTTAGCAAACTATTCTGTCGGCGGTGAAGGGTACGAAATCGTCGATGTTGACTGGACCGATACCGAAGGGATCATTCTGCCCGATCAAGCTGTGTTTGAAATGGGCAAATCCTATGAATGCGTTCTGCAAGTAGAGACCTTTAACGGTTATACCTTCCCTGAAAACCGAGCAGAGTTGTCCGGCAAAATCAACGGGATTGACGGTGTAATTTCTACCGTCTACTCCACGAACAAAGCTTACATAACGGTACGCTACACCATGGCAAAGTACGGCGATGTGGATTTAGACGGCAAGGTTACCGCCGCCGATGCGTTGGAAGTGCTGAAAAGCGTGGTTGGTAAAGTGAACTTGACCCAAACTCAATTTACCGCCGCCGATACCGACGGCAACGGCAAAGCCGATGCGGCTGATGCTTTGAATATTCTGAAAAAAGTGGTTGGCAAGATCGATCATTTCCCGATAGATATCCGATAGGTTTTATCTCGCAAAAACATACAAAGGAGTATGTGCTATGAAAAAGAGATTATTGAGCATCTTGCTTGCGGTAGTAATGTTGCTTGGTTTGGTTCCCATGGCACAAGCCGAGGACACTGCCATTACCGAGGTTGTCATTAGCGATGTGAAAGCCCCTGTAGCCGGCGAACAAATGTCAGACGCAACTTACAAGGTTGCTGCCGTAGCAGAAACAGCCCCCTACACCGTCGATTCGGTAACCTGGTACGGTGCCGGCGGTAATTTTACCGGTGACAAAACCTTTATTGAGGGAAAGCAATATAAGGTGCAGGTCGTCCTTCAAAAGAAAGAGGGATACAACTTTACTCACGCCGACACCACAACCATTACCATAAACGGTCAGGTTGGTACGTTGAATGCGATATGGTCAAACGGTACAGCAGGATTTACTCTGCTTATGACCGCAACCGGTGACGGTACTCCGGTTGTTCTTGGTACCAAAACCTATTATTACGATGGCTTCCTTCCCGTTGTAGGTGAAAAGCGCCCCGCATCCTTGCCCACGTATAGCGAGTCTAATCGTTATAACTATACGTCACAGGGCACGAATATTATGGAAGACGGTCAACCCATGACCGCCGATACCTTCACAGCAGGCAAGACCTATTCTTTTGACGTGGTGGTTACCGCCGATGAAAATTGTGCCTTTTCACCCGATATCCCATATGCCGGATGGTGGCTTGATATGGCCGATTACGACGGTGTTTTGATTGACAGAACCGAGACCACCCTTACGTTCCGTTTCACAACGGTAGCTCAGATTTTGATTAACTCGGTAGAAATCACCTATACGGCACCCATAGCAGGCAGTAAGCTCAGCATGGATCTTGCCGCCTTCCCCGAGGACGCCAACTATGATGTTCGATTTGTTTGGGAATACAAAAATACTGCCGGAAAAACCGTTGAATTTGACGGCAGCACCAATGCCCCTTACGTCGTGGCAGGTACCCCCTATACCCTGGAAGCTTATATTACGCCCCATGAGGGATATTCCTTTGCCAGTGATGCCGATTTCCTGGTTACCTTTAACGGTGAAAAAGTCAAACGTTTTTCTCACGGTGGCGAAAGACGATGGGGCTATCGCATGCAAGATATATACCCCACCATTGACGAACAATATCAATATGATATTCGTGTTACCGGCGGTCAGGCGTTGGTGGACGATGCCCCTGTTGAAACGGTTTACGGCGGCTCGCTTGTCAATTTGGTTGCCGACACTCCTGCGGATGGTATGGTGTTCCAAAAATGGGTGTGCGAGAGCGGAAACGCCGAAATTTGGGATGCGTATGCTGCCCAAACAAAACTGAACGTATATGATGAGGACGTTGTCATAAAAGCCGTTTTCGTTGAGGCAAGAGATTTTACCATCACCGCCGAAGGTGGCATCATTGAGCCGGCCGACTATCAGCCGGGAGACGAAATCGTGGTGAGATTCCCCAAAGTCAACGATCATGGCGAGATCATATGGACGGTCGATGCGAACGAAGGCCTGAGTTATTATGATAGTTGGGAAGATGAAGAGGATTTCGTGTGCGTTTATTTTACCATGCGTAATGATGACATTGTAATTGTTGGGAATTATATTCCGGCTCCCCAAAAGTTCACCTTGCAGATGGATTCGGTTCCTCTTGCAGATGCGCCCGTTCAGCTTCCGACCCTTGTAGACGTGGACGGAAAAACCGATGGACTGGAAGAATATGAAGATTGGCTTTGGCTCTATTGGGCACGGATCGACGAAAATGGGGAAGTGCTTTCGTGGGAAGATGAAACCTTCCATGAAGGTGCCACTTATGAGTTATACATTTATAGTGATTTCAAGTATTACTACAACATTGATTCCGAAATCACCCTTTTGATTGACAACAAAGAGTGTGTACTGGAATCCAAAGTGGATGAGTGGGGCGACCCGTATATGAGCGTTCGGTTTGTTGCTTCGGCACAACCGCCTGTCACCTACGGCGACGTGGACGGCGACACCAAAGTTACCGCCGCCGATGCGTTGGAAGTGCTGAAATCGGTTGTTGGTAAGGTCACCTTGACCGAAACGCAAGTTACCGCCGCCGATACCGACGGCAACGGAAAAGTTGATGCGGCCGATGCGCTGAATATCCTGAAAAAAGTCGTTGGCAAAATCGATCAGTTCCCGGTGGAGCAATAAAATGTTCAGCCCGTTACCCGTATGCCACGGTTCCGTAAGGAAGTATGGTTTTGGAGATAGAAAATCCCCCACATCTCGCCGAAAAGCCTTGAAATACGGGAGTATTCCTTCATTTTTCGTCGTCGATGTGAAGGGTTTTCTAATATCTACAAAACTGCGAAGCACTTTAAAATGAAAATTTTGAGTACAAGATAAGGCAAAAACCCTCGATAATGCTGACGCATATCGAGGGTTTTTAACGCAATATTGTGCCAAAAGTTCACATTTTAAAGCATTACTTCCTTACGGAACCGTGGCATATGGGTAACGGGCTTTTTAATAAAAAGTTTCGTAAACTATTACTTGTACTAGTGACTTTTTGAAAAAAATATGTATAATTAAGAGTAGAGTAGGGGGATTGTAGTTCATTAACATCCCTTGCAATATAAGTTGGCAGGGCTCGAACCTGCCAACGCCTACAAATGAATTTTTACGGTTTCACATCGTCTTAAACCTTGACATACGCGAGTATGCCTGCGGTTTGCGACTTCCTGAAACGCAAAAAATTTCTATTTGTAGGTTCGAAGAAATTTCTGCCGCCGAGTTTTTCGGAGGATGAAGTGTGAATTTGCAGGAAGGCTGGCGCCTTTCAAAAATAAACACAAAATCCTACGGATAAAGGCGGCGAGCGAAATCGTGACAGGTTCGAGTCCTGTCAACTGAAGGAGGATTCTTATGGGACTTTTTGATTCTTTGAAAAATGCAGCAGGCTCTGCTTTGCGGAAAGAGGCAAGCAAAGCAGTAAACAGCGCGGTAACCGGTGCCGTACAGTCGGTTGGAAAAGGCAAAAATGCCAGCGAAACCTTTACCTTTGCCAATTTACCCACAACGGTGGCTGAATTACAGGCTTTGCCCGAAGCATCATTGGATACCGCTTACAAAACAGCGGCATTGGTAATGGCGGTTTTGTGCCATTACGAGCAAAATCCTGCCGCCTGTTATGAAATGTTGAATTTCTTGAAAGGACCTGAACCGTTAAATGGCTTTCAAAAGCAATTCATTGATGAACGGTTGCGGGGAAAAACCTACATTCCCCGTTCTTACTTTAACGGCGCCACCCCCGAGAACAATTATCAACCTACTGCTCCTTACACCATCGTGGTGTCAGAGAATCCCTATTCTTTTGACAACGAGAACTGGGGCGTGATGTGGGTGAAAAGCGGCGGTGCCGATTCGGCCCGGCAAATCAAATTACGGAAAAAACCCTCTACCGGCCAATGGTTCTTAAATGAGATTCAATGCTTAGCGGACATCCGCACCCCTGTGGAAGCCGACCCATGGGCATAGGAAAATGCGAAGAACACGACGAAGCGGCAGCTTTTGGCTGTGCTTGCTGATAAACCTGTGCCTCAACTTAGAGTGGAGCATTCCTGCTTGGATTTTGCTGGCCCTTCATTTTTGGCTGGATATTTCCATTTGGTGGTTTGTGGCCGCATTGGGGGCGTGGGTGTTGTTGATGATTCTTTGGATGCGCTTGGTGGGCTGGGCGGCAAGGTGCTCTTCCCATCGTGACCCACCCAAAGAAAACAAAAATCCTTATTCGGTGAAGAAGTAAAACGGGTGAGACCAATGAAAAAGTTTATCTCTTTGGTGGTGATCGGTATGTGCTTGTTGTCTTTGTTTGGATGCTTGAAGAAGCCTTTTGGGAAAAACGATCCCTTTATTCTGGATGGTCCGGGCATGGTGTATGAGCCCACATGGGAATCCTTTTCCATTTCCCAAACGTCGGATTACAGCAACGATCTGTTTTGGTTTACGGTAACCGACCATTACAAAACCCCAACGGTAATAGGTGAATGTCGCGATCAATCAGGAACGGTATATAAAGCAGAAGAGGGAATCCCCTTAACCTTTCAAACCATCGCCGATTTGCGCGATCTTCAAATAGAAGACCTGAATGACGTTGTTCCATCCTCCGAAGGTTTTGACGAGGAAGAACCTGAGATTTTGGATGGAAACGTCATCACCTTAACCTTTGTGGCGGAAAATGGTTTTGAATACGAAAAAGTAATCGACTATGAAACGGCAATGAAAATCCATTCTATTTTGTTGCCTTATTTCGTAGCATCGAATCAATAATCTGAAAGGAGTTTTTACATATGGGACTTATTAAAGCAGGAATCGGCGCCGTAGGCGGCGTGATGGCGGATCAATGGAAGGAGTTTTTCTATTGCGATGCTCTTCCCACCGACGTGCTGATGCGCAAAGGCGAAAAACGCACCGGCGGGCGTTCTTCCAATACAAAAGGGGAGGACAACATTATTTCTAACGGCTCGGTCATCGCCGTTGCCGACGGTCAATGTATGCTGATCGTAGAACAAGGAAAAGTGGTTGAGGTTTGCGCCGAACCCGGTGAATTTGTGTACGATTCTTCCACCGAACCTTCTATTTTTGCAGGAAATTTAGGGCAATCCATTAAGGATACCTTCCGTCAAATCGGCAAACGGTTTGCCTTTGGCGGCGATGCGGGCAAGGATCAACGGGTGTATTACTTCAACACCAAAGCCATCACCGGAAATAAATTCGGTACGCCCAGCCCCATTATGTTCCGTGTGAAAAATCCGGAAGTCAATTTGTCCCGTACCGTGCAAGTCCGTTGCAACGGGATGTATGAATATCAAATTACCGATCCCTTGCGGTTCTACACCAAGTATTGCGGCAACGTGGAATACGAATACACCCGCGAAGAAATTGACGAAACCTTAAAAATTGATTTTGTGGATGCCTTGCAACCCGCGCTGGGAGAAATGTCTGCTTTGGGCATCCGTCCCGACGAATTGCCCGCCCGTGCCCGGGAACTGAAGGACGCCATGAACAATGCCTTGAAGGTAGAATGGGTAGAAACCCGAGGGATCTCCATCGGCAAAATTGCTATGAATCCCATCACCCTCTCCGAAGAGGATATGAAGAAGATCAACGAACTGGAGGAATCGGTTTCTTACGGTTCCAGCGGTGCGGCTGCCTTGGGTCGTATGACGGCTGCGCAAGCCAATGCTATGGAAACCGCCGCCGGTAATACCGCCGGTGCGGCAGTTGGTTTTATGGGTATGGGAATGGCCGCCAATGTGGGCGGTGGTATGAATGCTGCTCAGCAGGTTGCTATGATGCAGCAACAGCAACAACAAATGCAGATGCAACAGCAACAACAGGTACAACAACCTGCTCCCCAAGGCGGTTGGCAATGTGCTTGCGGTGCTACTGCCAACGGTAAATTCTGTCCCGAATGCGGTGCCAAAAAGCCCGAACCCCAAGGCAGTTGGAAATGCTCTTGCGGCGCTACCGCACAAGGGAAATTCTGCCCCGAGTGCGGTGCCAAAAAGCCGGAACAAGCCGCAGGTTGGACCTGTTCTTGCGGTGCGGTGAACCAGGGTAAATTCTGTATGGAATGCGGCGCTAAAAAACCCGCCGGTGCCCCTCTTTACCGTTGTGATAAATGCGGTTGGCAACCGGAAGACCCTCACAATCCTCCCAAATTCTGTATGGAATGCGGCGATCCTTTTGATGACAATGACGCTCAATAAATCAACAAAAACATGAATTGAAAAGAGGTAGTATTATGGGACTGTTTGATGCTTTTAAAAAGAAAGACTGCGAAATCTGCGGGAAAGAAGTGGGTATGTTCGGCTACAAAAAGCTGGAAGACGGTGAGATTTGCAAAGATTGTGTAAAATTGCTTTCGCCTTTCTTTGATGACCGTCGTCACGCTACCGTAGCACAAATCAAGGAGCAGTTGGCTTATCGGGAACAAAACCAAAAGGATTTGGCTATGTTCCATCACAGCTTGGTTTTGGGAGAAGAAACCAAACTGTTTGTGGAATTGCAAAACGGCGTGCCTACCCGTTTCACCGTTTCTCGCTATGATGATTATAAAGGTGAAAACGCGGATATTATTTCTTTCCGAAACGTTTCCAACTGCCGTGTGGATATTCGGGAGCATCGCAATGAATTGAAATACACCAACGATCAGAACGAACGGGTAAGTTATAATCCGCCGCGATATGAATATAGCTACGATTTTTACATTAACCTGGATATTATCAACGTTCCTTATTTTGATGATATTTCTATGAAATTGAACCCTTACACCATTGAATTGGAAACGGTTCAACAACAAGGTGTGTTTGGTGGGTTAATGAGCGGTCGCGCAGGATTTGATCCTATGTTGTATCCGGAATATCGTCAATTTAAAGCGATGTGTGATGAAATTGCCGATGTAATTTCCGCAGGGCAACGCGGCGTTCCCGTACCCGGCGTGCAACCCGCTCCCATGCAAACCGCTTACGGTACTCCTGTGGCAACGCCGGTAGCCGCTCCTGTTGCCGCTCCCGTGGTTCCCGCTTCGGCTCATGATGGCTGGACCTGTTCTTGCGGGGCGGTCAACCAAGGTAAATTCTGTATGGAATGCGGCGCCAAAAAACCTGCCGGTGCCCCTCTTTACCGTTGTGATAAATGCGGTTGGCAACCGGAAGATCCTCACAATCCTCCCAAATTCTGTATGAATTGCGGCGATCCGTTCAACCAAGAAGATCAACAATAAGGGGAGTCCTTTATGAACCAAGACATAAAATTATGTTTGGAACCGCGTGCCGAGTTCTTTACTCGATATTGTGAGGTACCTGCTCAGTTGCAGGGTGAAGTGGATTCTTTTTTAACCGATTTGAATGCTTTGGGGGAGTCTTCCTCCGATGCAGCCTCTTTTGAGGCAAACTTTATAAGCAGTGGGCTTTCGGACCGCTTTAACAGTTTGGTTACTCGCTGCACCCCCAAAGCATATCAAATGACTCAGCAAGACAAAGCGTATTCTAAGCAGGTGGCACGGGAACTGTACGAAGAAGATAAAGATCGGATTCGTAAAGAAGCTTTGCAAGATATCGGAGAATCCATAACTATGGCTGCGGAAAGTGAAATGATGTCACAACGACGTCGTGCCATGAGTGAAGCCGGAGTGTTGGATGAATACACCCGTGCGACCAATGCCATAGACGATATGGGACGTGCCGCCGGCTTTTTAGGTGGCTTGTTCCGAAAAAAGAAATAATTGTCAGGAGGTTTGATTATGCCGGCATTACAACAGTATAAATGTCCTTGCTGTGATGGCGCCATTGAATTTGATACGCAGGCTCAAAAAATGGCTTGCCCTTATTGCGGTACGGAATTTGAAATGGAAACCTTACTTGCCTATGACCAAGAGTTGAATAGCGCAACCGCTGATCATATGTCTTGGGACGTGCAAGCCGGTTGCAATTGGCAAGAAGGAGAGACCGAAGGATTACGGGTATATTCTTGTCAATCTTGCGGCGGTGAAATTGTTGGGGATGAAACCCTTGGCGCTACCAGTTGTCCCTTCTGCGGGAATCCCGTGGTGATGATGGGTCAGTTTGCAGGCGCATTGAAACCCGACTATGTGATTCCTTTTCAATTGGACAAAAAGCAAGCCAAGGAAGCGTTACAAAAGCATTATATGGGAAAACGATTGCTTCCCAAAGCCTTCAAAAACCAAAATCACATTGATGAGGTAAAAGGAGTATACGTTCCGTTTTGGTTGTTCGATGCGGATGCTGATGCGCATATTCGCTATAAGGGTACGCGCGTTCGTATGTGGAGTGACAGCCGTTACGACTATACCGAGACCAGTTTTTTCAACATTACCCGAGCGGGTGGTATTGGATTTGAAAAGGTGCCGGTAGACGGTTCTACCAAAATGGATGATGCCTTAATGGAATCCATTGAGCCCTTTGATTTTTCTCAGGCAGTGGATTTCCAAACTGCTTATTTAGCAGGCTTTTTTGCCGATAAATACGACGTAGATTCTCAAATGAGTGTTGAGCGTGCCAATGAACGGATTCGGCAGAGCACGGCTGATGCGTTTGCCACCACCGTGAATGGCTACACCACGGTGACTCCTGTTTCCACCAATATCGCTTTGCAAAACGGTGTGGCAAAATATGCTTTGTATCCCGTTTGGCTGCTCACCACCAATTGGAAAGGGCAAAAGTTTACCTTTGCTATGAATGGGCAAACCGGAAAATTTGTCGGCGATTTGCCTTTGGATAAAGGTGCTTACCGCAAATGGTTGTTTGGTATTGCAGGAATTGCTTCGGCGATTGCTTTTGCCGCGACTTATTTGTTCTGGTTGTTGTAGGAGGTGCTGATATGAAAAAACTATTTGCTTTATGGATCGCAATTCTGATTGTGGTAACTGTCAGCATTCCTGTGGCGGTGGCACAAACCGAATCCCCTCGACTGATCGATCAAGCGGATCTGTTGCAAGCGCAAGAAGAACAAGCTTTTTTGACAAAACTGGATCAAGCAAGCGAAAAATATCAAGTGGATTTTGTTATTGTAACGGTCGACACCATGGGTGAAGACGTGTCGGTGGATGAGTTTGCTGAATTGGTCTACGAGGAAGGCGATTACGGTTTTAACGAAACCAAAGACGGCGTTTTGCTGTTGGTGGCAATGGAAGAACGGGAATGGCACATTCTTACCAATGGTTTGGGTAAGACTGCGATTACCGATTCGGAGGCAGAAAGCATTGGTGATGCGTTTTCTTCTTATCTGAGTGACCAAGACTATGTAAATGGCTTCAACGTGTTTTTTGAGGAGTGCGAATATCAAATAAACGGTGAGATCAACGGATTCCCGTTCCCTTTGGGCAGAAACCTGTTGATAGCACTTGTTATCGGTTTTGTCCTTGCTTTTATTGTAACCGGAATCTGGAAATCTCAACTGAAAAGCGTGCGCAGTCAAAAGAATGCTACTGTTTATACCAAGCAAGGCAGTATGAATATTACCACGGCAAATGATTTTTATTTGTATTCTACCGTGACTCGCAAGGCAAAGCCGCAAAAGAGCAGTTCTTCCGGTGGTAGTTCGGGCGGTTCTTCTCGCGGCGGCGCAAGCGGTTCTTTCTAACTTATCAAAGCTGTTGGCGACGTTTATGGAAACACCCAAGGGTTTGACCTTGTGTACCATTGGTTTTCCCAATGAGAACTGATTTTTTGTAAATTGTACATAGGAGGTAAAAAATATGTTAGGAAAATGGAAGATTAAGTATTTAGCAACCTTTGATCCCGATTGCGGCTTCAAAAAACTGAGTGTGGATGATGTTGCATTGATGCCGGATGGGGATGAAAAGGATGAATTTCTGAAATTGTCTCAAACGGTTATGGAGATTGGTGAAACCTCTCTTAGCTTGTTGGTTCCCATCCCTGAAGACCAAATAGAGGAAGCCAAAGCAGAGGGGGCATCCGTAACAGACGATGGCTTTGTAATCGCTCAACAATCTGCTGTAAAAGTAGAAAACGGTGTTTATTATTTTGATAGCGAAATGCAAGGGGAAATTATGGGGAAAGAGATCGACTCTTGGCAACCTCTTACCCCGAATGAAGCAGGAGAACTGGAAATTAACCCCATGATGACGTTTGAAAAAATATAGGTTCATATATGAATGAAGTATTGAATGCTTTGGAGTTCATCGTTGCTTTGCCGGAAGGATGGATGGCCATCCCTGTAATGGAACCTTTTGGCGATAATCCCAATACCCCAAAAGGCGATTGTGTCAAGCTTTGCAAAGGGGCACAAAGCCAGTTTGATATATTTACCAAACCTTTGATTGAAATTACGTTTTATGGCAAAAAGCAGGGTGTTATGCCCCCAAAATTTGTTTATGGTAACGTCGTGGATCTGACTCCTTTTTCTACGGGAAATCACAATTGGATCGGTTTTACCGCCAGTGCTCTTATGAACAAAGAACTGATTCTTTTATGGGAAGATACCGGGGAATACCAATATCAAGTGGTTCTGTGGCCAAAAGGGGAGGAAGAAGCCATTGGTTTGCAAGATGACGATGTTGTGATGATTCTCGAAAGCATTTCGCCGAAAATGGTGCCGTAAATAATAAAAGGGTACAAGTCTTTTTGTCCGGCGTCTTTTTAATCGGTTGATGAAAGGTTACAAGGGGGACTGAATTTGAAACGCTGTCTTTTACTGTTGCTGTGTTTCGTGGTTGTATTGAGTGTGGTAGGGTGCAAAGGATTCAATCCTGCCCCCGATCACGGAAACCCCGAGGTTTCGGAGCAAACCGATCCATCCGGACTCGCAGGTCTGGAAGCAAAAATTGCAAAGGCGAATCAGCTGATTGGGATCGCCTATCTTGGTTGGTTTGAGAACGATGCTGAATGGGCGAAGGAAGAGCTTCTGAAACAAGATTACGTGAAAGAACTTTCCTTTGTTAAAGATATTGTCAAGTATGCTGAATACGATGGTTACAGAATGTATGCGATTGTGCCTGCGGATACAACCGTTACGCTTTCTGTACATAAGTGCGAATTTGACGATAACTATCATCCGCGCGGTGGCGATACATTGATTTCTGCCAACCAGCCGATTCTTATCCGAGGAAATATGAGCGACACCATTCCCAACCTCTACATAATCGCGCAAAAAGGTTCTCAAAAAGTGGAATATGCGTTGGCCCATTCAGGTATGGACGGAAAACTTGTAAATGATAAAAATGTTTTTTACGACTTTACGCCCTATTCCTTGATGCCTGAATTTGCTTCTGATAATCAGGTGGGAAGCGAAACGGATTTGGTTGCAACTGCTCCTGAGTTTTTGGATGGGAACTGGAAAATGGTAAGCGGAGAAACCGATGGATATCAGTTTACCGCCGAAGAAGAAGGAATTGATAGTGAACTTACTATGGTGGTTGGTAATGACGCTGTAACAGCCAAATATTATTTTTCCACCGAGTTTATCACCGAACGCTTTGAAGCAGAAGCGGAATACATGGAGGAACCGTTATATCACGATTGCGGCAATGAAGTGTGGAAGGTGAAACTGCACCTGAATAGCGGCGATTTTGATGACGGTGACGAATTCAATGCAACGCTGTTGGATAAAGATACGTTGCTTTTGCAACACATCTTTCCCTTTGACGGAACATTAGGGGTAAGTTATAGTACCTTTGTGAGAAAGTAATACGTATTTGATTCTTCCGTTTTGTGGGAGTCGAGACCGACTCCTGACAATACAAATTCATTGAGAAAGGTTGATTATTATGAAAAAAATGAAGTCTGTTTTCGCTCTTTTGCTTGTAGCTGCCATGACATTTGCGCTGGTGGCCTGTGGAGGCGATGGCGACACCAACACAACGGATTCTTCTGTAGACACCCCTCCCACTTCTGTTGTGGAGTCCGCACCCGCCCCCAAGCCCGTAACGATTGGTGATGTTACGATTGAGTATCTCAAAGCAGAAAAGTACGCACCTTTTGAGAACGGTGAGTCGGTTCTCGTTTATTGCAAGTTCACAAACAATAGCGCAGAAGAAACCTCTGCCTATAAAACACTTTATGTAACAACGAAGTGCGGTGACCAAAAAATTCAGGAAATTGATTATTTGAAAGACCAAAGACCGGAAGGTATGAACGATTACGCAAAGACAATTGCTCCCGGTGAGTCTATTGAATTCTTCTATACGCTGGATTTTGTAGAGGGCGTTTATGAAGTTACCATTCAGGATCTTTATAATCAGATCCCTGAAAAACTTGTATTCAACATTGATACAACCGTTCTTTAAGCGATTGAATGATCGGTAATAGATAAGCATATAAACACCCACCGGATGTGGCGATTCAGCACGGAATCCTGCTGCAACATCCGGTGGGTATTTGTCTTTTGCTTCGGTTGCCGCTGTTGCCGAGCGTACAGGCTGTTCCAAGATTATGGTTGGCTCCGCAGAGAACTTTATAACCCTATGCTTTTTTGCGTCATATCTCCCATCCTTTCTGCATATTGTGTAGTATGACAAGAAGGAAAAGGGTGTGACTATGAGTACGCTGGAAAAGCGAACGGTGATTTTAGGAGAATACATTGTGGAGCACGGTTCTACCGTGCGGGATGCGGCAAAAAGTTTCGGGATTTCCAAGTCCACGGTACATAAAGATGTGTCTCAACGGCTCAGGCGCATCAATCCCCAATTGTACGGGGAAGTAAAGCGGGTATTGGAGCATAACAAAGCCCAACGGCACATTCGGGGTGGTCTTGCTACCCGAGAAAAGTATTTGAGGAAAGCCAAATGAAAACGGACCGATTCCCCATAGAATCGGTCCGTTTGTTTGTCTGAAAACTAAGATTTTTTTACTTTTACCGTTAACTCATTGACGCTGTTGTTTTTGGGGGTCAGTTCCCAAACGGGGGCAATCTCTGCGACAGTGTAGCCGTCGGGCGGGGTTACGGTAATCTGATAATTTCCGTAAGAAAGCCCATCTTTCGTGGCCTTTCCGTTGGAATCGGTGGTGAGCGTAGCTCCTTGCTTACCGTTTTGGTTCGTTAGGGTGATGATTGTTCCTGCCACGGGAGAATCGGATTCATCGGTAACCGAAATCTGTGCGGTGGCCGACATCCGAAGCACGGTAGGCACAATGACCGCCAAGGGCCATTGTGGGTCGGGACCGAACAGCATCCGTTCAATGGCGCACATTTCGGGACCGTTGGCGGTGCCTACCTGATAGACCCAATGATGCCCGTTTTTATAGCCACCGTATACCGTAATATGAGAGCCCCGTCCGTCATGCTTGCGATCGTCTTCAAACACAATGATCGAACCGATGGGAATATCTTCATTCTCTTTGAAATTGATGTAGTTATAACCGGTGCGGGAAGCGGTAAACCCGATGGTACGGGCATAGCCTTTGGCAACCCAATCTTTGGCAGCGGTGTAGAAGGAGTGGGCGTTATAGGTACGGTCGGGCTTGGTGAGCATAGAGGTGTCAATGCCTGCTACGTTGGGCAGATAGTTGAAATATACGTAAGTGGCAAAGGAGGCGCATACCAGTCCGCCTCGTTCAAAGGCTTTGATGTCAGGTTTGCCGTCGGGTGTAGTTTCTAACCCCGAACTACCGCCGCCGTAGGTGATGTTGGAAAGATAGCCCAATCCCCGTTTGCGCTCCGACAAAATATACACCCACATATTGCCGTCAGCACGGTGTTTTTCCATATTATAACCGGTATAAATGAGGGCGTCCATAAACACGTTATCTTCTATATTTAAATTGGTGTTATAGCCAAGATCACCTACGGGATTCCCTTGCACCGTGGTGGATTGCGGTTTGGATACAGCAGGCTTGGAGGGGGCTTCCGAACTTTCCTCGGCTGAGGACTCGGGGGCAGAGGAAACCGCCGATTCCACCGTAGAGACGATGGGCGTATCGGTTGCCGTTGTATCGGTTTGCGTTTCGGCAGGCTTTTTGCCGCAAGCGGTCATACCGCCGAGAGTCAGTAAGGTCACCAGCAGAAGGGCGGTGACACGAGTGATTGCGTGCTTCATACGTTTCTTCCTTCATACGATTTAAGATTCAATTTATTTTACTGCTGTTTTGGAAAAATGTCAAGGCATAACTCCCGTTCCGTCAAAGGCGGGAACATAGTCGCTTCGAGCTGAGTCGGGCTCTTGCAAAAAGCCGTCTTCAATGCCTGCCGCAAACATATAGTCTCTGCATTTTTCATATTCCCGTTGGGTGATGGGACGTCCCAACGTTTTGTGTCCCGCTACCGCCTTCGTGGGCGTGTACTGGCTCATCAGACTGAACAGCACCTCTCCTTTTTGAAAGGTGCTTGCCACCCAATCAATGACCGCCAGAGTGTTTTTGGTATGTCCCGGTAGCACCATATGGCGGATGAGCACCCCTTTTGTGAGCAATCCGTTTTCATCAAACTTGCAGGGGCCTGTTTGGCGGAACATCTCCAGAATGGCGGCCTTGGCAACGGTGGGATAATCCGGAGCGGCGGAGAATTTTTCCGCGGCGATGGCATCCATATATTTCAAATCGGGCAGATAAATTTGGATTTTTCCTTCCAGCGTTTGCAAGGTTTCCACGCGCTCGTAGCCACCGCAGTTGTACACCACGGGCAACCCGATCTCTTCTTGCAGTGCTTGTTCAATAACATGGGTATAATGGGTAGGTGTGACCAAATTGATATTGTGCACACCTTGCTGCTTCAGCCGCAAAAAAATGGTTCGCAGTTCCTCTGCCGTGACCGCTGTTCCCACTTGGCCGCCGCGGCTGATGGCGGCGTTCTGACAGTAGATACAGCCCAAGTTACAGCCTGCAAAAAATACCGTGCCCGATCCCTTAGTACCGCTGATGGGCGGTTCTTCCCAAAAATGGGGGGCGGCGCGGGTAACCACGGCGGTTTGTGGGCTGCGGCATACCCCAAGGGTATGGGTGCGATCCACGCCGCAATTACGGGGGCACTCTCGGCAAAGCATTTTGTCACGTCCTTCACATTGAGTTGATGGTTTGATTATACTCTATGACCGTCTTCTTTACAAGAGAAGATTTCTGTGATATACTCAAAAAGTAAACGAAATGATTTAGGAGGAATAACCAATGGATTACCGTTATGACACCCAATTGCTCATTGAGGGTCACGATTTAGATGAGGATGAGATTTTTGATTACTTTACCGACCATTTTCAAGGGGATTGCCTGTTGGCGGTGGGAGATGAGGATCTCATCAAGATCCACTTTCATACCAACGAGCCTTGGCAAGTGCTGGAATACTGCGCCTCTTTGGGTGAGATTTTTGACATTGTGGTGGAGGATATGGATCGTCAAGCCAGAGGGTTGAAGGGTTGATGTGCCTTGCACACGTGTAAAATCATGGTATGCCGATCCCAAAAGGGGTCGGCGTTTTTTGTAAGACGAAAACCCCGCCATAGTGGCGGGGTTCCATAAAGGCTTTGCCGATGAGCAGAAAGCAAATAAAAATTCAGCGTAGAATGCTCTTGTGTCAAAGGCTCCCTTGTGTAAAGGGAGCTGTCAGCGAAGCT
>JAFSIW010000068.1 GCA_017439545.1 Clostridia bacterium | reverse complement strand
GTCAGCGAAGCTGACTGAGGGATTGTTTTGTGTAGATTATCGCTTTTAACAATCCCTCCGTCACGGCAAGCCGTGCCACCTCCCTTTACACAAGGGAGGCTTGGTTTTAGTCCCGCTTGAGCGGGGTTTCGAAACAAATGCATGGCTGACAGGCCAATAAAAGACGCACTTGTGCGTAGCCTGTAGTATTAGGGCTATGCCCGAAACTGAAATACCACCCGCTATGCGGGTGGATTATTATTGTATCAAGAAAGGACTTGCAACAATACAAGTCCTTTCCTTTGGTTGCGGTTTATTTTTTCTTGGGTTTTTTGATCTTGTTCAGCTTGGCGTTCAGTTCAAGCAACTGTTCTTTGGTAAAGTTCATATCCATCATACCACCCATCAGGGTAAACAGCCGCAAAACGGTGAAGCCGCCCATCATACTCATCATTTCGGGCCCGATCTCAAAGCCCATGGCTTCCATCTTTTTGCCCTTCTTGCCTTTACCGCCCATCATCTTTTTCACCAGACTCATAAACAGCAGCTTGCCTTTGGTGGTAGCCAGCACGTCACTCATTTTGTCGTTCAGCGACAACCGACCTTCGGGCATATCAATGTCGAACCAGTTGATGATGGCACCTTTTTCTTTTAAACGGTAGTCTTCGTTAAAGGTGTCCACCTTGCGGATGAGAGATTCATCTTTGCAGTCGCCTGCTACTGCTTCCAGCTTGGTTTCGCCTGCGTTGGGTACGTCAAAATAGAAGAAATGATCCTCGGCGGTCTTTTTGCCCAGCGAAACGCCGTTGGCAAACAGTTCTACTTCGGGCAGGTTGGAGTAGACGGTCACCTTGGTAACCTCTTCCACCCGATCCACGTACCGCTTGCCGCACAGGTGAACAAAGGGATCATCCGACAGCCAGGCCTTGTAGGCATAGAAGGAGTCCTTTTTGTATTTGCGATCCATGGTGACCAGACCCTTGTGGTTTTGACCGTTTTCACCGCCCTCGCTGCGGGCGTCGGCGCCAAAGTCAAACATATTCCACACGTGGGTGGCCCACATATATTTACGGCAGAAGAATTGCTTGATCAACTCTTCGTGGTAATAGGATTGGTATTCCTCGGTGTAGTCCCCTTGCATGGGATCGGAGGTGTGCCAATTGAGGGCTTCACAGCCGTATTCGGAACAGCCGATGGGAATATTGGGATGGGTGCTGTGGAATTTATCGAACCAAGGACCGTTCATATCGGTTTCGCCGCCGTACCAGCCAAAGTAGTGGTTGTAGGATACCACGTCGGGAATCTGCAGATACGGATCGTCCATCTTGCACATAGATACTGCCGCCACGGTGGTCAGACGGGTTTTGTCCATTTCATGGCACAGATCGTTCAGGATGCGGTGGTTTTCCAGCAGATCCTCGTCACTGCCGCCGATGCCGATCTCGTTGGAAAGTCCCCATACCACAATGCAAGGATGGTTGTAGTTTTGGGTGATCAGCTCTTTCATTTGAGAGATGGTGTTTTCCCGACCGGTGGGCATATGCTTGGAGATATAAGGAATCTCTGCCCAGATGACCAGACCTTTTTGGTCGCACAGATCGTAGAAATACTGATCGTGTTGATAGTGGGCCAGACGAATGGTGGTAGCCCCCACCTCGCAGATCAGGTCAATATCCTCTTCGTGATGCTCAGGCAGTAACGCATTCCCGATGCCCAAACGGTCCTGATGGCGGGAAACGCCTCGCAGGGGGTATTCTTCTCCGTTGAGAATGAAGCCGTTTTCGGGATCGATTTGGAACGTGCGGCAACCGAAACGGGTAGAAATATTGTCGATCACTTCCCCGTTTTCCGTCAAATCCGCTTTCGCGGTGTACAAATAGGGGTCCTTGCGACCGTGCCAGCGGTGTACGTTTGGAATATCCAGCACCACCTTGGTGTTGCTGTCGGTGGCTTGTGCCACCACGTTGCCGTCGGCATCGCAAACGGTGTAGCAAATTGCTTGCCCATCCTTTTGATTGGTGGTGTATACTTCGATCTCCACCTTGGCATCGGTATCGCCCAGTTGGGGCGTCACCCGAATGCCGGGGCCGCCGTAGTAGTCTAAATCAAAGTGGGATTCGCTGACGCAGATCAGGTTCACGTCCCGATACAATCCGCCGTAGAAGGTGAAGTCTGCCATTTGGGGATACACCCGATCATTGGGGGCATTGTCTGCTACCACCACCAAAAGGTTGGTGTCGGTCAGCTTTTCGGTAAGATCCACCCGCCAGGTGGAGTACCCGCCGTGATGCTCTGCCAGCTTTTCGCCGTTGAGATACAACTCTGCCGAGGAGTTGGCGCCACGCAGTTCTACGTAGCACCGATCGCTTTGGGGCAGATCGGCTTTGTTAAAGGCTTTGGCGTAGTAGCCTTTGCCGCGGTAATAGTCGTTGCCGCCGTCCTGACCGTCCTGCGCATTCCAAGTGTGGGGCAGGTTGATCACTTCCCAAGCGCTGTCAAGAGCGGCAGGAATCTCGGTGGCCTGCTTGGAAAAAGACCACCCTGCGTTAAATTGAATGATTTGTCTCATAGGGGAACCTCCTGTATTGTTAGACCGTCATACCCTATCAATATGAATGGAATATGAAGGAAAATGCCCGACTGTCAGCGACAATCGGGCATAAGGATCATTAAGCTAAATTGTCAGTATTTTCAGTTACGGCAACGGGTTCTTGATGACCGCGACCCAATTCTTCATTCATTTTAGCCAAGGTCTTTTTGTCCAGATTATAAACCAGACCCAAGCCGATGAATTGCAGAATGGCGGAGAACATATAGGTACCTGCTACCAGATAGCGCATATTCACGGCAACATCCCACAATTGGTTGCCTTCGTTTTCGCCGATGTAACCCAGAGCCACCATAATGACCAGAATCAAGGAGGGCCCTAAGCCTTGTGCCAGTTTACGGAAGAAAGAGTGGAGCGAGTAGACCGTACCTTCTTCACGGGCGCCGGTCTTCCATTCGTTGTAGTCGATAGCATCCCCCATCATTGCCCAGGAAACGGTGGAGTAAATGCCCAGACCCAAAGAGAAGATCAATTGGAAGATGATGTAAATGATCAGATCCAGATTTGTGTTGTTGGGCAGTACTACAAACAGTCCCAAACCGGCTGCCATAGAGCAGAGGGAGCCGAAGGTAGCCAATTCTTTTTTACCGAACTTGGCTACTGCCTTACGGGCAAGGGGAGTGAACACTACAATAGGAATCATTGCGAACAACTGTACAATACCCGAGATCTTTACGTTGTGATAGTAGGATTGGAAGATAACCGTAACGGCGGTGGCGGCCCCCTGCATACCAATGAACATACCCATAGCGGCAATGGTAGCGCCAACAGCAGGACGGTTCTTCATAAAGTTCACAAAGGCTTTCAATACGTTGAATTTGGGAGCATCCTCATTCAGTTCTACTGCGGTGTCTACCCGGATTTCAGTGTTGCGGATCATAAATTGGAAACAAAGGAAGCCCAAAGCACCCATGATCAAAGCGGCAATGAATACGTTTTGACCGATCAGGTTGTTATTCTCATCATAGATGATGAAGGGCAGGATCACCATAGGAAGCATATTACCGAAGATAGAGCCTACCGAGCGCCAGGCCGAAAGGGAAGCACGGTCTTTCACGTCGTCGGAGATCAAAGACAGCAGCGAGCCGTAAGGCACGTTGGCAACGGTATAAAAAGCATCCCATACCACGTAGCCGGCAATAAAGATGATGGCCTTTGCCCAAACGGGAGCGTTGGGGAAGGGCAGGAAGCAACAAGCGCCGCCGATGATCAGACCAATGGAGCCTGCCCAGATGTAAGCGAGGAATTTGTTGCGTTTGTATTTGCGTTTGTCAGCGTCGATGATCGAACCGATCAGGGGATCATTGATGGCATCCCATACCTGCACTACGATGAGCAGCAGGGCATACCAAAGGTCCATGCCCATAAATTGTGTCCAGAAAATGGACATGGTGCCTTTCAGCGCAAAGCTCATATTGCAGCCTAAGTCACCTGCCGCATAAGCCACGCTGTCACGGATGCCGAACTTGCGGTGTCCGTTTGCGTCTAACTTAACCTGTTTTTTCATATAACCGACCCTTTCTTTGGCGATCCGCTGTGGGATTGCCGTTACTATCGCCTTTTACGATGTGCTTTTATTATAAATCAACCGCGAAAAAAGCGTTAGCATAATATTTTGCTATATTTGAACAATTTTCATATTTTTTCAATAAAAATATTGAAATTATCTGAAAAATGCACTATAATTCTTAAAAAGATTAGGTGAATTGTAATTTTGACCTAAGGAGTGGCATGGAATGTTTTACGAACGGGAGTTGTACTTTTTGCAACGGGCATTGCGGAAATGCAGGATTCAAAGCCGCGTGATCCGACCGGATCGGGATGCTTGCAGTGCCTTTGGCTTTTGGGAGAACGTTCCCTTTCGCACCCAAGAAAAAACCTTTTTTGAGTGGTATCCCAACGTACAGGAGAACACCTTGTATCGGGCGGGGGACGGTCTTGGTTGTCGCTATATGTTTATGCTTTTACCTTTGCAGGTAACGCCGCAAATTCTTCTTATTGGGCCTTATCTGGATATGGAATTGACTCATCAGCAGGTATACGAGCGGCTGGAACGGTTGGGGATTCCCGCAAAGCTTGGCGGCGATTTAGAATGGTATTATGCCTCTATGCCCTTGGTTAAGGGAGAAGCTCCGGTGTATGCCATGGTATCTGCCTTTGCTGAGTGTATCTGGGGAGATGATAAGAGCTATAAGACCGCCGACGCGGACTGGGAGGCCCCATCTTTATTGTCCTACGGGGAGAAGGCTTTGTTGAGTCACGATCAACAACGCATATCTCATCGGGAGTCGGTGGAGCAGCGGTATGATTACGAGCGGGAGATCATTGATGCCGTGTCCCGCGGGGATCTGCATCGGGCGGAGTTCTTAATGTCGGCGGTGTCGGATTTTTCTTTTGAAAAGCGGGTGTCCGACGAACTGCGAAATCTGAAGAATTACTGTATTATTATGAACACTCTGTTTCGTAAGGCGGCAGAACGCGGCGGCGTGCATCCGGTGCATATTGATATGGTATCGTCGGATTTTGCCCGCATGATCGAGAACATCACATCGGTAGCCCAGAGCCGCGAGCTCATGCAATCCATGGTCAAGCGATATTGTCGCATGGTGAAAGAAAATGCCATCCGCTCTTATTCGCAGACGGTGCAAAAGGTGATCGTTGCCATTGATTTAGACCTGTCGGGGGATCTGAGCTTGCGGGCATTGGCAGCCCAAAACAACGTGAGCGCAGGATATCTTTCCGATCTGTTTTCAAAGGAAACGGGGCAAACCTTGACTTCCTATGTGAACCATAAGCGGATGACGTTGGCCACCCATCTTCTGAAGAGCAGCAGTTTGCAAATTCAGACCATTGCCCAGCATTGCGGCATCTTGGATCTTCATTATTTTTGCCGATTATTTAAAAAACATACGGGGATGACTCCGTCGGCATACCGAAAGGAGCGGACACGGTCGTAACCCCCGATTGCATTTTTACCATAATATCATAAAGGACGGTACTGAAAAATGAACAACAAACAAAAAGCCATCACCTTCAGTTATGACGACGGGGTGATTCAGGACATAAGACTGATCGAATTGATGAATCAATACGGGCTGAAAGGCACCTTTAACCTGAATTCCGAAGTCTTGGGAACCAAAGGAATGTTGACCTATGAGGGAAAGAAGATCGCTCACTACAAAATTCATCCCCAAGACGTGCCACAGGTGTACGAAGGGCACGAGGTAGCGGTGCACACCCTCACCCATCCCAATCTGACACAGTTGCCACCGGGGGAAGTCATTCGTCAGGTGGAGCAGGACCGTCTCAATTTATCCGAGCTGGTGGGATACGAGGTGGTTGGTATGGCGTACCCCTGCGGCGGCGTGAACAACGATGAGCGCACCGCCGACATCATAAAAGAGCACACGGGCGTAAAATACAGCCGCACCATCACCAGCAACGGCTGTTTTGATAAGCAAGAGAATTTGTATCGGTTTAACCCCAGCGCGTATCATCTGGACTTTGATCGACTGATGGAGCTGGGACGGCAATTTATCGAATTGGATGCGCAAACACCCCAAATCTTTTATATATGGGGACATTCTTATGAAATGGATTACCATCCTACCTATTGGCAGCGGTTGGAGGAATTTTTCCAATTGATCAGCAACAAACCGGATATCTTTTACGGCACCAATCGAGAGGTTTTGCTGTAAGTTGACAGGACTCGAACCTGTCACGATTTCGCTCGCCGCCTTTATCCGTAGGATTTTGTGTTCATTTTTGAAAGGCGCCAGCCTTCCTGCAAATTCACACTTCATCCTCCGAAAAACTCGGCGGCAGAAATTTCTTCG
>JAFSIW010000067.1 GCA_017439545.1 Clostridia bacterium | reverse complement strand
GATTGTTAAAAGCGATAATCTACACAAAACAATCCCTCAGTCAGCTTCGCTGACAGCTCCCTTTACACAAGGGAGCCTTTGACACAAGAGCATTCTACGCTGAATTTTTATTTGCTTTCTGCTCATCGGCAAAGCCTTTATAGAACCCCGCCACTATGGCGGGGTTTTCGTCTTACAAAAAAGGCGATAGCAAGGGTTTCTTGCCATCGCCTTTTTGGTTTATTGTGCCGACAACAAGTTCAAAATTCCTTGTTTGTCAAACACCGAAAGTTTGCCCTGCCCGTAATTCGGTTTGCCGCCGCCCCGACCGTCAAAGGCGGTATTCAGCGCTTTGATAACGGGGCGAACGTCTCCCTGTCGGGCGGCGGCTACGTACAAAGCGCCGTCCTCCACCAAAGAGAACACCAGCCGCACATCGCCGCTCATTTGATTGACGCAGGTTTGCATACTGTCGTAGGCCGCTCCCTTTACAAAGCCACAGGTAACGCTTCCCGCCTGTACCTGCTCCATCGAGCTGAGGGCCAATTTTTGTTGCAGCAGCCGCAGTTCGGCTTGGGTGGACTTGAGGGTTTCTGCCAGCCGCTCCACCGTTTCGGGCACCCGCTCCCGCTTGGCAGAAAGCAGACCCATCATTTCTTTGTTTTGATCGTGGAGGGCAACGTAGTCGGCAAAGGCGTTGATCCCTGCCGCCAGTTCTACCCGCGTGCCCCCCTTATTGGGATAATAATCCAGCACCTTTACCAGACCGATCTCGCCGCTTTTTGCCACGTGAGGCGCACAGCAGGCACAGCAATCGTACCCTTCAATGGTCACCAGCCGCACGTCGGTATCCAGATCCAGCTTACTGCGGTATTCTTTGGCTTTCAGGTCGTCTCCCGACAGCACCTCCACCGTAACGGGAACGTTTTCATAAATGGCCTGATTGGCAAGACGCTCCACCTCTTTGATCTGCTGAGGGGTGAGCACGCCCGCAAAATCGGCAGTCATGGTAGTCTCGCTCATATGAAAGCCCATATTGCTAAACCCGAACTGACGGTACACAATGCCCGACACCAAATGCTCGGCGGTATGGCTTTGCATACGGGCAAAGCGGGTTTGCCAATCAATGGCGCCCGTTACCTGCTCGCCCACAGAAAAAGGCGTGGCAACGGTGTGATAAATCACGTCTTCTTTGATCTGCACATCGGTCACCGCGACTCCGTTCAGCGTGCCGCCGTCGGCGGCCTGCCCGCCCCCTTCGGGGAAAAAGGCGGTCTGATCCAACACTACTTCAAACCCGTTTTTAACAGGATGGCAGGCAGTAACCGTTGCCGTAAATTCTTTGATATAGGCATTTTCTTCAAATAATCGTTTGGTCATATTCTTCATCCTATCAACAATGGCAGAAATCGTTACGACTTCTGCCATTGATTTTTTATTGTGCCAGTTTTTGCTCTAACAGTTGCTTGATCACCGCAGGATCCCCTGCGCCTTTCAATTCCTTCATACACGCACCGAACAGAGCACCCATTGCCTTGACCTTACCGGCTTTGAAATCCTCAACCGCTTTGGGATTGGCGGCCAGCACACCGTCAATAACGCCTTCGATTGCCGAAGCGTCCACCTTGCGGTCCAGACCTTGTTCTTTGCAGTAAGCAACAGGCTCTGCGCCTTGTTCCACCACCGCAATGAGCACCTTTTTGCCCGCGTTGCGGTTGATGGTGCCATCCGCCACCATTTTGATGATGGCAGACAGTTTTTCGGCGGTAACTACCCCATCGGCAAAGGTTTTGCCCGCTTTGCTCAGCACCCCTGCGCAGTCGGTGAGGATCCAGGTGGCAGAATCCTTCCTATCGCAACCCAAAGCCACGGTATCATCCAGCAGTTTGCTGATCTTACCGTCAGACAGCAGCACATCAATTTCTTTTTGGGAAATACCTGCCGCCATATATTCCTCAGCTTTTTCGTCCACCGCCACAGGCTTGTCGGCTTTGATGCGTTCCAGCCATTCATCGTCGATCACGATGGGCATTAAGTTGGCGTCGGGGAAGTACCGATAATCTGCCTCGGTCTCTTTGTTGCGCATAGCAAAGGTTTTGCCGCTGGCATCGTCATACCGACGAGTTTCTTGCACCAGTTCTTCGGTGTCAAATTCCAGCGCATCCATATGCCGTTGGGATTCATACTGAATGGCTTTTTCGATGGCTTCAAAGGAGCTCATATTCTTGATCTCGGTGCGCACACCGAATTCTTCACTACCCTCGGGGCGAACCGAGATGTTCACGTCGCACCGCATAGCGCCTTCTTCACATTCGGAAATGCCGCCGGAACGGAACATTGCTTTCAGCTTGTTCAGATAGGTCACCACTTCTTCCGCAGAGCGGAAATCGGGTTGGGTAACGATCTCAATGAGGGGTACGCTGGTACGGTTAAAGTCCACATAAGAGGAGTTGCCGCTATGCACCAGCTTGCCCGCGTCCTCTTCCATATGGATCTGCTTAATGCGGATATCCCGTGCTCCTTGGGAGGTTTTCACGGTGACCAAGCCGTTTGTGCAAATGGGATGATTGATCTGGGTGATCTGATAGGCACAAGGCAGGTCGGGGTAATAATAGTTTTTCTTGTCAAAGGTGGTATAGCGGTTGATATCGCAGTTCAGCATCAACCCTGCGGTGACCGCCAACTCCACTACCCGTTTGTTCATCACCGGCAACATACCGGGCATCCCGCTGCAGGCAGGACACACACAATCGTTGGGCTCGTTGGCGGCAGAATGCCCCCCGCAGGAGCAGAAAATTTTGGATTCGGTAGACAGTTCTACGTGGGTTTCAAGCCCCATGACCAATTCGTATTTCATGGCTTATTCCCCTTTCTTTTCTACGGCAGCCGCCAAACTGAGCAACAGCGCATCATCAAACGCCTTACCAAGCAGTTGCACCCCATGGCAAGCAAGGGCAGGGATCCCGATCAAGTTGGCAACGGCGGTGCATTCACTCTGGGCGAACACCTTGCCGAAGGCATCTTTCACTTCGTAAGCATCAAACGATGCGGCAAATGCGGCGGGAGTAAGCAGCGCATCGTATTGACCGAACAACCGGTCGATTGCTTCACTTACCACACGACGCACCCGCAAGGATTTATCATAGCAATCCTTATAACGATGTTTGGACAGTACGTCCGAGCCGTAAAGAATGACCGCTTTGGTGAGGAAGTTAAAGCCCTCGGTGCGGGTGTTCACATACAGTTCGTCGATATTTTTATAATCGGCGGCACGATGACCGTATTTTACCCCGTCATAACGGGACACGTTGTTGCAGGTCTCGGCGCACATCAGAATCTGCCAAGCGGTGTTGGCGAGAGCAAACAGATCGCAGTCGATTTCCACCACTTCGACCCCTGCCGCTTTCAATTCATCGGCAAAGGCAAGCACCTTTGCGCGGGTGGCTTCATCGGCTTTTTGCAAAAGATCGGTCACCAAAGCAACCTTTTTGCCTTGTACGTCGGCAAGGGTATAATCGTAGGTCTCATTTTTCAGAGAAGTACCGTCTTTGGGGTCGTGACCTGCAATGACAGCCATCAGCTCTGCTACATTTTTTGCATCCTTGCCATACACACCAACCTGTTCCCCCGAAGCGGCACAGGAGATCACGCCGTAACGAGAAACCGTACCGTAGGTGGGTTTCAAAAAGTCCACGCCTGCCAGTGCGGCGGCACGACGGGGCGCGCCGTTCATATCCACACCTAGCGCGGCTTTTACGTCACCGGCTGCCACGGCAGAGGCGGCGGCGCCTTGCAGAGCTCCGCTTTGGGGTGCGTAATAAGAAAATTCGCCCACCAGATCCAAGCCGAATTCCCCCACGTGGGTCTTGCCGGCTACGGTATAGCCCTTTTGTTGCAGCCGTTCCACCGCTTCGGCGGAAAAGAGGGGGGTAAACCCTTCCAAAATGCGAGACCCTGCGGTAGCAGGCACATCTTTTATAAGCAGCGTATCGTCAACGGCGATATTGCCTTTTTCATTCATCATAACAGCAAATTGATTCATCTTACACACCTCATTTCACCAAGCGGGGCACTTGCCAGCTGTCTTCACTGCGGGCGGGCGCGCCTTTGAGCAGAGCCTCACGGGCGAAAGGTTGTTCCCGTTTATCTTCCCGCAACACGTTGGTCATCGGCATTACGTGTACCATTTCTTCCACATCGGCGGTATCACACTGGGCAAGCAATGCCTCGTTTTCTTTCATTTGAGCGAAAATGCCCTGCATGGTGGCTTCTTCCTCTTCGGTCAAAGACAACTGATTCAGTTGTTGGGCATTGGCAAAGGTAGACCGTTTGCCGCCTGCCGATTTGCCGCCTGCGGCTTCTGACCGTTTGGCAAGAGCACTGCCGCTTCCCAGCAGATGCACATCTTCTAACTGCTGATTGGTGACCTCGCCGGGGGCACCCAGCAGCAGGTCTTGGGCATTGCCGTTTAAAGGGAAAGCGATAACCTCTAAAATCTTTTCTTCGTCGGTGAGCAGCATCACCATGCGGTCGATGCCGGGTGCCATCCCTGCGTGAGGGGGCGCACCGTATTGGAAAGCGGTATACAAAGCGTTAAACCGCTTTTTCAGTTCCTCTTCGGGATAACCTGCGATCTCAAACGCTTTTTTCATAATGTCGATATCATGATTGCGCACCGCACCCGAAGCCAGCTCAATGCCGTTGCACACCAAGTCGTATTGATACGCCAATACCTCGGTGGGATCTTTGGTCAGCAAGGCTTCCATTCCCCCTTGGGGCATCGAGAAGGGGTTGTGGGTAAAGATGGTCTCCCCTGTTTCCTCGTCGTTTTCGTACATGGGGAAGTCCACCACGAAGCAGAAATCAAACCGATTTTCGTCGATGAGATCCAGTTGCTCCTTTTTAGCCAGCCAAGTGCGGATGAGACCCGCTTTTTTCTCGGCGTCGTTTTTCTTATCATCGCAGATAAAGAATAGGGTCTCGCCCTCTTTTACGCCCGAAAGGGTGGTGATCTCTTTCTTTTGTTCTTCGCTCAGGAACTTGGCGATGGGGCCTAAGAACACCCCGTCTTTTAAGGTAATATACCCCAGACCGCCCAGACCCACCTCGGCAGAGGTAGCATATTTCAGAGAGTCCTCAAAGAACTTGTTGGATTTGCCTCTACAATCCGCCACGATCCCCCGTACCGGCTTGCCCTTGAAGGCGGGGAATGCCACATTCTCAAAAAAGGCGGTAAGGTCGCAAATAACCAGCGGATTGCGCAGGTCGGGTTTATCCGAGCCGTAGGTCATCATGGCATCGGCGTAGGTAATGCGGCGGAAGGGCTTTTCGGTCACCAGCTTGTCAGAGAAGGTCTTGAAGGTGTCGTAGATCACGTCTTCGCACACGTCCAGCACTTCTTCTTGGGTGGCGAATGCCATTTCAAAGTCTAACTGGTAAAATTCACCGGGGGAACGGTCGGCACGGGCATCCTCATCGCGGAAGCAGGGGGCTACCTGAAAATAACGGTCAAAGCCCGACACCATCAGCAGTTGCTTGAACTGTTGGGGCGCTTGGGGCAAGGCGTAAAACTTGCCGGGATGTTTCCGACTGGGCACAAGGAAGTCACGGGCACCTTCGGGAGAAGAAGCGGTCAAAATGGGGGTCTGCATATCCAGAAAGCCCTTTTCTTCCATCTTGTTGCGCAGGTGACGGATGATCTTGGAACGGATCACCAGATTTTCGTGGTTTTTGGGATTTCGAAGGTCTAAGTAACGGTATTTCAGTCGCAATTCGTCCTTACTGTTGCGAGAGCCACGCACGTCAAAGGGCAACATATTTTGACTTTTGCCCAGCACTTGCAGGCTGTCTGCCACCAGTTCCACGTAACCCGTGTCGATCTTGGGATTCACGGTGTCGGGATCCCGCTTTTCTACCACGCCGCTCACCGAAATGACCGTTTCACGGTTGACGTTTTTCAAAAATTCCTCATTGTGCACCACCACTTGGGTCACACCGGTGTAGTCACGCAGGTCAATAAAAATAACCCCGCCGTGGTCACGCACCACATCTACCCAACCTGCCAGTTGCACGGTTTGACCGATGTGCTTGTCGCAAATGTCGTTGCAGTATAGTGTTCTGTACATACATATACCTCCAAAAAATTCCCAAATAAAAAGTCCCGAGAACATAACAGTATGTTCTCGGGACGAGTCAGTAAAATAACCCGCGGTGCCACCCGCATTGATGCACAAACGTGCACCCTCTTTTTATTCAGTTACAGATTGCCGTTGAAGTGTTCCCGAACTTACTACTCATCTGAAATGCGCTTACAGTCCACGACGCATTCTCCCTGACAGACTTTCCACAAAAGCCGAGTCTTCTCTACTATTATAACAACTTTTTAAAGGATGTCAACAAAAATATTCTGAAAAATTTCGTCAAATCCGCAAAAAACGACCCCCGAGGTCGTAAGACTTCGGGGGCTTTGGGGGATCAACCCATTATTTCTCGTTGCGTTTTACCAATTGTTCATATTTCTTCTTGGCGTCGCTTTCGGCGATCTCGAACAGCTTGGCGGCCTTTTCGGGGAAGGCACGTTCCAGAGCGGTGTAACGAACTTCGCCGCGGATGAAGTCACCGTAGGATTCGGTGGGTTCTTTGGAATCCAGGGTGAAGGGATTTTCGCCTGCTTCAGCCTTGCGGGGATCGAAGCGGAAGTTATGCCAGTAACCGGCGGCTACGGCTTTCTTTTCTTCCAATTGGCTGATGCCCATACCGCCGCGGATACCGTGGTTGATACAAGGAGCATAAGCGATGATGATGGAAGGACCGTGATAGCTTTCGGCTTCGTGGAAGGCCTTTAAGCATTGGTTCATGTCGGCGCCCATAGCAACTTGGGCAACGTATACGTAACCGTAGCTCATAGCAATAGCGGCAAGGTCTTTCTTCTTCACGTTCTTACCGGCGGCGGCAAATTGAGCAACTGCGCCGGTGGGAGTGGCTTTGGAGGCTTGACCGCCGGTGTTGGAGTAAACTTCGGTGTCGAATACCAGAATGTTTACGTCTTCGTTGGCAGCCAGTACGTGGTCCAAACCGCCGTAACCGATGTCGTATGCCCAGCCGTCACCGCCGAGAATCCAAATGGATTTCTTGGCCAGATAGTCGGCGTTTTCGGTCACAAACTTGTAAGCGTCGCAACCGCAGGGATTGGCGGCCAAAGCGGCTTTCAGCTCGTTGGTGGCAACCGCGTTGGTCTTGCCGTCGTCCATAGTGTCCAGCCAAGCCTTGGCGGCATCACGAACAGCGTCAACCTTGTGGTTTTCGGCCAGATAAGCAACGTTCTTGGCCAAGCGTTCCCGCAAGGTCTTGTTGGCCAGCATCATACCGTAACCGTATTCAGCGTTGTCTTCAAACAGGGAGTTTGCCCAGGCAGGACCTTTGCCTTCGGCATTGACGGTATAAGGAGTAGAAGGAGCAGAGCCGCCCCAAATGGAGGAGCAACCGGTGGCGTTGGCGATGTACATTCTGTCGCCGAACAGTTGGGTTGCCAATTTGGCGTAAGGAGTTTCGCCGCAGCCTGCGCAAGCGCCGGAGAACTCAAGCAGGGGTTGACGGAACTGGCTGCCCTTGACGGTGGTGTCGGCAAATTTAGCGGCAACAGCCTCTTTCTTAGGCAGTTTTTGACCGTAAGCAAATTCTTGTTGCTTGGTAATTTGGGTATCCAGCGGATTCATCACCAAAGCCTTTTCGCCCTTCTTGCCGGGGCAGACTTGTGCGCAAACGCCGCAACCGGTACAGTCGAGCACCGAAACGGTCATAGCGAACTTCATACCGGGCACACCGGTCATATCCTTGGTTACCATACCGGCGGGAGCCTTGGCGGCTTCTTCTTCGGTGAGGGCAACGGGACGGATGACGGCGTGGGGGCAAGCGTAAGAGCAGAAGTTACATTGAATACAATTGTCGGCTACCCAAGTGGGAACATCCACGGCGATACCGCGTTTTTCCAGAGCAGAAGAGCCCAGGGGTACCGTACCGTCAGCCATATCGACGAAGGTGGAAACAGGCAGGGTGTCACCCTTTTGGGCGTTCACGGGGATGAGCACCTTCTTGGCGTATTCGATGAGAGCATCGTTGCCTTCCAGTACCACTTCTTCTTTAGCAGTGTCAACAGCATTCTTCCAATCGGCGGGAACGTCAACCTTCTTAAAGCCGTCGATACCACGTTCGATCGCGGCGTGGTTCATAGCAACCACTTTTTCGCCCTTCTTGCCGTAGGACTTGGTAGCAGCATCCTTCATCAGTTGCACAGCCTTGTCGGCGGGGATGATGTTAGACAGGGCAAAGAATGCGGCTTGCAGGATGGTGTTGGTGCGGCCGCCCAGACCCAATTCTTTGGCGATGTGGGTCGCGTCGATGGTGTAGAATTGAATGTTGTTCTTGGCGATATATTGTTTCATATCGGCGGGCAGGTGGGTAGAAAGTTCTTCTACATCCCAAGAGCAGTTCAGCAGGAAGGTACCGCCCTTTTTCACGTCGGAAACCATATCGTATTTGTCCACGTAAGAGGGATTATGGCAAGCAACAAAGTCGGCTTGGTTGATCAGATAGGTGGACTTGATGGGGGTTTTACCGAACCGCAGGTGAGAAACGGTAATACCACCGGATTTTTTGGAGTCGTAGGAGAAGTAGCCTTGGGCATACATATCGGTGTTGTCACCGATGATCTTAATGGAGTTCTTGTTGGCGCCAACGGTACCGTCGGAGCCCAAACCCCAGAACTTACAGCAGGAGGTGCCGGCGGGGGTGGTATCCACAGCGCCTTTGACCTTCAAGGACAGGTTGGTTACGTCGTCTTCAATACCGATGGTAAAGCGTTTCTTGGCGCAACGGTCTTTCATGTTGTCGTATACGGCAACGATTTGAGCGGGAGTGGTATCCTTAGAACCCAATCCGTAACGGCCGGAGAATACGGGAACGTCGGCAAAAGCGGTGTCACGCAAAGCGGCAACTACGTCAAGGAACAAGGGTTCGCCCAAAGAGCCGGGTTCCTTGGTACGATCCAGAACCGAGATGTATTTCACGGTTTTGGGCATCACCTTCAGCAGGTGTTTTACCGAGAAGGGACGATACAGATGAACCTTGATCAGACCAACCTTTTTGCCGGCGGCATTCAGGTAATCTACGGTTTCTTCAATGGTATCGCAGGCAGAGCCCATGGCGATGATCACCTTTTCGGCATCTTTTGCGCCGTGGTATTCGAACAGTTGATATTTGGTGCCCAACTTCTTGTTAACGGCTTTCATGTAATCTTCTACGATGCCAACGATGTTTTCATAGTATACGTTGGAAGCTTCACGAGCTTGGAAGAAGATGTCGGGGTTTTGAGCAGTACCCCGTTGTACGGGATGCTCGGGGTTGAGAGAGCGACGACGATAGGCGTCAACAGCATCCCAATCCAGCATTTCGCCCAGATCTTCATAATCCCAAACCGAGATCTTTTGGATTTCGTGAGAGGTGCGGAAACCGTCAAAGAAATGCAGGAAAGGTACGCGGCCTTTAATGGCGGAAAGGTGAGCCACAGCACCCAAGTCCATAACTTCTTGGGGGTTGTTGGAACACAGCATAGCGTAACCGGTTTGACGGCAAGCGTAAATATCGGAGTGGTTACCGAAAATGGACAAAGCGTGGCTGGCCAGCGCACGGGCAGATACGTGAATGACACCGGGGAGCAATTCACCCGCCATTTTGTACATATTGGGGATCATGAGCAGTAAGCCTTGAGAAGCGGTGTAGGTGGTGGTCAGCGCACCGGCAGCCAAAGAGCCGTGCACCGCACCGGCGGCACCGGCTTCGGATTGCATTTCAGCAACGCGAACCTCTTGACCGAACAGGTTTTTCACACCTGCGGCGGCCATTTTGTCGGTTTCTTCTGCCATATTGGAAGAAGGGGTGATGGGGTAGATGGCAGCAACGTCGGTAAACGCATAAGAAACGTGTGCGGCGGCAGAGTTACCATCCATCGTTTTGGTTTTTCTGGGCATATTATTTCGTCCTTTCTTTTCTTCTTTCTATAAGAATGGATTTTTGACCAACTGACATTGTACCATTTTTCTATCATAATGTAAATAGATTTCGTCAAATATTTTTTGAAAAGTTGCAAAAATCCGTGTTTTTTTGGAGTAAAATGCCAACAAACCCTTGTTTTCTCAGGGCAAAACACAGACATTTTACCATTTTTTTATTTTTTTCAAATATTTGGTTGCCAACGCCAACATTTTATGGTATAATGTCCCCAACTTTATGATTGAAAGGATGTTTTTCCCATGAAACGTTTACTCGCAGTTCTGTTGGCAGGTCTGATGGTTTTGAGCCTTGCCGCCTGCACCCCTTCTCAAGACGCTGACTACATCATCTATTCCGACAATGCATTCGCTCCCTTCGAATTTATGAAGGACGGCGCTTACACCGGTGTGGATATGGATCTGATGGCCGCTATCGCCGAAGACCAAGGCTTTACCTACACCATGAAGAACGAAGGCTTTGACGCCGCTATGGGCGCTGTGCAAGCCGGCCAAGCCGACGGTATGATCGCCGGTATGACCATTAACGACAAGCGGAAAGAAACCTATGATTTCTCTGACGGTTATTTTGAAGACGGTCAAATTATGGTAGTTGCCGCTAACAGCACCATTGCTGCCGAAGCCGATCTGGCAGGCAAAAAGGTTGCCGCCAAAAAAGGCACCGAAAGCACCAAATATGCCGAAAGCCTGAAACCCACCTACGGCTTTGAGATCATCTACTATGATGATTCCCCCGCTATGTATCAAGCTGTTCTCACCGGCGCTGCCGATGCTTGCTTTGAAGACTTCTCGGTTATCGGCTGGGCCATCAAAAATGACGGCATTGCGCTGAAAACCGTTGGCGAAGTTGTAAACAAGGCTTACTACGGCTTTGCTGTGAAAAAGGGCACCAACCCCGAACTGATCGAAATGTTCAACAAGGGTCTTGCCAATATCAAGGCCAACGGCAAATACGAAGCCATTCTGGCTAAATACGGTTATTAATTAACCCTTACCTCAAAAGCTTGCGCAGCAATTCTGCCTTTGGGCAGGATTGCTGCTTTACAGTAAAGTGGGAGTTATTCTCCTCGCAATGAAAGTGGGACAAAATTGGAACTGAAGGACTTTATCGTAGTATTTCAAGAAGCAACCGGCCTTTTGTTAGACGGTTTGTGGGTTACCCTGGTGGTATCGTTGCTGGCCATTCTTTTCGGCTTGTTGGTTGGGTTGCTGACCTGCTTTATGGGTCGCTCTAAAAACTTCATTTTGCGTGGCATTGCCGCCGTTTACGTTTGGTGCATTCGTGGTACGCCCATGATCGTGCAAGCGTTTTTGGTGTTTTTTGCCGTGCCTCAGTTGATTCAGGTGTGGAATCCCGCATTCCGCATCGACCCTGTTACCGCAGGTCTTATCACCCTGAGTCTGAACGCCGGTGCCTATATGTCGGAGATCTTCCGCGGTGGGATTGCCGCCGTGCCCAACGGTCAAATTGAAGCCGCCCGTTCCTTGGGGCTGAGCCAACTGCGCACCATGCTCAAGATCGTATTGCCCCAGGCCTTTAAGATCAGCATCCCCTCACTGGTGAATCAGTTTATTATTACCATTAAAGACTCCTCCATTCTCTCGGTGATCGGTATGGCCGATCTGGTCAGCCAGGCGAGAGTTTACGTAGGCGCCACCTATAAGTTCTTCCCCACCTACATTATGGTAGCATTGTATTACCTGATCATCATCTCGGTTTTGATGGTCATTTCAAAAATGTTAGAAAAGAAGTTGAATTATGACAAGAAAAATTAAGGTAACCAACCTACAAAAAAACTTTGACGATTTAGAAGTGCTCAAGGGCATTGATTTAGAGATCGAAGAAGGGGAAGTTGTTTGCTTGATCGGACCTTCCGGTTCGGGTAAATCCACGGTTTTGCGTTGCCTTAATCGTCTGGAGGATCCCACTGGCGGCGAGATCGAGATCAACGGTCACATGATGACCGACCCCAAGGTGGATCTCAATAAAGCGCGGGAAGATATCGGTATGGTGTTCCAGCAATTCAACCTGTTCGCCAATAAGACCGTGAAAGGCAACATTATGTTTGCCCCCGTGGAACTGAAAAAAATGACCAAGGCCGAAGCCGAAGAAAAGGCGATGCAACTGCTTCGCAGAGTAGGCTTGGAAGAAAAGGCCGACGTGTATCCCCATCAACTGTCGGGCGGTCAGCAACAGCGGGTTGCCATTGCCAGAGCGCTGGCGATGAATCCCGATATTATGCTGTTTGACGAGCCCACCAGCGCCCTTGACCCCGAAATGGTAGGCGAGGTGCTGGCGGTTATGAAGGAGTTGGCAGAAGGGGGTATGACCATGCTGGTGGTTACCCACGAAATGGGCTTTGCCCGTGACGTTGCCGACCGTGTGATCTTTATGTCCGACGGCTACATTGTAGAGCAAGGCACTCCCGAAGAGATCTTCGGTGATCCCAAAGAAGTCCGCACCAAGGAATTCCTCAACTGCGTGCTGTAAATCAAGATACATACACCCCGATGAGCGGTATTCCCCTCGAGGCGCACTCCGTAAGGAAGTGCGCCTCAGTTATATTCGCCTAACGGCGAGTGATATTGCTTCGCAGTGATATTAGCTAACGCATAGTGATATTGTCCTTCGGACAGTTTTAGGGCGAATATAATATCACGAAAACCGTAAGGTTTTCATATCACTTTTGCCAATAGGCAAAAATATCACTGCAAACGACAGTTTGCAATATCACTTTACCTGCCGAGAAAGATATTCTTTATTTTCGACAAATATTACCTTTCTCAAAGTATGTAACCCACTATGACACTTTCACATTCAATGTGTAAAGTGTCATTTGTTTTGGTGGAATAAAAAACAAGAGAGACAACTTCTTTACGAAGTGTCTCCCTCGTCGGGGTTTTCTTTTTACTTGACACGGCGTCCCGATTTGAGTATCATAAAATCAGCGAACGCACATTTTATAAAAAAGGAGAATGCTCTATGAAACGAATGACAGCCCTGATGTTGGCAACGGTGTTGTGTTTCGGACTTTTCTCCGGTTGCAGTTCTGACCCCTATCCCTCCGACGGATCTCAATCGGCGACGGTTCCCTACGACATTGTGGAAGGTCTTGCCTACACCTTTACCGCCAAAAACCAAGCGTCCATTGCCTTCGCCCAAGGCTCATCCCCCGACGACGGTCGGCTGAACGACGGTAAGGTGTTTGACGAAGATCAGTTGGATGAGGAGACCCATCTGCCTTTTTTGGTACAGTTGGATGCCTGCAAGGGCAAGGAATACCAAATCACCTTTGAAACCGACGGCAAGCAGGATGCCTGCGCCGTGGTTTTGCACAACGGTCTGTTTACCATGTCCTCCTCCCTGTCGGTGGAGGAGATCGCCATCGGCGACACCCTGCAAAGCCTCACCCCCGTGGAATTTGAGGAGGATACCGACAACAAGCTGGGAGGCGGCTTTGCCGATACCGTTCTCACCTTTGATCCCCTGCCCTGCCAGATCATCACCATCACCTTTTCCTCCGGCGGCGCCAATGCCTGCGCCTTTTCCGAGATCAGCGTGATGGGCTTCCCTGCGAATCAGGCGGCAGTCTATCTGCCCGAAGGCTGGAAGCGAGGCGACACGCTGCCCACACCCTCCACGGTGGTGATCGCCACCTCTTCCCGCGACGTTTCTTCCAAGGATGAGCCCTCCACCATCCCCGAAAAGCCCCAAAGTGGGGATAAGCCCGAAAACCGTCCCGAGGAGTTGCCCGACGGCAAGCTGACCAAAGCCGAAAACGCGCTGGTGGGCAGTTGGCAGGGCACCGATCCCGAAAGCGGCGACGCGGTGACGATGGATCTGTACAGCGACCGCTCCGGCTATATGGTGCAGACCGGTGACAATGCCACCGTGCGTCTGCTGTTGTTCTGGCAGGCAGATGACGGGAATATGACCCTGTACTTCAATTTCTTGGGTTACCGAGCCCACAACACTCCCTATACCGTCAGCGGCAACACGGTTGCTTTTCAAGATGAAGACGGTCGCCCCACCACCTTTACCCGCGTGAAATAACCGATCAAAAAAATAACCGAGTGGCATAGGTGTTGTACTCTTAAGGATAGTCTTAGGATTTATTCCCATCGCCCAGCTAACTGCCGCTCAAGCTGCTATTAGTTATGAGAATGGTTAAGGGTTTTAGGCTCTCCTAAAAAGTGACATTTGGGCACCTAAATGTCCTGCTTGTCAGGGTATGAGACAAATATTAAACGGATGTGTAGAATTTCTATACATCCGTTTTACTATCTCAAGAATTAATTTGTTTAGTGATATTGTGAGACAAGTCTCACAGTGATATTCTTTAGAATACCTCGCCAAAGGCGAGATATTTCTAAAGAGTGATATTAAAACCTAAAGGTTTTAGTGGTATTTTATTCGCCTTTAAACTTGCGAAGCAAATATCACTCGGCGATAGCCGAATATAACTGCGAAGCAATATAACTCGCCGCAAGGCGAATAAAACTGGGGTTGTATCCTTATGGATACAACCCCTACGACACTCGGTTTTTTACATTCTGTCTATTGAAACGGGTGGAGCTTGGCATATTTTTCTCGGGCCTTTTGCCGCAGGATCTCGGCCCGTTTTTCTTTTTGCTTATGCACCACGTATGCCACGGCGGCGCCCAAGATCACCCCAAGGGAGATCACGTAGGGCCAAGGACCCAGTTCCGACCGCTTTAAGGTCTTCCACTGGTTGTCCATTCTCGCCTGCGTCGTTCGTTCCAGATACAAGAACTCCTCATAGCCGGACAGTACCGACTCGTCGGGATACAGCAAAGCATCCTCCTGATAATAATACTCCAGATCCCCCTCGTTGTTCTTCACGCTGTTCAGCGGGCTGGAATAGCCGGTATAGTTGGCGTTGGCAATGCCCATCTCATAGGTGCACATAAAGTCCATATACCGCTCGGCGGCGAGCTTGTTCTGGGCAGTGACCGGAACACACATACAGTCCACGTATTTGTTGGTGGTCTGTCCCACGATGGGGCTGAAGGCCAGATCCACGTCGTCAGCCTGATTGTCCCGCATCACCAAAAAGTCCCCGTAATAGCAGGGCGAAATATATGCCTCACCGCTTTGCATTTTATCAAAGATCTCGTCGGTGACGTAGGACTGCACCAAAGGCTTTTGGGCTTGCAGATCCTCATAGGCTTTATCCCAATGATTGGGATCGTCGGTGTTCAGACTATATCCGTTTTTGGCAAGGGCGATGGCGAAGGTATCACGGGGATTGTTCATCATCAGAATCTTGCCGGCGTAGTCTTGATTCCACAGCAGGTCGTAGTTATACTGCCCTTCGGGCACGTGGTTGCGGTTATACACAATGCCCACGTAGCCCCACATATAGGGCACGGTATATTTATGCTCGGGATCGTATTGCCAGGTATCTCCCTTAAATTCCGCCGCGATCTCGGTTTCGTAATTGGGAATATTGGAAAAATCCAGTTCCAGCAACAGTTCCTCCCGAATCATACGGCTGATCATATAGTCGGAGGGAATGACGATATCGTAGGGTGCGCCCCCTGCCGCCACCTTTTGATACATGGTCTCGTTGGTGTCGTAGGTGGTGTAGTTGACCTTGATGGTCACCCCAAAGGTTTCTTGATACCACTCCTCAAAGGCGGTATTCACGTCCACCTCCCCGTCTTCGTTGCCCAGATCCATATAGACCCCCCAGTTGTACACGTTCAGGGTCTCGGCAGCGGGAGCGGCAAAGGCGGGCAAACTGCAAGCGGCAAGCAACACCGCGCACAGCACCGCAAGGGTCAGCAAGCGAATGGTTTTCATTGCCGCACCCCCTTTTTTCGGTCTTTCTTTTCTTGACGGGATTCCCCCATATTGATAAAGATGAGCAGAATCAGCACCACCACGAACATCAGGGTAGACAAGGCGTTGATGTCGGGATTGATGGGCTTTTTGGTCATAGAATAGATATAAAGGGGCAGGGTAGAAAAGGACGGTCCTGCGGTGAACACGCTGATGACGAAATCGTCAATAGACAGGGTGAACGCCATAATAAAGCCGGTAACGATCCCCGGCACAATGGAGGGCAGAACCACCTTGAAAAAGGCTTTAACGGGGGTACAGCCCAGATCCTGCGCCGCCTCAGACAGGTGAACGTCCACCTTGGACAGCACCGGCTGTACCGACAAGATCACGTAGGGCAGGTTAAAGGTAATATGGGCGATGAGCAAAGTCCAAAAGCCCAGCACCGACTCCTCTTGCCCCAGCAGACGACCCGCAAAGGCAAACAGCAGCAGCATCGAAACGCCCGTTACGATATCGGGATTCATCATAGGCAGGTTGGTCACCGTGTTGATGGCTTTTCGTTGCCAGCGTTTCATTCCGCTGATGCCAACCGCCGCCACCGTGCCCAGCACCGTGGCGATCACCGCCGAAGCGGTGGCAAGAATCAGGGTGTTATACAGCGCCTGCAACACCTCGTCGTTTTGAAGAAGCGCCTGATACCACCGCAAAGAAAAGCCTTCAAAATCGCTGGTGGATTTGCCCGCATTGAAGGAGAAGAAGATCATCACCGCAATGGGCGCGTACATGACCACGAATACGAAAAGCAGATACAGTTTGGATACAACAGAGAGGCGTTTCATACGATCAGTCCCTCCTCATCCCCATCGGTAAAGCGATTCATCACCAGCATACACAGCAAGATCATTGCCATTAAGATGAGGGACATGGACGCCCCCACGTTGTAGTTGGTCTCCCCGATGAAGGTAAATTCAATGATATCCCCCACCAGCGCCATGGTGCCGCCCAATTTGGTGGAGATATAAAAGGTGCTGACCGATGGCACGAACACCATGGTAATACCCGACACAATGCCCGGCAGACTCAAGGGAAAGATCACCCGACGGAAGGTCTGGAAGAAGTTGCCCCCCAGATCGCGGGAAGCCTCCAACACCGGCGGATCAATGCGGGTCATTACGTTGTAGATGGGCATGATCATATAGGGGATGAAGTTATACACCATCCCTGCCACCACCGCGCCCTGAGTGTTGATCATATGCACAGGGGGCAATCCCACAAAGGACAGCATGGTGTTGATGATCCCCGTGTCAGCCACAATGTTCATGAGAGCGTAGGTGCGTAAGATCAGATTGATCCACATAGGAAGCATCACCAGCATCATAGCAAACCGCTGATGGCGGGGCTTCATACGGGACATAATATACGCCAACGGATAGGCGATCACCAGACAGATCACCGTTGCCACCGCACCCAGCCAGATGGACAGGGTAAAGGTATGGGTAAAGGCGGCGATCTGAGAGAAATTGTCAAAGGTAAAGGCGCCGTTTTTGTCGGTAAAGGCGTAATAAATGACCATGATCAGCGGCACAATGATAAACAGCGCCGCCCATACAAGATAAGGCGCAGCCAACAAGCGCTGCATGAAGCCTTTGCGCTTAGTCAACCCGATCCTCGCCTCCTTCTGTCAGTTCATCCTCTTCCGAAAGGTTAAAGGCGGGGTCGTCAATATAATCCATTTCATCACTGAAGGAACTGTAGTCGCCGAACATACCCGAATATTCCGATTTCGCCATAATATGAATATCCTCGGGGCCGAATTTCAGTCCGATCTCGTCCCCTTCCCGAATGCAGGCGGTGGTCTGGATCATCCATTTAAAGCCGTCGATATCCACGATCACCTCGTAGTGCACGCCCTTAAAGGTAGAGCCGGTGACCAAACCCGACAGCATTCCCTCGGCGGGAGCGACCACCTGAATATCCTCGGGGCGGATGACCACGTCCACAGGGGTATTTTCCCCAAAGCCGCCGTCCACACACAAGCATTCCTTGCCCGCAAAGCGGCACAAGCCGTCGTGGATCATCACCCCGTCCAGAATATTACTTTCGCCGATAAAGTCGGCAACGAAAGCGTTTTGCGGTTCATTATAAATATCCTGAGGCGTGCCGATCTGCTGGATCTTCCCGCCGTCCATTACCACCACGCGGTCAGACATGGAAAGGGCTTCCTCTTGATCGTGGGTAACGAACACAAAGGTAATGCCCAGACTTTGCTGAATGTTTTTCAGCTCCACCTGCATATCCTTACGCAGTTTTAAGTCCAGCGCCGCCAAAGGCTCGTCTAACAGCAACACCTTAGGACGAGTGACCACCGCGCGGGCAATGGCCACACGCTGTTGCTGACCGCCCGAAAGAGCGGCGATCTTACGCTTTTCAAAGCCCCGCAGATTCACCAGCGCCAAGGCTTCTTCTACCCTGTCGCACAGTTCTGCCTCGGGCACCTTGCGCACCCGCAGACCAAAGGCGATGTTCTCGTATACGTTTAAATGGGGAAACAGCGCATATCGCTGAAAGATGGTGGATACCTGCCGTTTGTGAGGCGGGACCGTGTTAATACATTGACCGTCAAAATAAACCCTACCGGACATCGGCTCAACAAAACCGCCCAGTATGCGCAGGGTAGTGGTTTTGCCGCAACCCGACGGGCCCAGCAGAGTTATAAATTCACCGTCTTGAATTTCCAGAGAAATGTGATCCAGAATGGTCTCCCCGTCAAAAGCGACGGTTACCCCTTCCAACGAAATGATGTGTTCGGACATCTATGCATCCCTTTCCTTATTGTCAAATTATGAAACAATACCACTATACTGTTTTTCCCCAAAAAAGTCAAGGATTTTCAGCCTATCCTACCCCAAAACCCCCGATTTTTCTCTCCCCTCCCCCACAAGAGACAAAAATACGGGATTTTTCGGGGTGGGATTTCGTGTATTTATGCGACGGGGACGGGGTATGATAAGTCTATCACACACAAAGGAGCGAGCGTTATGCCCATTCGTATTGAATCCGACGGACAAACCGTAACCGCCTATTTGTCCGGTGAGATCGACCATCATTCGGCGGTGGCGATGCGACAAGCCATCGACGCCCATCTTGTGGGGGGCAACGCCACCCTGCTGATCATGGATTTTACCGACGTCACCTTTATGGACAGCTCGGGCATCGGGCTGGTGATGGGGCGGTATCGGCAGATCAAATACAACGACGGAGAACTGCACATTCAAGGCACCTCTCCCCACATTTACAAGGTGATGCGCATTGCCGGTCTGGAGCGGCTGGCGGTCATCGAGAAAGGCTAAGAAAAGGAGTGACGTATTATGGCGCGACAAGCGTTGAATCAAACCAAGATCACGGTGCTGTCCCGTTCAAGCAACGAAAGCTATGCCCGCGTGGCGGTAGCCGCCTTTGCCGCCCAGCTGGACCCCACCGTAGAGGAACTCAACGATTTAAAAACCGCCGTATCCGAGGCGGTGACCAACTGCATTGTACACGCCTATCCCGATACCATCGGGCCCATCTACATAACCGTGAGCTTATTTGAGGAGGGGCTGGTACAGATCCGCATTCGGGACAAGGGGCGAGGCATTGACGACGTGAAGCGGGCAATGGAGCCTTTGTACACCACCGGCGGCGAGGAACGGGCGGGACTGGGCTTTGCGGTGATGGAGAGCTTTACCGACAAGCTGCGGGTGCGCTCCACCCCCTACAAGGGCACCACCGTTACCATGGAAAAGGTCATCCGATGCCGATAACCGCCCTGCCCCGTGAGCGGCATCCGCTGGTGGAGGACAATATGGGCTTGGTGCACGCCTGCTGTCGGCGGCTGAGCGGACGGGGCATAGAATACGACGAGCTGTTTGCCGCGGGCAGTCTGGGGCTGTGCAAGGCGGCAAGCGGATTTGATCCCGAATTGGGCTATCGGTTTTCTACCTATGCGGTGCCGGTGATCTTAGGCGAGATGCGCCGTTTGTTTCGGGAGGGGGGCAGTGTGAAGGTCAGCCGCTCTCTCAAGGAGCTTGCCCGACAGATCCAAAACGCCCGTCCCCTGCTGCAGGAAACGCTTAGCAGAGAGCCTACGGTGCAGGAGCTGTCGGAGCATCTTGCGGTCTCCCCCGAGGCGATCACCCAAGCGCTGTGCGCCGGACAGCCCACCCTGTCCTTATCGGGAGCAGAAGAGGGCGGATGGGATATTCCCGTTCCCCATGGGGAGGAGGAGATCTGCGACCGACAGGCGCTCAGGCAAAGCCTCGCCCAACTGCCCAAAGAGGATCGGGAATTGATCCGCCTGCGGTATTATAAGGGGTGCACCCAAACGGTCACCGCCCAAGCGCTGGGAATGACGCAGGTGCAGGTCTCCCGCAGGGAGCGGGCGATCCTGACCCGCCTGCGGCAAGGACTGCTGTAACCTGTTTTTCGCCCCCGACTTCGGTCGGGGGTTTTTGTCTGCCGTTTCGGCAAAAATCCCGCTCCCGAACCATGGGAAAACGTGTGAATTTTTGTGAAAAACCATGGTAATTCACACTTTGCAAATGTTAACATATTTTTTTGTAAATCCGTTGACAAGAAGCGTGCTTTCGTATATAATATAAGTGTAACCAAAATTTGGTTAAAATAACTTTTATGAAAGGTAGGGATCAAAATGAAGATCACCTTCAAAACAACCACCCATCGTTTGTTGAGCGTTCTGTTATGCGGTGCGCTGTTGTGGGCAGGATTTTCCGTCCAACCGTCCTTCCTCGGTCCCGGCCTTTCAGCGGCGGCAGCCGAGATGGTTGCCACCCAACCTATCGCCAATGATGAAGTGGTTTTCCCGCCCAATAATTTCGCAAACGTTACAGCAGCTTCAACCACGTATTACAATAACATTGTTGTTTCTTTTCGCATCAATGTAGAGGATGTTGCAAGTTTGGCATTCTTTGTGCAGGATAACGATTCGGAGGTACCGGCTAATGACTCGCAAGTTGCTTTGAGTTTCTATAGCACAAAATATAATGAACACGTCGTAGTACAAGATATAAACGATGGCAAACTTTTTGTTGGTTATGATCCTTACGGAGAGGATTACATAGAAACTGAAATCCTGCGCTGTGCTTATTATTCAGCCGATACGGTTGCCAATGCAAAAAATGCAATAACCTATTACGTTGATTCGGGACAATACGTGGACGGCGATTATATTATGCACAATGAAAACACTGCTGTCCTTGTAACCAAGGTGCTGTTAGGAGATGTGGATGGTAACGGAAGTCTTAGTATGACGGATTCATTGCAACTGCAACAGATCATCAACGGAACGCGCACCCCTACTTATGAGCAACGATTAGCGTGTGACGTAAACTTTGACGATTTCATTGATAGCGAGGATGTTGCATTAATCAATGATTACTGCAACAATATGATCAACACATTCGTTCCGATAAATTCTGTCGTGCCGATCACCACACCGACTACGGCACCGGTGAATAATGATTTAATTTATCGGATCAAGCATACAAGTAGTATGGATTATTTGTTCCACTCAGCGGTATCTGCTACGCCGCAAATCGGTGCTTATGAGCCCGGTAACACCGCGCGCAGCACCAACTTTATCATCAATTACGGTAGCAGCGGACTTTGCACCGTGAAAAGTTGCCTTGATAACAAGTATTTAACATTAAATTCAAATGGAACAGTATCATTTTTAACCAGTCAAGGGAGTCTAAATCAGTTTTGGTATCTTGTCCCTGCCGTCAATGGCTATTATTTGGTAAGCTATAATCGTCCGCAGTACCTTTTTGACGGTTCAAATTTCCTTTCCCGTGATATTGACAAAAGTGTTTGGCAGTTTGAAGAAATGCAGATTATGCTTAGATATCACTACAATTATGGTTATCGTTACCGTTTTTGGAATAATTTGAGCGCGAGCGACAAAGTTACATATAAACTCAATGGTTCCCAATTAGATGCGCAAATCAAAAGTGAGTTAAATACCCACCAAGAGGAAATTGCCGACATTATCACCACACTTTTTGACGTAAGAGTAGTGCCGCAGCGCACGGGGCTGCTCCTTTCGTGGGAGGATACCTGTTACGCCCCCAATACCAATCCCACTCATGCACAAATGGTGGCGGCAATCGGTGAAAACGAGATCATGGACGAGACAGCGGATGGTAACCATGATGACGGAGATGTATGCAATTGCGTTTCGTGGCAGCAATGCTTCAACAGCCAATCTGAACTGTTTCATCATCGGAGTGCTTCCAAAGGGTTGGATGTGTATGCTGACAAAAAGACCAATATAACCGAACATCAGGTTTGGCTGTTGACCTCAGGGTATGAGCCGTGCTTTAATGTAGATATTGACAAGGATGGCGATGTTGACGAACATAAGTATTCTGCTATTGCCGGATTAGCAGCCCCTTGGAACCTTGTTGCAGGGGTATACCACAGTTCTTCCAGTGATAATACCAATGGTATCATTAGTGCAGTAAGAACAAAAAAGAACACATTAACCGCGTTACATGAGATTTCCCACATTCTTGGAGCTGTGGAAAGTGCAACTTGTCAGGCTGATAATCCCCACAATCTCTACGATGAAAACGGGCAACCTGTTGAGGAGGGCGGAAATGGTCTCGGACGTTGTGTGATGTCTTACAACAGGGATGAGAGTTTTCTGATAAATGCATATAACGAGCCTGATAACTATCGCCAGTTATACTGCGACGGATGCTATAACGCAATGGAAGATTATTTGAAATATTATTAAAGGAGGTACCTATATGAATAAATTATTTGCATATATTTTAATCATTACTTTATTGATTGGCTTGGTTGGGTGCGCCAAACCGGTCGCCACCCCAACTGACGTAACGCCCACCGAGGTGCAAAACAATGCTGTTCAAAGCGATGTGATTTTGCAGGAGAATTTGCAACAGGACGATAAGAAAACCAACCCTGAAAAAACCGTTTCCCAAGCGAAGCCGAAAGAAGAACAGCAAGCAACCACAACGGTTGTACCGCAAAAACAAGAACAACCGTCCGAGAACGGTGGTGTGAACAACGGATATATGGCAGACGTACTGGTAGAGCATCCTACCTTTACCACCGAAGCGGCGTTACAAAGCTGGTTAAAAGGAAGTAATACAGAATATTTCGCCAATGACCGTACCCAAATGATGGGAACGCTATCTGCCAACAACAAAGTAACCTACCGCCGGCCTGCCATTGCGGCAAATACGGCGCAGTCGGGATATCAACTGGAACGAATCAGCACCTATCCCAGTGGCAACGCCATTTATTTCCACTACCGCAGCACCACGAATCTGGAAGAAATATTAGAAATCCTACCCCAAAACGACGGTTTTTATAACCCCGCTTTGGAAATGTATGAAGGTGCCATTGAGCGTGTGGAACAAAACAAAGAATGGAATTATTCCTCCGTAGCAGATGGTATTACGTTTTACTACACCTATTATCCAACAAAGAAAAACCTTGCGTTTACTTGGGAGCAGTTTGGCAAAATTATGAAGGCGAGTTGTAGAAAAATTGACTTAGACGAAACCACCGTGCACCAAAAAGCCCAACAGCTCATTCCTCTCATTAAAATCGAACAAGTCACCGTACCCCTCAACTCCGACCACGTGACCCAATAAGCAACTCCCGCACCCGCCGCTTTTGGCGGGTGCTTTTTTCTGCTCCACACAAAAAGACCTTATGGAGAACACGCTCCATAAGGCCTTTTGTTATAAATGCTTTTTTGCCGCTCGCAGGGCGAGCACCAAGGGGATGATCAGCACCCCCAACAGCAGGTTGGACACCCCGTGAATGGCGTCAAAGGGGAAGCCCCCTACGATCCACGCCAGCATCCCCTTCCAGTCCAGCCCGAACAGCAGGGCTTGGGCGGGCGCATACAGCGTGCCGTACAAAAATCCGTGTGCGCCGCACACCGCGATATACACCGCCTGCGCCACCCCCTTGGGCATATTTTGAGGGAGCAACATCACCACGCCCCACAGCACCACCCACAAATAAATATGGGGGATCCACCAAGTGGAAAAGCCGTAGAACAGTCCCGACACCGCCACGTAGACGGTGATGGGATACAGCGCCTTTTGGCGAAACACCACCGTAAAGGCTATGGTGAACACCGCCAGCAGATGCATATTGGGCAGCAGCTCCATCACAATTTTAGAAGCAAACATCAGATCGCCCAGCAGGGCGAACAAAATGGCTTCTTTGAGATTCAGCTTCATCGCCGTTATTTTTCTACCTTAAACATATAGGTAGCACCGGGCGTGACGTTGGTGGTATCCACCCCGGCGGTGGCATACTCGTCGTTCACGTAAAACGCCCAATAGGTACCGTCCACGTCATAATCGGCGGTGATGCCGTTGACCTTTTTCACGTACAGTCCGTAGTCGCCGTCTTCCCCTTCGATCAGGTTATTTTCCAACAGGGCGGCGCCCACGGTGGTTTGGTCGGTGTTGACCGTAAAGTGGGTTTCGTTACCCTGCCCATCTACCACCGTAAAGGCGAAGGAGGTATTCCCCTTGCCTACCACCGTAGCATCGGTATGGGTGACGACGTCGGTTTCGGTCACGGGAGCGACGGGTTGTTCGTTACAACCGGTTACGATGAGTGCCATAGCCGCAATCAGCACCACGCAAGCGAGTAACGACAAAATTTTGGTGAATTTTGTGTTGTTCATATTGCATTTCTCCTTGCAAAAATTTATTGCCCTCAGACAGTCGGCGCTCGCGACGGGTTGTCTGTCGGTTTTGTGGCGGGTATTCCGACTCGACGCGGCTTTGTCACCTTCTCAGGATCTTTCCCAATGGCTTGTCCCCCGTTTGCGGCAACGGAGCAAGGCAAAGCCTGACAGCGTCTTACGGCGACGGGCTCGTACAGGAATTGCACCTGTTTCCCCGAACACGATCACAGTATAGCATACCCCCTTGGGATTTGCAATAAAAAAGTCGGCAGGTGGATTTGAAAAACGGGGCGTTTGGCAAACAAGGTGTCATTCTGAACGAAGGGAAGAATCCGTATTTTCCCCCACCACGGGTGGTCTGTATGTTACGTTAATGTGACGTATTGGGTATTCATCACGGCTACGGACGAATCCGTAGGGGATGGCGCCCACGACATCCCGAAGAATCCGTATTTTCTTTTACTCCCTCCGTCACGGCTTCGCCGTGCCACCTCCCTCGTGGAGGGAGGCAAAGGGCGGTGTTCGTCCCAATCGGGAGGGGACAGAGCCCCTCCCCTACGGAAAAATTCTAAGGTTTCGTGGTTGCGATAAATCGTAATCGTGGGTTGTCGGCGTTTTACGTTACTGTGACGTATCGGGTGGTGATTTTGCAATCAAGGTGTCATTCTGAACGGAGTGAAGAATCCGTATTTTTCTTTTACGGGTATTACGGATTGCGACGGCTTCGCCTCGCAATGACAGCTTGGTTTTGTGTGCAACCCACGGGCGGT
>JAFSIW010000066.1 GCA_017439545.1 Clostridia bacterium | reverse complement strand
TCTACACAAAACAATCCCTCAGTCAGCTTCGCTGACAGCTCCCTTTACACAAGGGAGCCTTTGACACAAGAGCATTCTACGCTGAATTTTTATTTGCTTTCTGCTCATCGGCAAAGCCTTTATGGAACCCCGCCACTATGGTGGGGTTTTCGCATTACAACAAAAACCGCTCACACCCATTGGGTGCAAGCGGTTTTCTTTTTGGTTCTTTACGCCTTTTCTTGTTTTGCGGCGACTTGCTCCAGCACAACGCGGTTGCTTCTGGCATTCACAAAATTGATGATGATAAAAATCATAGCAATGTTGTTAAACAAGGCGCTCAGCACGATCATTCCTACTGCGCCGGCACGCACCAGAGCGGGGCGAAGGTTGTTGGTCATTTCGGTCATATACCGATGGGCCCGTTTGACCATCATCAGATTGAACACGCCGACGGAAACAAACAACAGCACGTAAATCACGAACAGCCAAGCGTATACGAACAGCACGCCGCCCATTCCGGGCTCATCAAACATAGCGGCAACACCCAACACACCGAACAACAACACGTAGATGCCCCAAAAAGCGCCCAACACGGTGTATATGATACCACCGATCTTCCACGCCAGACGCTCGTATTTAAACATCCGTTGCATCAGGGTAAGAGCCTGCTGGGTTTGGTCTGCCACGGGATCGGTGCAAGGCACATCCTGCACAGGAACCGCCACGGGCGCTTCCACACCGCAGGTGGGACAAAAACGGTCTTGCTCGCCGATCGCGGAGCCGCAATTTCTGCAATAAGACATACTTCATTCCTCCATTCTGTTGTATTGTATCACAAACCAAGAAAAATTGCAAGAGAGGGACATCCCATCTTTATGAATAATTCGCCTCTCGCGCGCAACACTAAAACAAAACCAAGGAGGTTGCGCTATGGCACACAGAATCGGACAATCCACCATTATGATGGATCGCCCGCCCCGCATTTTATCCTGGGCTTCGGCAGTAGGGCCCAAAGAAGCAGAGGGCCCACTGGGCAAAGAATTTGATCGGGTCTTTACCGATCCGTATTTGGGCAAGAGCACCTGGGAGGCCGCCGAAAGCGAACTGCAACGGCAGGCGCTTAGCATGGCGTTGCGCAAGGCCGATCTCACCCCCGATGCCCTGCAATGTCTGTTTGCGGGGGATCTGCTGAACCAATGCATTGGCAGTACCGGTGGCTTGGGCGGGTTTGAAATTCCCCACGCGGGCATTTACGGTGCTTGTTCTACTATGGCGCTGGGTCTTTTATTGGCGGCTTGTATGGTCGAGGGCGGTATCGCCCAACAGGCAGGGGCGGTAACCTCCTCTCATTTTTGCGCCAGCGAACGGCAGTTCCGACAGCCCTTGGAATACGGGGGGCAGCGTCCCCAGACCGCAGGCTGGACCGCCACCGCCGCAGGAGCGGTCTTGGTGGGCACGCCGCCAAGCGGGGTGTGTATTCGAGGGGGCATTTTGGGACGGTTGCGGCAATTCGGGGTGACCGATGCCAACAATATGGGTGCGGCTATGGCGCCTGCCGCCGCCGACACCATTCTCACCTTTTTGCAGGAAACGGGAATGTCTCCCACAGATTTTGATATGATCGCCACGGGGGATTTAGGCAAGGTAGGCAGTCGGCTGTTACGGCAGATCGCCGAAAAAGAAGGGGTAGATCTTTCCCTTGTACACACCGATTGCGGACTGAATCTGTATCATACCGACAAGCAGGATATGCACGCAGGGGGCTCGGGATGCGGTTGCTCTGCCGCAGTGCTGTGCTCCCGCATTTTGCGACAACTTCGGGAGGGCACGCTGCAACGGGTGCTGTTTGTGGCAACCGGCTCGCTCCATTCCCCCACCTCGGTACAGCAGGGGATGCCCATCACCGCCATTGCCCACGGCGTGTATTTAACCGCAGAATAAGAAAGACCGATGAAGGGATTCCTTCATCGGTCTTTCTTGTATCAATTACAATTATTTCAGCAGTTCGGCAGCAGCCTTAAAACTGGGCAATTTACCAACCACAAACTTCAGAATATCCAAAGCGTCGCCGGCATCCACCTTGGTATCGGCATTCACATCCGCCAAAATGAGAGCATCACCGGAGATAGCACCCTTACCAACCACGTGCTTGAGAACATCCAGCGCGTCACCGGCATCCGTTTTGTTGTCGCCGTTCACGTCACCCATATTTTCAGCCAATTCCAGTTTTACCAAACGGTCTTTTACACTGTTGAATTTAGCCAGAATGTCTTCGGCAATAGCAGTCTTTTGGTCGTCGTTCAAAGCGTCATACTTGGCTTGGATGGCATCCACGCTGGCCTTATGTTCCAATTTCACGTCTTTGCTCACAGGCAAAGCGGCAATGGCATCTACCACTTCTTTAACGGCAGGATCTTCCACATCGTCAACGATGGGATATTCGTCATAGTAGATTTGGAACATCCCTTCGCCGCTGGGAACCATCCAGGGGTTGAGGCAAGCGGATTCCTGATAAGGAAGTTCGGGACCCAGTTCTTCCCATTCATAACCTTGGGTATTTACCGTGAAGTTGCACAGGAATTTTTCTTCGTCTTTGCCGCGGGGATATTTCAATTCGCAACCGTAGGTGTTGTTTTCATAGTCAATAAAGGTAACGGCTTCGCAAGCACCGTTTTCTTTCATATACATACCTTCGGGATCGGCGGCATAGGCCTCACCGTAACCGGCAGAATCAGGATTGCAACGCAGATCACAGAATTTTTCGTAGGTCAGGAACATACCTTCATCGGTACGATAGTAGTTATACCACTTATTATTGAAAGAGGGAACACCACGGGCTTGCAGACGGTAGTATTTACCGTCCCCGTCGTTGCAGTTGCAATAGAAGTGGGTGCAAGGATTGGTGTTTTCTTTGTTTTGGCAAGTAGCGCCGTATGCCAGCGAAGGAGCGGCATCAATATACACCGAAATTTGTTCCGCGGGAGTTACGTTGGCAGTAAAGGTTTCACCTTCTTCAGGCTTGTAAATGGGAGCATCGGGATATACTTCGCAGGTGAAGTGGAAGTACAGGAAATCATTGTCCCAAGTAAAGTACAGAGTGTTTTTCAAAAATTCATAATCCACCGGATCATAAGCACCTTTGCCTTCAAAGCAATACCACCAGTCGTCATTGATCACGCGACCGGGGTAATAGTCTTCATCCAAAATACCGTCAATGGTAATGGTTGGATTGGCATAGTCGATTTCTTCTTCTGCCGTTACGCCAACCACGGTGATGGACAGCGCCATAACCAAAGCCAGCAACAGAGCAATCAGTTTTTTCATACGTTTTCTTCCTCCTAAAAATCAGCTTTCGCTGTTGTCTAGTTCAGTATATCATAATTTTGGACATAATACAAGAATAATTTTAATGTTTTTTCATTCAAAATTGCCGTTTCCAAACACTGTCCAGCCATCCTCGGGGGGTGGCGCGGCGGTAAAACTCTTTTTTTCTCCTTGTTCTTCCAAGCAAAGCTGATACGCCCACAGCGCCATGTTAGAAGCCGCCGTTCCGCCGTAGCGACGATCCCCCAAAAGGGAATGCCCACGGGCAGAAAACTGAGCACGGATCTGATGGGTGCGGCCGGTATGCAAGGTGATCCGCACAAGGCTGACGATTTGCTCATTCAAGCGGGCTTCAGCCAGCACCTCATAGGACAGTGATGCGGTTTTGACCCCTTTTCGTTCCCGCTTTACCACGTAGGATTTATTCTTCGTCCGATCCCGAAACAACAGATCCTCCCATCGTCCACGGGGCTCCTTTGGGATGCCGTTCACCACCGCAAGATAGGTTTTTTGCATACGGTCGTCCTGCGCTTGACGGCTCAGTTCTGCCGCCGCCGACTTGGTTTTGGCAAATACCATAACCCCGCCGGTCTCTTTATCCAACCGATGGACGGGATACACTGCCGAACAGCCAAGCTGCTCCCGCAACAGAGCGGGCAGTTGATGTTCTGACTCCACCCCTTGGGGCTTGATGCATACCACCTTGTCGTCGGTTTCGTATAAAATCGTCAATTCCATTAAAAATCCAACTTTCGCAACACCTGCCGCAAAAACAGCAGACACAGGAACAGAGAGAGCACCTCAGCAATGGGGAACGCCCACCAGATGCGATCCACGTTGCCGGTCAACGACAGCAAAAACGCCGCAGGGACCAGCACTACCAGTTGCCGCCCGATGGATACCAGCATACTGTAGATGCTTTTACCCACCGCTTGACACACACTGCTGATCACAATGGAAACCCCTGCAAACACAAAGCACAGGGAGATGATACGAAAGGCGGGAACCCCCACCTGCAGGGTGGCTTCATCCGCTTGGAAGAAGCCCAGCAAAACCTGCGGGAGTGCCTGAAACAGCAACAATCCCACCGCCATAATTGAAGAGGCATAGATAGCGCTGAGCTTGATGGTCTTAATAATGCGGGAGCGCTTTTTGGCACCCAGATTATAGGCGATGATAGGCACCATTCCGTTATTGAGCCCGAACACCGGCATAAACACAAAGCTTTGGAGTTTAAAATATACGCCGAACACCGCCACGCCGATGCCATTGACAAAGGGCTCTAAGATCTTGTTCATAGAGAAGGTCATCACCGAGCCGATGGACGACATAATAATGGAGGGCACGCCGATAAACAAAATCTGCCCCAGCAACCGAACATCGGGGATCAGATTCTTCAATCGCAGGATAATGTCTTTGTTCCACAGCAGATTGCACAGCAAGCCAACAAGCCCCGCCACCATCTGACCGATCACCGTGGCATACGCGGCGCCTGCCACCCCCAGTTCGGGACAGCCCAGCAAACCGAAGATCATAATAGGATCTAAAATAATGTTGGTAATTGCCCCTGCCCCTTGGGTAACCATAGAAAGGACGGTGCGACCGGTAGCTTGCAGCAAACGCTCCATGATAACCTGCATAAAGACCCCAAAGGAAAGCACACAGCAGATGCGCAAATATTGAATGGCATAATCCACCACCGCCTGTTGGGTGGATTGGGCGTGAATAATGGGAGCAGTCCCAACCAGTCCCACCACCAAAAACAGCAAATAGCAGGCAAATGCCAACACCACACCCTGCATGGCGATCTTATTGGCTTTTTCAAAATTCTTTTCTCCCAACGAGCGGGACAACAGAGCGTTGACACCCACTCCCGAGCCCACCGCTACGGCGATCATTAAGTTTTGCACGGGAAACGCCAATCCCAATGCGGCATTCCCGTCGGTTTGCGCATACAAGGATACAAAATAGGTATCCACCACGTTGTAAAGCGCCTGCACCAGCATGGAGATCATAATCGGAACAGACATACTCAACAACAGCTTGTTTTCCGGCCAAGTACCCATTTTGTTTTCTTTTGCTGTGGTCACGGTCTTCACCTTTCATTATAAAAAACTCGAACTTTGCCATTATACCACGAGGGGGCGCGGATGTAAACCGCTATTTTGAAATTTGACCGCAAAAAAGCCGAGGGGTGCTCCCTCGGCGTAATGGTTTTATACACAGTTTACAAATCATCGGCATCCTGTACGGGAACACCGCCGTCGGCAGGAATCCCCGTATAGCTGCCCTGCGGGTCGGTTGACGACTGCATGGTCTCCAACGGCATCCCCGGATAGACGGTAGGAAAGCGATAAGGCGTTTTTTGGCTTTGGGACGCCGATGGTTTCTTTTTTTCGCCCATTTGATCACCTCGTTTCTTTCTTAGTATAAGCAAAGGTTATATTTTTACTCTTCTTTTGTTTTAGGACTTGTTTTTTTGCCAATATTTTAGTATAATCGTTATGATTAGGAGTGATATGCGTATGTTCAATCTTCCCTTGCTCACCTATATCCGCCAAGGGGATCTGATGGGAGCCTTGGCTTATTTGGCCGGTTGCCTTATCATCATTTTTCTGGTGCTCCCGTTTCACGAGTACGCCCACGGCTTTGCCGCCAACAAATTAGGAGATCCCACAGCGCGGTATTCCGGTCGGCTATCGCTGAATCCTATGCGGCATATTGACTGGATGGGCGCCGCTTTGATCATAGCGGTAGGCGTTGGCTGGGCGCGACCTGTGCCTGTGAATATGCGCTACTTTAAACATCCCAAGCGGGATATGGCGCTCACCGCACTGGCAGGACCTTGCTCCAATTTGCTTATGGCGTTGGTGTCGCTGTTGCTGTTTAACAGCATTCGCACCCTGTTCACCTTTTGGAAACCGTCGTTTTTGGTAACAAGCGAGATTGCTTTGGTGATCCTTTCCTTTGTGCTGGAAACATTGGAGATGATCACGGTGCTCAACGTCAGCCTTGCCGCTTTTAATCTGTTGCCCGTTCCGCCGTTGGACGGCTCTCGTCTGTTGACTGCTCTGCTTCCCAACGGGCTGTACTACAAAATCATGCAATATGAGCAATACATTATGATCGGTCTGTTCGTGCTGATCTTTTTGGGCGTGCTGGACGGTCCGCTGAATTTCATTCGCACCTACGCCCTGCAGGGGCTGGTGTGGCTGGCCGATCTGCCCTTCCGCTTTTTCTGATTTTCACTCTTTTACATAAGGCAGGTGATTCACAATGGAACAAAGCCTCTCCTTTAAATTGGAGACGTTTGAAGGCCCGTTAGACCTTTTACTGCATCTGATTGCCAAAAACAAACTGAATATTTACGATATTTCCATTTGTGATCTGCTGGAACAATATATGGAGCACATTCACGCCTGGCAAGAACAGAATATGGAAATTGCCAGCGAATTTTTAGAAATGGCCTCCCGTCTGGTCTACATTAAATCTGCTTCGCTGCTGCCTAAGCCGGAAGAAGCCGATCAGTTGAAGGATCAGCTGGCAGGGGAGCTGTTGGAATATCAGACCTGCCGTCAGCTGGCGGCTATGCTGGCCGCCCGCACCGAGGGCTTTGACCGTATGGTGCGTGAGCCTGCCAAGGTAGAGCCGGATCAGACCTATCTTTTGACCCACGAGCCACCCATGCTGGCCCACTATTATTTGGCGGCGGTAGGCAGAGGCTTACGTCGCTTGCCTCCGCCCGAGGCTCATTTTACCCCCTTGGTAAAAAAGACGGTGATTTCGGTATCCTCCCGCATCGTCTACGTATTGCGCCATTTGTTTGGCGGCAAAAAGCTGAAACTACAATCCCTGTTTGCCCGCTCCCAAAACCGTTCCGAAGCCGTCGCCACCTTTTTGGCGGTGCTGGAGCTGATTCGGGAACGACGGGTAGCGTTAGACGACAACGATGAACTTGCTATGGTGGAAGGAGTGGATGAACCGTGATCAAACCGCAACTGCTGGGCGCAATGGAGGCCCTTCTGTTTGCCGCCGGTGAGCCGGTAGAACTAAGCCGCATTGCCGGCGCGTTAGAGATTCCCGTGCATCAGGCCGAGGAAGTGATTGCCGCTTTGCAACAGCGTATGGCGGAGCAAAACAGCGGTCTGGAGATTCTGCGGCTGGACGACAGTTATCAAATGACCACCCGTGCGGACCATATCGGCCCCATCCGCAAGTTGGCGCAGATGCGGCGGAACACTCCGCTGTCCGGTGCCGCCTTTGAGGTGCTTTCGGTCATCGCCTACAACCAACCGGTCACCAAATCCTACGTGGAGCAGGTGCGGGGGGTGGATTGCACCGGCGTTATCGGCTCCCTGTGCGCCAAGGGACTGATCGAAGAGTGCGGACGGTTAGACCTGCCCGGTCGTCCTCTTTTGTACGGTACGACCAAGCATTTTTTGCGCTGCTTTTCTCTCAATTCTTTAGAGGAGTTACCTCCCATTCCTCAACCGGAGCGAGACGCACAGCAGGAAGTAACCGAAACCAAAATGGAGGATTTTGTAACCAATGAGTGAGTTACTGTGGCTCTGGATCCTGCTGGGGCTGCTTGCTCTGTCGGTGGCGATACTGCTTTGCATCCCCATTGTGGTCACCTTTCGGTTTGACGGAAGCCTCGACTCGGCCCATGTGAGTTATCGCTATCTGTTCTATCAAAAGCAACTGTTCCCCAAACCAAAAGAGGACAAGCCCTCTCCCAAAAGAAAACAGGCTTCCTCCCAAAAGGAGAAACAGCAAGAAAAAGCCTCCTTTGGCTCGCTGGTCAAGACCCACGGGCCGGTGGAAGCGGTCTCTTTGATGGTGGAATCAGCCACCGCTCTGCTCAACGCTTTGAAAAACCTGTTAAAAGGAGCAAAGATCCGTCACTTTCACGGGGTGTTCGCCATTGGCGGTGAGGATGCCGCCGATGCCGCTCTGAAATACGGTCAGGTGTGCGCCGTTCTGTATCCCTTTTTGGGCATGGTATCCGGTCTTATGACCTTTGTAAAACCCGACCTGCAGGTCTATTGCAACTATGAACAACCATCCTCGGTAATCCAGGCATCGGGCAAGATCCACATTTCGATCTTGCGCCTGCCCTTTGCCGCAGGATATGCTTTACGATATTTGATCCATAAAAATCTTGAAAAAGGCGGTAGTCAATATGAGCGAAGTAAAAAAAGAAGTCAATCAACAAAAGGTTAGAAATCGGGTAGGCTCGGTGTTGGATGTAACCGTAGACAAAATGCGGGCGATGGCCGACAGCAGCACCATCATCGGTGAACCCATGGAAGTGAACGGCACCACCATGATCCCCGTTTCCAAGGTATCCTACGGCTTTGCCTCCGGCGGCAGTGATTTTGCCGCCAAAAACGCCCCCCACGGCTTGTTTGCCGGCGGCGGTGGCGGCGGTATGACCGTGACGCCCGTGGCTTTTGTGGTGGTATCCGCCCAAGGCGACGTGAAGATTTTGCACGTAAAGCCCACCGCAGCTGATACCTCGCTGGGGGTAGCCGAACGCGCCATCACCATGGCCCCCGAGCTGATCGATCAGATCAAATCCCTGTTTAAAAAAGACGAGCCCAAGGCTGAATAGTTTATCTTGTTTGAAAGGAGCCAATCGCCATGGACGAAATGCTGCATATCCACGACGACTCCGATATGAAGATCGTAGGGGAAACCAAGCCCGCGCCCTCCTTTGAGGACGAGGTGCAAAAAACCCTGAACGAAATGAGATCCATCCGTGAAAAGGGTCTGCTGCTGCAAGCTCAGCAGGTAGGAGCGCATATGGCCGCCTTTGTGGCAGAGCTCAACAACGATCAGACCGACCAAAAGCTGACCAATCATCGTATCTGGCTGTCGGTATTTGCAGTTACGGTGGGGTGCGAAAGCTGTGTGCATAACGCCACCGCCGCCCGCGCCGTGCTCAACTCTTTCCACGACCAGTTTAAGACGCTGTGTCCCGATGCCTATGAAGATTCGGGTTACTCTATCTCTATGTCCTTTTATTATCTGGCAGTACGCAGTGTGGGGGATTCCCACAGCGAGATCGGGCGCACCTTTGCTATGCTGTGCAACGATGAAAAGAACGAAGCCCTGCAAAAAATGGGGCGGGAGACCTTTGACCGCTGTTTGACCCGTATGGATGCGCTGAGCCGACCGCTCAATCAAGAGGTATAACCATGGAACAAAGCAACAACTATAAAAAGGCGCTGACCCTGTCGGTGATCTTCGTTGCGCTGGTAGCGCTGATTTTGGTAGGAATGGTAGCCGCCATCCTTGCTACCCCCTATGATTCGGGGATTTTAGCAGGGGCTACCCTCAGCGGCAACAATCAATACGGCGGCACCCTTGCCACCAGTAACGATTATCTGTTTTACACTCTGAACGGGCAGATCTTGCAATACGACGAAGAAGAACAACAAACCAAGACCATTTATCAGGGCACACATCCCATCACCCACTTAAACCCCTTTGACGGCTGGCTCTACTTTGTAGAAAAAGGCAACGTGTGCCGCATCGCCTACTACGGCGGCAATCCCGAAACCCTGGTTGCCGACGGCTCGGTAAGCCAAATGAGCGTCAACGGACTGTGGATCTATTATTGCGATCACAACGGCGTAATCTCCAAAATTCGCACCGACGGACAAAAGCAATCCCGTCTGACCGACGGCTCGGTGAAATTCACTGCCTTTGAATCCGCCAATCGCATTATTCTTGCCACCGACGGGAAAGACATCTACCGCATGAAAACCGACGGTACCGACTGCAACGTGCTGGTCACAGGCACCGATATTACCTTTATGCTGTACACGCTGGACGATCTGTATTATGCCGACGACGGCACAGTCAAGCGGATCAAATCCGTGGAGGCGGGGCAAAACGACGGCACGTCCTACACCGAGATCGTGGCCGATCTGTTCAACTATAATGTGGACGAAGAAAACCGGGGACAGATCTTTTATTGGAAGGACGGTCAACTGAAGGTGCGCAAATTGCAGACCATTCAGCATAAAACGGACGAAGAACGTCCCCTTGCCACCCTGACCGACGTGCAGGATCTGTACTCGGTAGGGGCCGATATCTATTACCACGACAAGGCGGGACAACTATATCTTGTGCGAATCAACGATTCCGAGGTTTCGCCCCCCGAGCTTGTAAAATAATTTTTGAAATAGTGGTTGACAAATCAGCCGTTCTTCCATTATAATAGGAAAATCAGTGTGTATGTTGGACGGCTATGCCGTGCAAGCCATACCACGATTCATATCACCCATTTTTATCCTTGAAAGGAGTGTATTTCCAATGCTGAGAACTTATCAACCCAAAAAGCGTCATCGCAGCCGCGTGCACGGTTTCCGCGCAAGAATGAGCACTGCCAACGGTCGCAAAGTATTGGCTCGTCGCAGAGCACGGGGCCGCAAGGTATTGAGCGCCTAATCGCTCTCCCACCATTACATTCCGGCAGGAAATAACAGGAGTGTCAAATCCATTGACAAAACTCGCGGTGTTAAATGAAAACAAGGATTTCCGTCGCCTTTACGGGCGGGGCAAGTCTAAGGTGCATCCTGCATTGGTTACGTATGTGATGAAAAACCGTGCGGGATTTTGCCGTGTGGGGATCACAACGTCTAAAAAGATCGGCAACGCGGTTCAGCGCAATCGCGCCCGCCGTGTTATTCGAGAGGCCTATCGCGCCCTCTCCCCCCATATTGAGGGGTCCTACGACATTGTGTTTGTGGCCCGCACTCGCACCCATCACATAAAAAGCACCCAATTGCAAACCGTCATGGCGGCGCAACTCACCGAGTTAGGATTGATTGCGCCATGAAAAAGATTGCCGTTTTTTTCATTCGGCTGTACCAAAGGGGGATCTCTCCCCTTGTGCCGCCTTGTTGTCGGTTTGTTCCCACCTGCTCCTCTTATGCCATTGAGGCGCTGGAGCGATTCGGTTTTTTTCGCGGAATGGCTTTATCAGTGTGCAGATTCTGCCGCTGTAACCCCTTTTTTGAAGGGGGTTATGACCCTGTCCCCCTTACGTGGGACGATGTTAAACGGAGGAAAAAGAAATGACTTACATTTACAGCGCTATGGGCTGGATCTTAAAACAATTGTATGACCTGTTGGGTCTGATTCAGTTGGATAACTATGCCTATGCTATCATTTTATTCACCTTGCTGGTAAACTTGATTTTCCTTCCGCTTACCATCAAACAACAAAAGGCGACCGCCAAGCAGGCCGCCCTGCGCCCCAAGCTGGAGGCGTTAAAAGAACGTTGCGGCGACGACCAACGCCGCTATCAAACCGAGATGCAAGCCTTGTATCAAAAAGAAAAGGTCAGCATGATGGGCGGTTGCTGGACCCTTTTGGTCCGTCTGCCTTTCCTGTGGGGCGTTTGGCAAGCCATTCGCAGTCCTTTGTCTTACATTCTGTCCGGCATTTCCTCCGAAACCGTAAAGGTTGCGCTGGCAAAAGCCAAAGAATTCCTTCCTGACATCAAAAACCTGACCGAGCTTGACATTGTAAACAACATCGACTTTTTGGTCAGTAAAGACAGTGCCACTTTCTCTCCTTTGGTAGAGCCTATCAAAACCCTGAACTTCAACTTTTTCGGGTTGAATTTGGCAGATACGCCGGAATTTACCTTAAAATTCGGCTCCCTTACCTCAGAAGATTGGATCTGGCTGATTCCCTTGTTCTCTTTTGCAACCTCTATGCTGTCCTCTGTGATCTCGATGCAAATGCAAAAGAAGAACAATCCTCAGGCTGCCGGTATGGGCGCTATGATGCTGCTGATGCCTTTGATGTCTTTGTGGATCGCTTTCACCGTTCCCGGTGCGGTCGGTTTCTATTGGGCTTGCTCCAACCTTGTGAACATGATCATTCAAATCTTTACCAACAAATATTACGGTCCCTATACCATTGCCGCTCGTGAAGCCGCCAAAACCGTGGCTGAGCGCAAAAAGAAAGAACGGGAACTCAAAGAAGCTAACAGTGAGGTGTAATCCTTGATTAGAGAAAGTGTTGCTCTTGGCGCCGATGTTGCCGAGGCCAAAGAAAACGCATTGGCCGGTTTGGGAGATGTCATTCCCGAAAACGTTGACGTGCAATTTGAGATTATTGAACTGCCCAAGAAAAAAGTGTTGGGTCTGTTCGGCGGTTGCAAGGCCAAGGTAAAAGCGTTTTACGAAATTCCTGACGACAAGCCCTTAAAACGGGTCGAAAAATATGAACGTGCCGACAAAAAATCGGCCGACAAGCCCAAAAATCAAAAACAAAAGAACACCCAAAAACCCAAAAAGGCAGAAAAACCTGCCGAAGAAAAGGCACAAGCCCCCGAAAAAGCCAAGCCCGAATTGGTTGCGGTGGAAGATCCTGCCAAAAAAGCCATGGTAGACACCGGTGTGGCATTTGTGACCTCTGTATTGGAAAAAATGGAGATTGAAGCCAAGGTGACCGGCGGTCAGTTGGACAGCAATCTTGCCATTGTACTGGAAGGGGATCATTTGGGCGCCATCGTTGGTCGCCGCGGCGAAACTCTGGATGCTTTGCAATATCTTACCACTCTGGTTGCCAACCGTGGTGAGGGCGATTATCAACGCATCACCCTGAACATTGGGGACTACCGTGAAAAACGGGAAAAAACCCTGCGTTCTCTGGCTCGCAGAATGGCCAACCAAGCCGTAAAGACCGGTCGCAATATGACCCTTGAGCCTATGAATCCTTATGAACGCCGCATCATTCACACTGCCGTGCAGGACGTGAAGGGTGTTACCTCCTGGTCGGTGGGGGAAGAACCCAACCGTAAGGTGGTTATCGGCACCGAAAAAGGCAAGGGCGGTAACCGTGGGAACCGCGGCGGCAACCGTGGCAATCGCAATTCCGCTCCCAAAGCCGACCCCAACCGCGAACAAAAGAAGGATATGGATTCCGCTCCTTTGTACGGTCGCATCGGTTAATTCCTAACAAATAACAAAAAAGACACATCAATTGATGTGTCTTTTTGTTTTGCCGTATTATTTTAAAGATTCAATCAATGCTCCCAACGCAGGTTCAAAGGCCGCGCCGTACCAATGGTTGTCAAGTTTGGCGGTTTCTTTGATGCATGCCACTGTGTAGTCGGCGGCGATGCGAGCGGCATCGTAAGGGGGTTTTCCGTTGAGTAAAGCCCCTGCAAAGGCGGAGGAATAAATATCCCCTGTGCCGTGGCAACTGTTGGGCAGAAAATCGTGTTCATAATATTCCGAACTTTCTTTCGTGCTCACCAACACACCGGTTTTTCCCTCGTGAAAGCTCACGCCCGTAAACACCACGGTTTTGGCGCCCATAGCAAGCAGTTTTGCCACAATGCCGTCGATGTATGCTTTATCATAATCGGTTTGGTAGGGCGTATCGGTGAGCAGACAGGCTTCGGTCAAGTTTGGCACCACGTAATCCGCTTTGGCACAAAGGCTCTTCATTTCTTCCACAAATGCCTCATCGAAACCGGGATACAACTTGCCGTTGTCCGCCATGGCGGGGTCCACAATGACCAGCCCCTCTGCCGCAGTGGCGGCGATAATTTCTTTTACGTATTGGATCTGCTTGGTACTGCCCAGATAACCGGTATACACCCCGTCAAAGGTGATGCCTTCTTTGACCCAATGGGCGCAAATATCGGGCATATCTTCGGTTAAATCCCGAAAAGTGTAGCCCGAAAACCCTGCGGTATGGGTAGACAGCACCGCCGAGGGCAACACGCAGGTTTCTACCCCGCAAGCCGACAGAATAGGCAGGGCTACCGTTAAAGAGCATTGCCCCACGCAGGAAATATCTTGAATGGTAAGGATTTTTTTATAAGACATAACAAAAAGCTCCTTATTTGCAAATTTTATCCCATTATACACCAAATTGGTATTGTGTAAATAGCCAAATGAGGAACTTTTTATAAGACCAGATTATTTTTTTCGTCTTGCCCGCCGCACCCGATTGACGTGCCGTTCAAAATCACCGCTGTTCAGCAAATCGGCAAGCACCAGCTGTTCAAACACCGGCACAGTGCAGGAATAAAAGCCCAACTTTTCTTCAAAAGGAGCAAGCAGATTTTGGGGCAACACCATATAGCCCACCCGCATGGAGGGGGCGATGGTGTGAGAAAAGGTGTTAAGATAAATTACCCGCCCTTTGGTGTCTAAAGCGAACAAGGTTTCTTCATTTTTCTTGGAGGGGGTGAGTTCCGAATCGTAATTATCTTCAATCAGCACCCCGTTTTTGCGGTCAACAAAATCTAAATACTCCCGCCGTTTCGAGGCAGAAGCGGTCACCCCGCTGGGATAACTGTGGAAGGGGGTCACGTGCAACACGGTGGCATCGGTGGTGGAAAGGGCTTTGGTGGTAATGCCGTCTTTTCCCATTTTCAGCATGCGGCAAACACCGCCGCCGATCTCGTAAACCTTGCGGATCTTTTCATAAGAAGGATCTTCCAATCCGTAGACCCGTTCTTGTCCCAACAACTGCAAAATCAAGCTGTATAAATACTCCGCTCCCGAACCGATCACAATTTGTTCGGCTGTTACCTGCATACCGTTGTTACGGGCAAGATAGGCGGCAATGAATTCCCGCAATACCGCCAATCCTTGATTGGGGGATTTTTGCAACAAATGGTCGCCGTAGGTCGACAACACCCGTCGCATAGATTTGGCAAGCACCGAAAAGGGGAAATCCCCTTTGGGCAAAGGGGGCAACTCCACAGCCGAAACAGAAACGGGTTCGGCGGCAGACAGCAATTCCCCCGACCGATAAGCGGCAAAATAGCCGCTACGCTGACGGGATTCCACATATCCCTCGTCGCACAAAATGTTATAGGCATGCTCCACCGTAATCAAGCTGACCCCAACTTCTTCCGAAAGCAACCGTTTGGACGGCAGTTTCGCCCCAAAGGGGAACACCCCGTTTACAATATCCCGCCGCAGTTGGGCGTAGAGTTGCAAATAGGCGGTTTGGGAGTGGGATTTGTCAATACGATAGTTCATGATTTCACCTGCTTTACGAGGGAGTAAATTGTACGTCGTCGGTACAATGGATTTGCCCGTCTTTGGTGACCAAAACCGCTTGCACGTTTAAGGTTTTGGCAAGGGAGAGGGCTTGTTCTTTCCCTGCCACAAACAAGGCGGTGGCATAGGCATCTGCCTTGGCGGCGGAATCGGCAATGATTGTGACCGAGGTCAGATCGCTTTTGGCGGGGGCGGCGGTTTTAGGGTCTAAAATGTGGTGATACCGCACCCCGTTTTGTTCAAAATAACGCTGATAATCCCCCGAGGTCACTGCCGCCTGTCCCCCTTTTAAGGTAAGCACCCCAAGAGTGGCGGCGGCATTTTGGGGATCTTGGATGGCAACCGTAAAGGGCGTGCCGTCGGGCTTATGTCCAATGGTCAGCACGTTGCCGCCCAAGGATAAAATCCCCGAAACCCCTGCGGCTTCATAAAGGGCTTTCACACGGTCAGCGGCGTAACCTTTGGCAATAGCGCCAAGATCAACACCCATTTCTTTGGGCAGGCGCACCTGTGTGCCCTTAATTTCGATTTGGTTGTAATCCACAAGGGTGGGCAACCCGTCTAACTCCTCTTGGGAGGGCACCCGTTTTTGGTCGGTGGTAAAGCCCCAAGCCATCACCGCAGGATACACCGTGGGGTCAAACCGCCCCTCGGTTTGCTTGGCATATTCTTTGGCAAGGGTGAGAAGCCTTGCAGTTTCATCCGATACCGTCACCCACTGCCCCTTACTTTGATTCAGACGGGCGATATCGCTATTCTCGTCGGTGACCGAAAACAAAGTTTCTAAACGACGAATTTCTTCTTCCCCTTGTTTCAGTACCCCATCCTCTTGGCTATATACCGTCAGATGCATCACCGTATCCATAGCGAACAGTTCTTTGGTTTGAGATTGCGGCTTGCCTGTGCATCCTGCCAGCAAACAGAGGGCACACAGCAAAATCAGCAGATACCGTTTCATCCTTTGTCCTCTTTCAGCATTTGTCGCACCGCCGAAAAAGCGGCGGCTTCTCCCTCGTTTGCCAACAGGGTGAGCAGATGCTCCAGTAAATCAGAGGTGGCGGGATGAATCACCCGCACCCCTTTGGCTTTGAAAAAGTAGTTGAGGGGCTCACGGTCGGTATAGCTTTTGCCGTTATAGATTTTGGATGCCGCCAAACGGTCGCAAAACATTTCGGCAACGTATTTTTTTGGCATTTCGATGGGCACGATCTGTTTGGTTTTGGCATCGTAATCGGTCCAATACTCAAAATGATGGCGGTTGCGCCCTTTGTGATGCATCCAAGCGGCGGAATAGCCGTTATCTTCCCGCTGGGCATCGTTGGGACTGCGAAAGCCCTGATAATATTTTACCCCTGCCAAAAATTCGGTGGGGGAATATTTAGAAAGGTCGTGGCGAAGTCCCCGCCAAAAAATGCCCGCTTTTTTGCAATGGGCAATCACCCGACGTCGGTGGCGCATGACCACCCCCAAATGTCCAAAAAATCCTTTTATCATCACAAAACTATTCCTTCCAACCGTCAATTTCCCGCCGTTCCAGCGCACCGATGGTCTTGTTCACAAGCCCCGGATAGGTGCGGTTTAACTCTGCCACCAACTGCTTCATATCTTCTCGGTTGGTTTGCTCGTTGGCGGGGCATTTGCTTTCAATAATAGGCAGATTCAGCTTGTCGCACACCCGAATGGAATCCTTTTCTTCGGCATACAGCATGGGGCGAATCATGGTAATGTCTTTTCTTGACAGATAGGTCACCGGCTGAAAGCATCCAATGCGACCGCAAGAAAACAGATTCATATAAAAGGTCTCCACCGCGTCGTCTACCGTATGACCCAGCGCCACCTTGTTGCAACCCAGTTCCTTGGCGGTGTCGTGCAAAATCCCACGGCGCATTTTGGCGCACATACTGCAAGGATTGGTCTCTTTGCGAATTTCAAAAATGATCTCGTACAATTCGGTGCGCTTGACCGTCAGGGGAACGTCCCATTCTTTGCACATAGCTTCCAATGCCGAGGTGTCGGCAGGTTGCTTGCCAAAACAAGGGTCGGCCATGACTGCAACCAACTCAAATTGCTTGGGATAAAACCGTTTCAGTTCCTTTAACCCTGCCAGCAGAGCGAGGGAGTCTTTGCCTCCCGATACCCCCACAGCAATGCGGTCGCCTTCTTCAATCATATTGTATTTATCACAGGCCATGCGAATCAAGCCTAATAATTTTCTCATACATTCCACTCCCAACGGTGATGTGCTTATTATACCACCTTTTGGGCGGTTGCACAATCCCTTAGTTTTTTGTGGAAAACGCCTTATTATTATTATTATTATGCGGCCTTTGTGCAAAACAATGAAATCCCCTTATCCGGTTGACACCCCACAGTGCTTATAGTATAATTTAAATAGAAAAACTTAAAAAATTTGTAAAATCGGTGAGTGAAACCACCGTTTGCTGCGTTTAATAAGTGAAGTACAAATCAAATGTTAGGAGTGACCCTTATGAAAAGAATCATCCCTGTATTGTTGACCCTTTCGTTATTGCTGACCATCGCCTTGCCTGCGGCGGCACAGACAGCCGAACAACCCACGTACGGCGACGTGAACGGTAACGACAAAATCGAAGCCGCCGATGCTCTTTTGGTGCTAAGATACGTGGTGGGCAAAGCGGAGTTGACCGAAGCCCAACAAATCGCCGCCGACATTAGTTTTATGTTTTATGAAGAAGCAGAACACAAAGTGGATACTGCCGATGCCCTGCTGATTTTGCAATACGTTACTTACAGCGGTCCATTTAAGCACGTACCGCCCATCCTCTAAACCATATCCGCAATATCCAACCACCGCAGGTGAATTCCTGCGGTGGTTTTTGTTGTATAAAACAGGGGGATTCGCCGCCCCAAAACCTTGACAAATCGGCATTTTCGTTGTATAATACAATGATTCAATGGCGCTTTATACCCACTTTGAAAGGATGCGTGTTCCATGGTAAAAAGTATGACCGGCTACGGTCGGTTTGAAGATACCGATTCCCCCCGTAAAATTTCGGTGGAACTGAAATCGGTCAATCATAAATTTTTTGAGTTTTCCTGTCGGGTGCCTCGCACCATGGCATTTATGGAAGACAAGTTAAAATCCTACGTGCAATCCCGTGTCGCCCGCGGCAAGATCGACCTGTATTTGTCGGTGGAAGCCGACAACACCGCCCCCGCAACGGTGGAGATCAATCACTCTTTGGCGGCGGGTTACGTGGCGGCTTATCAACAGTTGGCCGAAACCTACGATCTGCCCTGCCATATGTCTGCCGACACGCTGGCGCGGATTCCCGACGTGCTGACCGTTACCAAAGCCCCCGAAGATGAAGACGCTTTGTGGGCGCAGGTGCTCTCGGTGACCGAAAAAGCAGTAGACGGATTTATCGCCATGCGGGAACAGGAAGGTGCTCGCCTGAAAGAAGACGTGTTGAGCCGCCTGCAAACCATTCGTGAAGCAGTAAGCAAAATCGAAGCCGAAAGCCCCAAAACCGTAGCGGCCTATCGGGCTCGTTTGGAAGAAAAAATGCGGGAGCTGTTAGACAGCGCCACGGTAGACGAAGGCAGACTGCTCACCGAAACCGCCATTTTTGCCGACCGTGTAGCGGTGGACGAAGAAACGGTGCGACTGAGAAGCCATGCCGACCAGATCGAAGCCTTATTAAACGGCGACGGTCCCGTAGGTCGCAAGTTGGACTTTTTGATGCAAGAAGCCAATCGGGAAATCAACACCATCGGTTCCAAATCTCAAAACACCAACATCGCAAATATTGTGGTGGAAGTAAAAGCGGAATTGGAAAAGATCCGTGAACAAATTCAGAATCTGGAGTAGATACTATGACTTTGATTGATATCGGCTTTGGCAATCGCTTGGTGGCAGAGCGCATCATCAGCGTGGTGCATCCTGCCTCCTCCCCCGTAAAAACCATGATCGGGCTTGCCCGTGAGCAAGGGTTGCTCATTGACGCCACCCAAGGGCGCAAAACCGAAAGTGTCATTGTAACCGACAGCGGTCACGTGGTGCTTTCTTATCTCACCCCCGACCGCATTGTGGAAAATCTGCATAAGGAGGAAGAACAATGAGTGTACAAAAAGGCAGCGTATTTTTGTTTTCGGGACCTTCCGGCTCGGGCAAAGACACAATTTTAAAGCAGGTGTTCGCTCGTATGCCCGAACTGAAATTTTCCATTTCCTCCACCACCCGTGCCCGTCGGGACCCGTCGGACGATGAAAAATACACCTTTTTAACCAAAGAGGAATTTGAAACCGGCATTGCCCAAAACGGGTTTTTGGAATACGCTCGGTATTGCGACAATTACTACGGCACACCTGCCGCTCCCATTGAAGCGTGGCGCAATCAAGGCTTTGACGTGGTGATTGAATGCGAAGTGCAAGGGGCGTTGCAAATTATGGAAAAGCTCCCCGAACTGACCAGCATTTTTATCATCCCCCCTTCGGTGGAGATCCTGCGCAAACGGCTGACCGGTCGCCGGACCGAAAGCGCCGAGCAAACCGAAAAGCGGATTCAGACCGCTATCGGCGAAATGAAGCAGGCCGACCGTTATGAATATTTAGTCATTAATGACCATTTGGAAGACGCGGTGGATCTGGTGTGCAACATCATTGAAGCCCAACGTGCCAAGGTCTCTCAAAATACAAAATTTTTATCTGAGGTGTTACAACATGCTTAATCCTTCTATCGGTAAACTCATCAACGAATACGAAAATCGCTACGATCTGGTCATCGACGTGGCCCGTCGCGCCCGCAAGATCAGCAACCGTGCCGAAAACGACAACGAAATTTTAACCGAAAAACCCGTCACCTTGGCGCTGGATGAACTGGCCGAGGAAAAGTGCAAGGACTAATCTCTTATGAGCGTTGCCGTTGTTGGGGTTGCCATTGAGCAAACGGCTTATCATTTTGATAAGCTTTATACCTACTTTGTGCCGTCGGGGATGAACACCCCTGCGGTTGGCTGTCGGGTGGTTGTGCCATTCGGCGGCGGTAATGCCCATCGCAACGGTTTCGTGATGGAGGTCACTTCGGCCGACTCCACCGAAAAACTCAAGCCGTTACGCTCGGTGGTGGATGCCACTCCCTTGCTGTCGAAAGAATTGGTGCAGTTGGCGGTGTGGATGAAAGAACACACCTTTTGCTGTTTGTATGATGCTTTGAAACTCATGTTGCCCGCAGGCCTGCAAATGCAAATGACGGTGCAATACGTGGCAAACGCATCTTGCGACCGCTCGGTAGATACTCTGCCTCCTCCTTTGGGCGAGTTGGTGACCGCATTGCGGCAAAACGGCAAGGGCGTAACCAAAGAGCGGTTGATTGCCGCCTACGGGCTTTCTCCCGACGGGGAGGAGCTGAACCGTCTGGTAAAAGAAGGCTTTTTACAGCAAGACCGTCAGGCGATCCGCCGTATGGGGGACGCCACCTTAAAGGTTGCGCAACTCATCCCTCTCTCGGAAGACCAACCCCGTCCCGCTCTGACCGCCAAGCAAAAAGCGGTGTATGAACTGCTCACCCAAGTGGGTGCCGCCAGCGTGAAAGAGGTTTGCTATTTCACAGGGGTCACCCCCGTGGTGTTGCAGGGATTAGAAAAAAAGGGGCTGATCGAACTGTCGGACCTAGAGGTGTTCCGCACCCCCGAGGATGACGTGGAACAAGGGGAAGAAACCCCCATCACCCTAAACGACAGTCAGCAACAAGCCTTTGATACCTTGCGCGGCTTGCTGCTGCAAGACAAAGGCACCGCCGCCTTACTGTACGGCGTTACGGGAAGCGGCAAAACCAGCGTGTATTTAAAACTCATTGACGAGGCATTGCACCAAAAGCCCCAACACGGGGTGATCGTGATGGTGCCCGAAATTTCCCTCACCCCCCAAGCGGTGGCCATCTTTAAACGGCGCTACGGCAAGGGTGTGGCCATCTTTCACAGCCGCCTTTCGTTAGGGGAACGGTTGGACGAATGGAAACGGGTGAAAAACGGGATGGCAAACATTGTCATCGGCACCCGCTCGGCGGTGTTTGCGCCTTTTGACAACATCAGCCTCATCGTTATCGATGAAGAACAGGAGCACACCTATAAATCCGAATCCTCTCCCCGCTTTCACGCGCGGGACGTAGCACGCTTTCGGGCGGCTCATCACAACGCCCTTTTGGTGTTGGCATCTGCCACGCCTTCGCTGGAAAGCTATGCCAAAGCCAAGGCAGGCACCTACACCCTTTGCAAAATGGGTCAGCGATACGGCGGCGCGGTGCTCCCGCAGGTGGAACTGCTGGATATGCGGGATGAACACAATACCGGCAATTTGTCCGCTTTCAGCAATCGGCTGATCCAACTATTGGAAGACCAACTGCAACAACAAAAGCAATCCATTTTGCTGTTAAACCGACGGGGGTATCACACCTTTGTCAGTTGCAGCAGTTGCGGGGGCGTGATGGAATGCCCCGAATGCAGTATTTCTATGACCTATCATCGGGATAACGGACGACTGATGTGCCATTATTGCGGTCACTCGGTGCCCTTGCCCGACAAATGCCCCACCTGCGGCGGTGATATGATGAAAATGACGGGGCTTGGCACCCAAAAGGCAGAGGAACAGTTGCAATTGCTCCTACCCGATGCCCGCATTTTGCGGATGGATGCCGACTCCACCATGACCAAAACCGCCCACGGTGAAAAACTCACCGCCTTTGGCGCAGGGGAATACGATATTCTGCTGGGCACCCAAATGGTGGCCAAGGGATTGGATTTTCCCAACGTTTCGCTGGTTGGTGTGTTAAACGGCGACCAAGTGTTGCATAATAATGATTATCGGGCTTATGAGCGTGGCTTTGCCCTGCTGACCCAAGTGATCGGCAGAGCAGGACGGGCAAATAGGGAAGGGTTGGCGGTCATTCAGACCTGCGAGCCGGATCACGAGCTGATCGACCTTGCCCGCGCTCAGGATTACGAAGCCTTTTTTGAACAGGAGATCGCCTTGCGCAAGCTGATGGAGTATCCTCCGTTTTGCGATATCTGCGTGGTGGGCTTTACAGGCGCGCATCACGACAAGACCCGTGAGGGCGGGTTTTTGATGCTGGACATCATCAAAGAACTGATCCGTACCCGTTACCCCAACCTGCCCATTAAGATTTTAGGACCTTCTGCGGCGCAGGTGGTAAAGATTGGGGGCAAGTATCGGTATCGGATCATCATAAAATGTAAAAACAACAAACCGTTTCGGGAGATGTTATCCCAGGCGCTGATCCGTTTTGGCTCACAAAAGGGATTGGGCGGTGTGACCGCCTACGCCGATATGAATCCCGAAGGATTCTTATAAGGCAGGAAGTGGAATTATGGCATTACGACTGATTGTAAAAGAAGGGGAGCCGTTGCTGGAAAAACCCAGCCGTCCCGTAGAAAAATTTGACGAAAAACTGTGGCAATTGCTGGACGATATGAGCGAAACCATGTACGCCGCTCAAGGGGTGGGCTTAGCCGCTCCTCAAGTGGGGGTACTGCGCCGCATTTGCGTGATCGACGTGGGGGACGGGCTGATGGAGCTGATCAACCCCGTAATCACCAAAACCGCAGGACAGCAGGAAAGCGCCGAAGGGTGCTTATCCTCTCCCGGCAAATACGGCATCACCCATCGCCCCAAAAAGGTGACGGTGGAATACTTTGACCGTCACGGCAATAAAAAAACCGCCAAGGGTGAGGATCTGCTTGCCAAGGCGTTTTGCCACGAGATCGACCATTTAGACGGTATTTTATTTAAAACCCACGTGATCCGTTGGGAAAAGTAGGAGCGCGCGATGAACATTGTTTTTATGGGAACTCCCGATTTTGCCGTGCCCGCCCTGCAAGCCATCTTGGCGGCAGGTCATAGGGTGAGCGGTGTGTTTTGTCAGCCTGACCGCCCCAAGGGGCGCGGTCACAAGCTGATGCCCCCGCCCGTGAAAGAAGAAGCCTTACGGCACGGTCTTACTGTGTATCAGCCCGACTCGGTAAAAACCGAAGAAACTCTCACGCTGTTACAAGAATTAAATCCCGACTGCATTGTGGTGGTGGCTTACGGCAAACTGCTTCCCAAAACGGTGCTGGATCTGCCTCGCTACGGCTGTGTGAATATTCACGCCTCTCTTTTGCCAAAATATCGTGGGGCGGCACCCATTCAATGGGCGGTGCTGAGCGGCGACAAGGTGACCGGTGTTACCACCATGCAAATGGACGTGGGGATGGACACGGGGGATATTTTGTTACAACAAGAATTTGCCATTCCCGAAACTATGACCTCGGGGGAACTGTTTGACGCGCTGGCACCCTTGGGCGGACCGCTGATCGTGGAAACCCTGCAACGGTTAGAGCAGGGAACGATCACCCCCATTCCTCAAAATCACGACGCCGCTACCCACGCGCCGATGCTGGATCGCTCTCTTTCTTCTTTGGACTTTACCCTGCCCGCCTCGGTGCTTCACAACCGCATTCGCGGGTTGAATCCTTGGCCCAGCGCAAAGATCACCGCCAACGGCGAGCCCTTTAAGGTACACGCGTCTGTGGTTTTGGATAAACGGGGCGGCAAGCCGGGGGAAGTGTTAGACCATAAACAACTCATCGTTTGCTGTGGTGACGGAGTCGCCCTGCGGCTGACCGAGATCCAAGCCGAAGGCGCCCGAAGAATGGAGATGAAGACTGCCTGCGGGGACACCCCATTGCCAAAGGAACGATTTTAGGAGACGAAAACTAATGTGTTATTATATTCCTCTTTCACCCTACTACCTGGGCGGTTATTTTGAATACTTTTTATTTATGGTGCCCGCTCTGATTTTAGTGTTGGCGGCACAACTGTTGGTTTCCTCCCGCTATAAAAATACGGCGGCATCGCCACAAGCGGGCAGGTCACAGGGCAGGAGATCGCCCAAAAGATTTTGTCTGACCACGGGGTTACCGATGTATCGGTGTCCATGGTGCAGGGCAAGATGACCGACCATTATCATCCCGGTCAAAAGGTGATCTACCTGAGCGAAGGGGTATACGATTCCACCTCCGTTGCGGCGGTGAGCATTGCCGCTCACGAGGCAGGTCACGCTCTGCAGCACGCAAAAGGCTATGCCTTTTTGCAATTCCGCTCGGCTATGGTGCCGGTGTGCAACATTGCCACCTCCCTTAGCATTCCCATGCTCATTTTGGGCTCGGTGCTCAACTCCTTCAATCTGGTTATTATCGGACTAGTGATGTTCGGAGCATCCACCCTGTTTCATCTGGTCACTCTGCCGGTGGAGTTCAACGCCAGCCACCGTGCCATTGCCTACATCCGCTCTTGCGGACAGTTTACCGAAGAAGATGCGGCAGGCGCTAAAAAAATGCTGACCGCCGCCGCTTTGACCTACGTGGCCGCCTTGGCGCAAAGCTTATTGCAACTGTTATTTTATATTTTACGATTTGCCGGCGGTCGCCGCCGGTAGGGAGTTTATCGTTATGTCCAATGCCCGTAAAACCGTACAAAACGCCCTGTTGCGGGTGCATAAAGACGAAGGGTATTCTAACCTTGTGTGGAATGCCGCATTGAATGATGCCGATTTGGATGCCCGCGATGCCGCCTTTGCCACCACCTTGTTTTACGGGGTGTTGGAGCGTACTGTCACCTTGGACTACGTGATCTCTCATTACAGCAAAACGCCCATCAAAAAAATGGATCTATTGGTGCTGGAAGCCTTGCGGATAGGCATTTATCAGCTGTTTTATATGGATAGTGTGCCCGACCGTGCCGCCATTAACGAATCGGTAATGCTGGTCAAGCGTTCTAAACTCAATCGGTATGCCGGCTTTGTCAACGGCATTCTGCGGTCGGTACAGCGAGACGGAACGGTCTTGCCAAACCTCAACGACCTTTCTGCCGAACAACGGCTTTCGGTCACCTGCTCGGTACCCAAAGAGCTGGTGCGCCACTACATACGCTATTACGGGCAAGACCTGACCGAGCAAATGCTCCCTGCCTTTCTCGGCGGTCGCCCCTTATATATTCGGGTCAACACCCTGAAAACCGATGCCCCGTCCCTGATCGCCGCGCTCTCGCAGGAGGGGGTGGAAGCCTCTCCCACCGATTCCCCCCATACCCTGCGGCTGTCAGCCCATCAGAATCCCGCTCACACCAAGGCCTATCAAGACGGGCTGTTTCACGTGCAGGACCCTGCCTCGGGCTACGCCTGCGCCGCCTTGCAGGCGCAAGCGGGAATGCGGGTGCTGGACGTTTGCGCCGCCCCCGGCGGCAAAAGTTTTACCCTTGCCCAGATGATGGGCAATCAAGGGGAACTGCTGTCCTGCGACTTATACGATCATAAAATCGCCCTGATGGAGCAAGGCGCTCGCCGCTTGGGCATCACCGTGATGCAACCCACCCTGCGGGATGCAAACGCGCAGGATGATATTGGCGAGTTTGATCGGATTCTATGCGATCTGCCCTGCTCGGGGCTGGGGATTTTAGGGCGCAAGCCTGAAATACGTTACAAATCTGTAACCTTTCTTGACAATTTGCCGGATTTGCAATATGGTATGTTATGCCGATCCCTTACACACTTAAAAAAGGGCGGCGTGCTGGTGTTTTCTACCTGCACGCTGAATCCTGCGGAAAACGAACAAAACGTGGACCGTTTATTGCAAGAGCATCCCACGTTAGAGCCTTATCCCATCTTGCAAGATCTGCCCCGTGCTTGCGGCGAACAGGCCCACTTTATCAATCTGTTGCCCCACCTGCACGGTACCGACGGATTTTTTGTGTCGGCAGTCAGAAAGGCGGAGTAAACCATGCAAGACGTAAAATCTATGACGTTGGCAGAATTGACCGCCGCGGTGCAAGAGGCGGGACTGCCTAAATTTCGCGCCAAACAAATCTATGAATGGCTGGTCAAAGGGGTCAACTCCTTTGACGAAATGACCAATCTGCCCAAAGACCTGCGGGCAACCCTTTCACAGCATTTTACCCTGTCGACTGCGGTCATTCGCCGCAAGCTGGTGTCACAGTTAGACGGCACGGTAAAATACCTGTTCGGTCTTGCCGACGGGCACTGTGTGGAAGGGGTGGTGATGCACTATCACCACGGGCACACCCTCTGTCTTTCTACTCAGGTGGGTTGCCGTATGGGATGTTCCTTTTGCGCCACGGGAATGCAAGGTCTGACCCGCAATCTCACCGCAGGCGAAATGCTCAGCCAGATCACCACCGCTCAGAACGACCTTGATTTGCGCATCAACCACGTGGTACTGATGGGAATGGGTGAGCCGCTGGACAATTACGATCAGACCCTTCGGTTTTTAGAATTGGTCACGGCAGAGGACCATCTGAATATCAGCGCCCGCCACATTTCTCTTTCTACCTGCGGCGTAGTGGACAAAATCGACCTGCTTGCCAAGGCGGGATTTCCTCTGACCCTGTCCATTTCGCTTCACGCACCCAACGACCAACTGCGGGATACGCTAATGCCCATCAACCGCAAATGGAAGGTGGACACTCTTTTGAACGCCTGCAAGGAATACGTAGACCAGACCGGTCGACGCATCTCCTTTGAATATATTTTGATCGACGGAGTCAACGACACCCCCGCTTGCGCCAACCAGCTTGCCGCCAAGCTGAAGGGAATGTTGTGTCACGTCAATCTGATCCCCGCCAATCCCGTGCCGGGAAAGACCCACGCGGGAGCCTGCCGCAAAGCGGCGCTTGCCTTTCAAAAGCAACTGTGCGACCGTGGCATCAACGCCACCATCCGCCGCACGCTGGGTAGCGACATTAACGCTTCTTGCGGTCAACTGAAAAACACATCGGAACAAGAATAAGAGGTGAGGTTGTTTGAAATTTGCTTGCAAAACCGATATTGGTAAGGTACGCCGATCCAATCAGGACTCGTATGCCGTAGGGGAATTGCCCGGCGGCGTAGGCTGGGGTGTGGTTTGCGACGGTATGGGTGGCGCCAACGGAGGAAATATTGCTTCATCCACCGCCGTAAAAACCGTATCCCAAAAAATTGCATCCTCCTGGCGACCGGGAATGGGGGCAAACTCCATTGGCAATATGCTTAAATCGGTAGTAGCCGCCGCCAACGTCAACGTGTTTGATATGGCCCAATCAGTTGAGGCGCTGGCAGGAATGGGCACCACCATTGTGCTGACCCTTGTGACCGACAACGTTGCCCACATTGTGCACGCAGGCGACAGCCGCGCTTATCACATCACCAAAGAGGGACTCATCCCCATCACCAAGGACCACTCTATTGTGCAAAGTCTGGTGGAGCAGGGGCGGCTGACCGAAGAAGAAGCCCGTGAGCATCCCCGCCGCAACGTGATCACCCGCGCGCTGGGCGTGTCGGAGATCTTAGAGGTGGACCACAACGAGGTGGAGCTTGCCAAAGGCGAAGGTCTGCTGCTGTGCACCGACGGTCTTTCCGGCTTTGTGGAAAAAAAGGACATCGAGCGCATATTGCAAACCGCTCCTTTTGTGGAATGGCCTGAGCTGTTAACTGAGCTGGCCAACGAAAACGGCGGCGGCGACAATATTACGGTAGTCGCCATCCGCAACTGATTTTTGACCCTATACTTTTTACTTTTGGAGGAAAAGAATATGGATAAATACGTAGGAAAACGCTTAGACGGTCGCTATGAGATTCAAGAGATCATCGGCATTGGCGGAATGGCTGTGGTTTATAAAGCCTATGACGCCATTGACGATCGCACCGTTGCAGTAAAGATCTTAAAGGAAGAGCTGTTGGAAAATCAGGAGTTCCGCCGTCGTTTTAAAAACGAGTCCAAGGCCATTGCGGTACTCTCTCACCCCAATATTGTCAAGGTGTATGACGTAGGTCTGGGTGACCGCATCCAATACATCGTAATGGAACATATTGACGGGATCACCTTAAAGGAATACATCAAGAGTCAGCAGACTTTGCGGTGGAAGGATGCGTTGCATTTTGCCGAGCAGGTGCTCAAGGCCCTGCAACACGCCCACGACAAGGGCATCGTGCATCGGGATATCAAGCCCCAGAACATCATTTTACTGCCCAACGGCACCATCAAGGTGACCGACTTCGGAATCGCCCGTTTTTCCCGCAGTGAACATCGCACCATGACCGATAAGGCCATCGGCTCGGTGCATTACATCAGCCCCGAGCAGGCAAGAGGGGAAATGACCGACGAAAAAACCGACCTGTATTCGGTGGGGGTATTGCTGTATGAAATGCTCACCGGTCGTCTGCCCTTTGATGCCGAAAGCGCCGTTTCGGTTGCTATTATGCAACTGCAAAACGAACCCACCAAGCCCCGCGAGCTGAACCCCTCCATTCCCGAAGGGTTGGAAGAAATTATTTTGCGGGCTATGCAAAAAAACACCGCCAGTCGGTATCAATCGGCGGCGGAAATGCTGCAGGATATTGAAAAATTCAAACAAAACCCCTCGGTGCAGTTTGAATACAAATATTTTGTGGACTCCGATCCCACCAAGTTTGTTAACGTGAATACCCCGCCCGCCAATCAACCCAAAACCAAAGAAAAGAAATCCGCCGTAGTGCCCGTGCTCATCGGTGTCACCGTTGCGGTGGTGCTCATTGTGGGTATTCTGGGGGTGATCCTCGGCGGTCAGGTGTTCGGTCTGTTCCCCAGCGGTTCCGGCTCTACCCAAGCCCCCGCTCTGATCGGCAAGGTGTATAACGAAGTCATTACCGACAAGGCTTATAAAGAATTCACCATCACGGTGGACGATAAAGAGTACTCCACCGAGTACGAGGCAGGCGTGATTATGAAACAGACCCCCGAAGCCGGCAAAACCCTGAAGGGCAAACGGGAGATCGTGGTTAAGGTAAGCCTTGGCTCTAAGAGTCAGGTGCTGTCGGATTACACCAACTACGATATTAACTCGGTGATCGACAATTTAGAAAAACTCAACATCAAATACAAAACCATGCAAACCTTTAGCGATGAAGTTGCCAGCGGCTTTGTGATTGGTACCATTCCCGCGGCAGGCACGGTGCTCACCCCCGAAACCGAGGTTGAGGTTTACGTGAGCAAGGGCGCCATCACCAAATTTGTGAAGGTTTCGTACTACGTAGGCATGACCGAAGAGGTTGCCAAGCGTTTGATCGAAGGGGATGGTTTGACCATCGGCCGTATTTCTAAGCAAGAAAGTTCGGAATATGCCGCAGGCTACGTGATCTCCCAAAGCGTTGCCGCCAATTCTACTATTACCAACGGTTCTCCCATTGACTTGGTAGTCAGCAGCGGCAGTGCCATCAACATTTACCTGCCTGTGCCCGACAACGCCGAAAAAGCCTTCACCGCTTCCATTTACTACAACGGCAAATCCCTGCAAAGCAGCGGCGAGATCGATCCCACCGCCTTGTCGGTCGGCACTTCCGGCAGACGAGAACTGCGGCTGACCCTTTCCCGCAGTGACGTATTTACCTCCAGCATTGCCAATATTGTGGTGAAATACAACGATGTGGCATACATCGAATATCGTGTCAACTTTGATAACGGGGAATACGCCAAATTGAAAGAAAATACCCTGCCCGATTCGGTGCTGTTCAATACGCCCACCGTCAGCGAACCGACCGAATCTGCCCAATGATGAACGGCGTTATTATCAAATCCATTGCCGATTGGTATGACGTGCAGACCGAAAGTGGCGTGATTCCCTGCAAGGCCCGCGGATTGTTTCGCAAGCAGGGAATGACTCCCTTGGTGGGCGATCGGGTAACGGTGACCGCCACCGCCGACGGGGAGGGGCGCATTGACGAGATCTTGCCCCGCAAGAATTTCATGGAACGTCCCAGCGTAGCCAACATTGACCGATTGCACCTAATCGTGTCGGCCGCTGATCCTGATCCTGTTCCCTTGATGATCGACCGTTTGTCCGCATTGGCATTTGAAAAAGAGATCCAGCCCGTGCTGGTACTCAATAAAACCGATCTGGCATCGGTGGAGTGGCTGCTTACCATTTATCGCACCGTACCAATGCCCATTATTACCGCCTGCGCCGCCACGGGCGAAGGGTGCAAGGAATTGCTTGCCTCTTTGTCTCAACCCGGCATCAGCGTGCTGACCGGCAACTCAGGAGTGGGCAAATCGTCTTTGCTCAATCAAATTGATCCCCATCTGGGTCTTGCCACCGGTGAAACCAGCAAAAAGCTGGGACGAGGCAAGCACACCACCCGTCACACCGAGCTGTATCCCTTGGGTGAAGGCTTTGTGGCTGACACCCCCGGCTTTTCCTCGCTGGATATGGAGCGGGTAATGTGGATCTATAAGGAAAATCTGGTGTTTGATTTTCCTGAATTTTTGCCCTTTGCAGGCGATTGCCGCTTTGCCGACTGCAAGCACGTAGGCGAAAAAGACTGCGCCGTCGCCGCCGCGGTGGAGCAAGGCTCAATCAGCCAAAGCAGGTTGGACAGTTACCGTTTGATGTACAAAGAAGCCGACGCCATCAAGGATTGGCAACGCAAAAAATAAACCAAGCCGTAATTCCTTGGGAATTACGGCTTTTTTATGGGGAAATGCAAATTAGGGGTAGTATTTCCCTCCTCCATGGTATATAATCGAAGGGAAAAGGAGTGACCGATATGATGCTTGACGCCAAATGGATCAAATCCAAGGATATGGGAGACGTTTGTCCCCGTTTTACCAAAACCTTTACCTTAGAAAAACCCTTGCAATCTGCCATCCTTGCCATTACCGCAAGAGGGGCATATGAAGCCACCCTGAACGGACAACGGGTGGGGGATTTTGTGTTAGCCCCCGGTTGGACCAATTATGAGAAACGGTTGCAGGTGCAAACCTATGACGTAACCGAGTTATTAGAAGAAAACAACACCCTTTCCATTCAGTTGGCAAAAGGGTGGTACGGACTATACGGTTCTTGGTTCACCCCCTCCTATCAGCGGGTGTTCGAAAACCGAGAACAAGCGGTTTTGTGTGAGCTTACCCTCACCTTCGCCGACGGCACCCGCCAAGTCATCGGGTCGGACGAATCCTTTACCGTCACCCAAAGCCAAATCCGTTTTTGCGATATTTACGATGGCGTTATCTGTGATGCCACCGCCCCTCGCACTCCGTTGGGACAAGCGGTCTTGGCGCAAAATCAAGACAAAAGCATGCTGATTCCCCAACAAGGGGAAACCATTGGTACCCATGAACGGTTGAAACCCATTGGGGTCATTACCACCCCCAAAGGCGAAACCGTGTTGGACTTTGGTCAAAATATGACCGGTACGCTTTCGGTAACCCTGACCGCCAAGGCAGGAGAAGAACTCAACGTCTCCTTTGCCGAAATTTTAGATGCCGACGGCAATTTTTACACCGCCAATTACCGTGACGCCAAGGCCCAATATCAGTATATCTGCAAAGAGGGACAGCAAACCTTTATGCCCACCCTCACCTTTTACGGATTCCGCTACGTGCGAATCGATGCAGCACCCGAAGGCATCACTCCCGACTGCTTCACCGCCGTGGTCATGCACTCTAACCTGCGGCAAACGGGGCGGATTATTACCACCCACTCCAAGCTTCAACAACTGTTCCAAAACGTGTTGTGGGGACAAAAGAGCAATTATCTGGACGTGCCCACCGACTGTCCCCAACGGGACGAGCGTTTGGGTTGGACGGGAGATGCCCAGGTATTTATCAAAGCCGCCGCATACAATTACGACGTGTATCGCTTTTTTACCAAGTGGCTGGCGGATCTGCAATCCGAACAAATGGAAAACGGTGCCATCCCGCCGGTGATTCCTGCCATGGTGGACTGCTTGATCAGCGCCGCTTGGGCAGATGCGGTCACCATTTGTCCGTGGCAGTTGTATCAGACCTACGGCAAAACCGAAATTCTAACCCAAACTTTTGACTCAATGAAACGATGGGTGGATTACATCACCAACACAACCACCACCAAAGGATTATGGACAGGCGGCGGGCACTACGGTGACTGGCTGGAACTGACCGCTCCCTTTGGCGAATGCAAGGGGCAGACCCGTGACGATTTGATCGCCACCGCCTTTTATGCCCATTCGGCCGAACTCATTGGTATGGTGGGGGATGTTTTGGGACAAGATGTGACCGAATACAAAGCATTGTATGAAACCATTAAACAAACCTTTATTCAAACCTTTGAGGGCACCTATGCCACCCAAACCGAAATGGTATTGGCGTTGCAGTTTAACCTGACCCCCAATCCCGAAGAAGTCGCCGCCGACTTGGCACAGCGGATTCATGATGACGGTGACAAAATCCAAACGGGATTTTTGGGTACCCCCTACATTCTTCACGTGCTCACCCGCTACGGCTACACCGACCTTGCCTACACCTTGCTGTTGCGAAAGGAATACCCCTCTTGGCTTTATCCCGTTACCAGAGGCGCCACCACCATTTGGGAGCATTGGGACGGTATTACCCCCGACAACCGCTTGTGGCCCGAAGGAATGAATTCCTTTAACCATTACGCTTACGGCGCGGTGGCGGATTGGCTGTATGAGGTAGCCGCAGGCATCACTCCAAAGCAGGCGGGATTTGCCTCTATTCGTTTTGAGCCGCATCCCTGCCCCGCAATCGGCTCGCTGGGCGCGGAATTTGAAACGCCCCACGGTCTTGCCCGCTCCTTTTGGCGATACACCGCCGACGGACAAGTGGTTTACGAGATCACCACCCCCGTATCGGCTACCGCCGTCATCAACGGCAAAACCTATGAACTGACCCCGGGCAGTTATCGATTTTAACTCCCCCTTTGGCAAAAGGGAAAAAATTGTTGTAAAACCTATTGCAATATGCTATAATGTCAAGTGCTGTTGTATAGGGTAGAGCGTTTCTACCAACCACCACCAATGGTTGACTACAAAGTTTTTGCGGTCAACCATTTTTTTGGGGAGATGAACGTATGAATTACGACGTAATTATCATCGGCGCAGGTCCGGGAGGCATTTTCTCGGCCTATGAGCTGGTGAAAGAAAACAAAGAAATGAAAATTGCCGTGTTTGAGGCAGGTCACGCGCTGAACGATCGCCGTTGCCCCATTGACGGGGACAAGATCAAAGCCTGTATTGGTTGCAAAAGTTGTTCGATTATGAGCGGCTTTGGTGGCGCAGGTGCATTTTCTGACGGCAAATATAACATCACCAACGATTTCGGCGGCACGCTCCACGAATACGTGGGCAAAAAGCACGCCTTGGAACTGATGCGCTACGTAGACGACATCAATATGCAATACGGCGGCGAGGGCACCAAACTGTATTCCACCGCAGGCTCGGGATTCAAAACCGAGTGCATTCGCCACGACCTGCATTTGCTGGACGCTTCGGTGCGGCATCTGGGCACCGACATCAACTACGTGGTGCTGGGCAATTTGTATGACGAGTTGAAAACCAAGGTGGACTTCTATTTTGACACCCCCGTGGAACAGATCGAAGCCGCAGAGCAAGGGTATGTCATCCGTTGCCAAAAAGGAACGGTTACCTGCGACAAGTGCATTGTTTCGGTGGGACGAAGCGGCAGTAAATGGATGGAGCAGGTGTGCAAGGAACTTTCTATTCCCACCCACTCCAACCGTGTGGACATTGGGGTGCGGGTAGAATTGCCCGCCGAAGTGTTCGCCCACATCACCGACGAGCTGTATGAAAGCAAGATCGTGTATCGCACCGAGAAGTACGGAGATCTGGTACGTACCTTTTGTATGAATCCCAAAGGCGCGGTGGTAAACGAAAACACCAACGGCATTATCACGGTGAACGGTCACAGTTACGAAGACCCTGCCCTGCAAACCAAAAACACCAACTTTGCCCTGCTGGTGGCCAAGCATTTTTCCGAACCCTTTAAGGATTCCAACGGCTACGGCGAGTCCATTGCAAGACTGAGCAATATGCTGGGCGGCGGGGTGATCGTGCAACGGTTTGGGGATCTCATCCGCGGGCAACGCTCTACCCCCGCCCGCATTGAAGAAGCCTTTATTACCCCCACCCTCACCGCCACTCCCGGAGATCTGAGTCTGGTGCTTCCCAAGCGGATTCTGGACGGTATTATTGAAATGATCTATGCGTTGGATAAGGTAGCCCCCGGCACCGCCAACGACGATACCCTGCTGTATGGGGTGGAAGTGAAGTTTTATAATATGGAAGTGGAAGTCAACGAGAATCTGGAATCTTGCTACGACGGGCTGTATATCATCGGCGACGGTAGCGGCATCACCCATTCTCTTTCTCACGCATCCGCCAGCGGCGTCCACGTCGCCCGTGATATTTTGGGAAAATAAAATGAGCATAGGAAAACCCGACCACATCGTGGTCGGGTTTGTTGTAATGCGAAAACCACGCGATCGTCGCGTGGTTCGGTAAGAAATATATAGATGAGTAAGAACGAAGATTGGGGAAAAGACAAAAAAGGAAACAGGTGTTGAAGGATGGGAATGTCCGCTTGCCTCCCTTTACACAAGGGAGGCACAAAACACGGTGGGTTGGTTTTTTTCGCGGGATGTCGTGGGCGCCATCCCCTACAGATTCTAACGTAGGTGGACACCCAATACGTCACATTAACGTAAAACACAGTCAACCCACGTCTGCGATATATCGCAACCATGAAACCATCTGCCGTGATTGTCCGTAGGGGAGGGGCTCTGTCCCCTCCCGTTTCGGATGACCCACCTTTTGCTTCGTAGGGGCGGGCGTCCCCGACCGCCCGTTTTTGGTGCATGAATGCCACCCAAGCCTCCCCTTGTCAGGGGAGGTGGATTTTGCCGTAGGCAAAAGACGGAGGGGTAGTTATCGTTATCTCTCCCTCAGTCAAAACCTACGGTTTTGCCAG
>JAFSIW010000065.1 GCA_017439545.1 Clostridia bacterium | reverse complement strand
TGTCGGAGTGATATTTTTGCTAAGCAAAAGTGATATTGAAACCTTACGGTTTCAGTGATATTTTATTCGCCTCTAAAACTCGCGAAGCGAATAACACTTGGCTGAAAGCCAAATATCACTGCGAAGCAATATAACTCGCCGTCAGGCGAATAAAACTTTTGGGAAATGTTCGCTAAGAGCATTTCCCAAATGTCCTTCGGGGCAACATTTATTTAGAGAAAACTATGACCTTTTGCAAACAGGCAAGGTCTTAACAGCAATATTACACAGCGGCTTTCAGCGCATCCACCATATTGGTCTGTTCCCAAGGCAGGTTCAGTTCTTCCCGTCCCATATGACCGTAAGCGGCAATTTGCTTGTAAATGGGATTGCGCAGGCTGAGAGCGCGGATAATGGCTTCGGGGCGCAGGTCAAACACCTTGTTCACCGCCGCTTCAATGGCGTCCTCAGCCACCTTGGCAGTGCCAAAGGTGTCCACCATCACCGAAACAGGCTTGGCCACCCCAATGGCGTAGGCGAGCTGCACCTCGCACTTGTCTGCCAAACCGGCGGCAACCACGTTTTTGGCCACCCAGCGGGCGGCATAAGCGGCAGAGCGGTCAACCTTGGTGGGGTCTTTCCCCGAAAAAGCGCCGCCGCCGTGACGGGCTACCCCGCCGTAGGTGTCCACAATGATCTTGCGACCGGTCAGCCCCGTATCGCCGGCAGGACCGCCCACCACAAAGTTACCGGTGGGGTTGACAAAGATCTTGGTATGCTCGTCCATTAAATGGGCGGGGATCACAGGGCGGATGATCTGCTCGGTCACGTCCTTACGGATGGTTGCCAAATCCACACCCTCGTCGTGTTGGGTAGAAACAACCACCGCTTCCACACGGGCAGGCTTGCCGTCTTTGTATTCAATGGTGACTTGGGATTTGCCGTCGGGACGCAGATAGCCGAGCTGACCGCTTTTGCGTACCGCCGCCAGTTTTTTAGAAAGGGCGTGGGCAAGAGAGGCCGAAAGAGGCATCAACTCGTCGGTTTCGTTGCAGGCGTAGCCGAACATCATCCCTTGATCTCCTGCGCCGTGCAAGTTCAGCTCGTCCTCTTGACCTGCCTTCAGCTCCAGTGAGCGATCCACCCCCATGGCAATGTCGGGGGATTGGGTATGTACGGCAATGCTGATATCGCAGGTGTGACCGTTAAAGCCCAACTCCTCTCGGTCGTAGCCGATATCACAGATCACCTTGCGGGCAATGGCTTCATAATCCACCTGCGCGGTGGTGGTGATCTCGCCCATAATCACCAGACGGTCGGTGGTGCAAAAACTTTCGCAAGCCACACGGGCGGCAGGGTCATTGGCGAGAATGGCATCTAAAATTCCGTCGGAGATCTGGTCGCAAACCTTGTCGGGATGCCCTTCGGTCACCGATTCGGAGGTAAATAAGTAGTTATTCATCCGTTTGGTTCTCCTTTGTCTGGTCTTGAGGGAGCAGGGTAGCGGTATCATCCTGCTTTTTAGGCGGGGTCAGCTTACCGTCACGCTTTAGGTCAAACAGCAGACCGACCAGCACGCCGATGAGAATGCCTGCGATCAGGCAAGCAGGAACCGAGGCGGTCAAAAAGCCTGCCACAGCACCCATCAGCAAGCCGACGGTCACACCCACCGCAATGCCTACGGTCGATACCGCTTTTTTGGCGGGGACTTCTTCGGCGGGCGCGGCTTCATCGGCAGGAGCGGCTTCCTCGGCAGGAACGGCTTCCTCGGTGGGAGCGGTTTCTTGCGCGGGGGTAGCTTCTTCTACAGGAGCAGGTTCTTCCTGCAAAGCGTTGGCGTAAGCCGCTTCGGCGGCGGCCAACAATTCTTCTTCGGTTAAAGGACGTTGTTCAGACATAACGAACGCCTCCTTATCAGTTCTATCATAATAATTCAGTATAACAGAAGGATGACGAAATTGCAAGCACATCTTGCGCCGTGGCGCGGGTGACCGCCAGCAGATCGGCGGGGGAGAGGATGATCTGACTGCCGATGCGCCCGCCGCTGATGATGACTTCATCAAACGCCATCGCAGAAGCGTCGATCACGGTGGTGAGTTGCTTTTTCATCCCAATGGAGGTGCAACCGCCCCGAATATAGCCGGTGGTGGCTTGCAGCAGGCGGGTGGGGAGCATCTGCACCGATTTTTCTCCCACCGCGCGGGCGGCTTTTTTCATATCCAGCTCTTTTGCGATGGGAATGACAAACACGTAATTTGCTCCCGATTTGCCGGTGAGCACCAAGGTTTTCAGCACGTTGTCATAGGGCTGTCCCAGCATATCCGAAATGTGAAGGGCGTCCACAAACTCGTCGCACTCGTAGGTGTTGACCCGATAGGGGATGTTTGCTTTGTCTAACATGCGCATAGCGTTGGTGCGCACGTCTTTTTCTTTGGCCATAAATCTTCCTCTTGCAATCAAATTCCCCGAAGAAAACTCCTCGGGGAAGGGGTTATTAATATCCGAATTTGCCCATCAGGGATTCGTCGTTAAAGATCCAATCCCGCACGTGAACCACGGTGTATTCGGTAGGGGTGTTGCGAATAATGACCTTGTCAATACCGGCGTTGATGATCAGTCGTTTGCACATAGAGCAGGAACAGGCGTTTTCTACCAGCTTGCCGGACTCCATTTCCCGACCTACCAGAAACAGCACACTGCCGATCATATCATTACGGGCGGCGGAAATAATGGCGTTGGCTTCGGCGTGGACCGAGCGGCACAGTTCATAGCGTTCCCCGCGGGGAATGTTCATACTTTCCCGCAGGCAGACCCCCATATCCAGACAGTTTTTGCGACCGCGGGGTGCGCCGGTGTAGCCGGTGGAGATGATCTGATCGTTGCGCACAATGATGGCGCCGAAATTACGCCGCAGGCAAGTGCCACGCTCTAAAACGGTTTCGGCAATATCCAAATAATAGTTGTTTTTGTCGGTACGTTGGGCGGGTTTTGTCATAAAAACGCTCCTTCCGAAAATTACTTGATGGTTCTATTTCTACTATATAGGATTTTGCCGTAAATTGCAAGAAAAAGTTGCGAAAACACCGAAATATCAAGCAAAAAGCCCGACGCGCAAGGGCATCGGGCAAGCATTTGTGAAAAAGACCTACAGTTTTGCCAGCAGATCGGCTTTTTTGGCGGCGAATTCCTCGTCGCTGATCACGCCCATCTCTTTCAGCTTGTTGAGTTTTTCCAATTGAGCCAGCGGATCCTCGGCGGCGGCCTGTTGGATCACCACCTGGGGTTGCTTGTCGGCTTCTTTTTGGCTTCTGCGGCATTCCCGATAGACCTTTACCGCCTTTTCCGCCTCATAGGTATACAGGTTTTGCAGGTTGGCGAAATTGCCTGCTACGGTGATCTGCAACGTGCACAAACTCAACGCCGCCGTAAGAGCCAGATCCAGCAGACCGCTGGTCTCCTGCAGGGTGGACATAGAGGTCACATCTTCGTAATAGAATTGCTTCACGTTTTTGGTCAGACCGAAGGCTTCCCGATCCAGCACCACCAGTTGCTTGTTGGTACACACCACAAAGTCCTTGGCGGTAATGGAGTCGCATCCCCAAGCAAAATACAGTAACAGTTCGTCCTCAAAAGCGTACTCCCGCACGTTCTTCAGGATCTTATCCCCGATCTTTTGTTGGATCAGCGCATCCACCTGCTCGTCGGTGATGACAAAATCCTTGCGGGCAAGACGGTCTGCATAAGCGGCAAAGGATTGGGGATCCATTTCAAAGCCGTGATGGGTGTTTATCAGTTCCACCCCGTTGCAGGTAAAGATATAGTTGCCTTGGTCGTCGCAGGTGTAAGCCATGGTGCCGACCTGAGCGATGGGCAGCTTGCCTGCCACGTAACAGGCGGTGTCCTCAAAGGGGGACTTAAACCACAGGTGCCGTGTGGTCAAAAGGATCCGCGCCCCTGCCTTGCCGATGAGCAAAAACACGGGCGTTTCGGCATCAAGAGCACATTCGGGAAAATCCTTTTTGGCGTATTTTTCCAGCTTTTTGTCCAAGGGATGCAACACCCATTTGCTGGCGGAAACGCTGTGAGCGGGCAGATACAGCCGATCGTAATAATCGGCGGTAAAACTCAACAGGGTTTGCCCGTCAATGTCCAGCAGACCGCCCTGACCTGCCATTTGCTCCAATAAAGCGGCGGCACGGGCATCGGCGGCGGCTTGTTGCTCGGCGGCGATGCGTTCTTGCTCGGCTTTTTTGGCGTCGGCGGCTTGCTTTTTCTCATCCAGCACAGCCTTGGCGTTGCCTGCGGCGGTTTTGGCGGAATCAGCGGCGGAAGCAGCCGCATCCTTTGCCTTTTTTAAAAAATCATTGAATGCCATGGTAAAAACTCCTTTTCAATCAGTATTTGCGATTAACCACCCAAGTGTGGGGTCTGGGAGCGCCGTTTCGCAAGGGATTCTTTCTCGGACAGTTACCGGGCGAGGGTTTTCCCGTGCCTTCGTGTCTTCTGGAAATGGCTCCGCATTGAGAACACCTGTATTCTACCCATTTATCGCTATTAAAAAGAATGGACATCGTTAACACCTCCTTATGGAATCTTTTTTTAAGCCGAATAAGGAATCGGTTTTATTGTTTTGCCGTTTCGCGGGGCTGTTAGATCAAATACTCCCTTTTCAAGTATTTCACAACAAAAAAATTCAGGATATCGGCGATCAATTTTGGTGGGTATGAAAAATTCGACGTATCAAATTCGATTTCCCCGTTGATGAAAACGGATCGTTCGTGATGAGAAATCGAATGAATTCTCCGCAAGGGAATATTGGACGCTTTTTCCCCGGGGAGCTTATACAAAAGATAATTCTTTGTCACGGCAAATCCACTTTGAAAGTTCTTGACGCCATGTTGAGCAAAACCGAAATATATGAGTTCGTTGGGAACACGAAAATCATGATTGCAAGCGTCATGCAGCGCTTTGTTTTGAATGCGCAAGGTCATACAATAATCAAAAAAGCATTCCTCGGGGCAGTCATAGGTGCGATTCAGATACATCCATATATCGGATGCTATGGTTTGGGCAGAGAAGGATGTTGTCGGAATCTCATCTGGCAGAGGATTGCGCGCGAACTGTTCTATGAGCTGAGCAAAAGGATTGTCCGCCGTATTGGTTTCCTTTTTTGGTTGGCTGTTGATTGTTGATTGTTCTCTATTTGTATGGTAATGGCACGCTTCCTGCGTGTGCTCTTGCTCATCCTCGCAGGAATCTTCGTCCTCCTCGTCGTAGGAGTCGTCTACATCCTCTTCCTCGTAGCAATCGTCTTCGTCGTCATCTTCGTATTCCCAAGCATCTTCTTCCCGTTGCGCTTTTCGGCGTTCTTCCTCTTCTTCTTTTGCCGCTTCGGCTCTTTCCATTGCAATGGTGTAAGCTCTTTCTCGATTTGCTTCCTGTTTTTCTTTGAACGCCTTTGCTTTTTCAACTGCTTCCCGTTGGCGTCGCAGTTTTTCCTCGGCTTCTTGATTGCCTACCGGTGTGTATTTGGGTGGTTCGCGCGCAATGATCTCATCCGCCATGGCTTCTGCTTCTGCCTCGGCTTTGGCGTAGGTTTTCCTTCCTTCTTCCGCGAGAAAATCCAAAAATTTTGTTGCCCGTATTCTGGCATCATCAAATTTTTCGGAAAAACCGATTTCGATCACGTCTTCATTGAGATTGCGCAGATCTTCTATCAGCATAGGAACGGGACTGGATTCTTCAAAAGAGAGCCCGCTCAGTTTCAACGTTTTGTTTGTGCCGTCTTCGTTGTATTCGCCTGTATAGATTACCGTGCTTGCCATATTTCGTTTCACAAATTTTATATTATCGTAAGGCATTTCAATGATACCGTAAAGGAATCCCTTGTTATACAGAAATCTATCCTTTAAAAAGAGTACGCCGCGGGTATTGTATCTTGAACGAAGGGAGGCAAAAATTGCGCCTCCCAATTGCATTACGTCCTCATAAAATCCAACGATTTCGGAGCGATCGACATAAAAATCGTCACAAAGTTGACGAATCATCCCTTTTGGCATTTCACTCAATAACATTGCGTTGCCTTCCTGTTTTAAATACTTCTCAATCAAAGCAATTCTTTTTTCCGTCAAAACAATCCCTCTTCTAACAGTATTTCAGCTTGTTTTTTCACTCTTTACGGGTATCGATACCTTCCTTCAAAATCTTCTTGATCCACTTTTCGGTATACCCGTATTTCAGCGCCAGCTGTTTCACGTTGTTGCCGTCGTATTCTTCCACGATCTGCTTTCGGATGAAATCCTTGCTGAACAAATCCACGGGAAAAAACACCTGCTGACCTCGGTAGGTGGCATGGATCTTTAATACGGCGTCAATCCCGATTAAATTGGCGAGCTCGCCATACGCGGAGTTCAAGTATTCGCCCTTGATTGTTTTCAGATCCATAGCCATTCTCCTGTTACCCTTGTTTTTCCATACTCCCTTTGGATTATATCGTTTTCCATCGGAATTGTGTAGTGTTCCGCTTCCTTGAACACTTTCTTGTAAAATTCCCTTTTGGCATAAATAGAAAGGACGAAAGCGCATGTGAAATTGTTGTTTATTCTCATTGTAACCCAAAAAAACCGCCATGTCCTAAGCAGACTGCTTAGTCGGCGGAATTTTTCTTTCAATTATTCCAAAAACCGTGGCATACCTTTTGCTTGACTTACCCGCAGGGATTGCCGTATAATGAACACAAGAAGACTGAGAGGAGTCCCATTGTGTACGATCTGACCAACGAAAAAACCGTAAAACAAATTCTGGCGCGCCACGGCATTGTGCTGAGTAAGGCGAGAGGGCAGAATTTTCTCATTAACCCCTCCGTTTGCCCCCGTATGGCGCAGGTGTGCGGCGCCACCAAAGCCGACGGTGTGTTAGAGATCGGCCCCGGCGTGGGGGTGCTCACCGCCGAGCTTGCCAAGGTGGCGGGCAAGGTGGTCAGTGTGGAGATCGACAAAGGTCTGCCGCCCGTGCTGGCCGAGACCCTTGCGGACTTTGACAACGTCACGGTGATCGAGGGGGATATCCTGAAAACCGACGTCAAGCGGTTGCTTGACGAGCATTTTGCAGGAATGAAGGTAGCGGTTTGCGCCAATCTGCCCTATTATATCACCACCGATATTCTTATGATGCTGTTGGAAAGCGGTCTGCCCTTTGCTTCTATCACCGTTATGGTGCAAAAGGAGTTCGCCAACCGCTTGTGCGCCCCCGTGGGCAGTAGAGAAAGCGGCGCGGTCACGGTGGGCGCGGCTTACCGTGCCAAGTGCGAGAAAATGTTTACCGTGTCGGCGGGCTCTTTTTTGCCGCCCCCTAAGGTGGACAGTACCGTGATGCGCCTGACCCCTTACGAAACCCCTCCCGTGCCGGTGACCGATGAAGGTTGGTTTTTCAAGGTGGTCAAAGCGGGCTTCAACCAACGCCGCAAGACCTTGACCAACGCCTTGCAGGCGGGATTGGGAATAACCAAAGACCGGACCGCCGCCGTGCTGGCAGAGATGGGCTTGCCCGCCACCGCACGGGTGGAACAGTTGGATCTGGCACAGCTTGCCGCCCTTGCCAATGGGTTGCGCCTTTGATACTTTGTTGAAGGTGCACATAATAATAATAATGTGCAATCCGTCAATGGACAGACTTCCCTGTTTATGGTATAATAAATATATCAAATTTAAGGAGGGCATATTATGAAAAAAGTTCTATGTTTGTTGTTGGTTTCAGCAATGTTGATGATGCCTTTTGCAGCGCAAGCGACTACCGTTCATACCAAGACTTGTTGGTGCGCCGAACACTTAGACGGCTCAATGCCATACACCCCGGGGGATACCAATCGGGACGGCAAAGCGGATTCATATGATGCTTTGAGAATTTTGAAACTGTGTATCGGTCGGTTGCCTTCGTCCATGCCTATTTATACCGAAGGCATTATTTGCCCCTCTATTTTTGTGGCAGACGTGAATAATGATCAATACATCAACGCCGAAGATGCCTTGGAAGTGCTGAAATACGTAGTGGGCAAGGTAGATGGGTTTGCCCGTCAGCCTGTGTATTATCAGCCTGAAACCCCCACCGACGTATAAAACAACAAAATCAAAAGGAGTTGTGGTTTCACAACTCCTTTTTATCGGTGCGATTCAAAATGTAATCCACTGAAACTCCATGAAAATCCGCTAATTTTATGAGGATTTCGGTGGGAATGTCCAATTCTCCCCGCTCGTAATTGCTGTAAACCCGCTGACTGCAAGAGAGAATTTCGCCCATGTTTTGCTGGGTCAGGTCTTTATCTTCCCGCAGATCCCGTATTCTTTGGTATAACATCCCAATCACCTCGTTACTTGATTTCATTGCTTAGTATACCTTAGCGGAAAATTCGCTATTGACTTTTAGCGGATAATCCGCTAAAATAAAGGCAAATTGATAGGAGGGATGGCTATGTCCATACTTGATGAACTGTATTACGGGAATATTGACCCGTCAGCAAGAATGATCCGAAAGGGAAGTGCATACCAAAAATGTAATAGTGAGTTGGTTGATTCCATTGACAAATTGAAATGTTTGTTGGATGATACCCTATGTTGGAAAAGTGAGGATTTCTTGTCCTTGTGTGACCAATAAATGCAGTCGTTGTTTTCATTGTGTAGTTGAAAAAATCGAATTCTTGTGTTATAGTAAAAAAGTGACGATATTTTGGAATCGAACGGCAGGTGTGAAGCGGTTATGAAAAAACGACTGACAGGGTTGTCCACCACCCATATCATATTACTGAGTTTTTTGATCGCCATATTGGTGGGAGCGGTGTTGCTGTCGTTGCCCATCAGTTCGGCAACGGGAGAAGCGGTTCCCTTTATCGATGCTTTGTTTACCGCAACCACCTCTACCTGCGTAACGGGGTTGGTTGTGGTACCCACGGTCTCTTCTTGGAGCGTTTTCGGGCAAATTGTCATTTTATTGCTGATACAAATCGGCGGTCTCGGGGTGATTACCATCATGTCCGCTTTCATGATTGTGTTGCATAAGAAAATGGGCATCGGCGACCGCCTGCTTTTGCAAGATGCCTTTAATCTCAACTCCTTGTCGGGACTTGTCCGCTTTGTAAAAAAAGTAGTGGCAGGTACCTTGTTCATAGAAGCCGTAGGGGCTTTGTTGTATATGACGGTGTTTGTCCCGCAATTTGGATGCAAAGGCATATGGATTTCGGTGTTTACCGCTGTTTCGGCATTTTGTAATGCGGGCATTGATATCATCGCCCAAAACAGTTTGTGTGATTATGCCTTTCATCCTGTCATTAACCTGGTAACCGCCTTGTTGATTATTTTGGGCGGGATCGGCTATATTGTATGGTGGGACGTGATTCGTCTGTGCAAGTTGGCAACCAAGAAAAAAGTGAGACCCTTTCGTGATCTTACCCTGCATAGTAAAATTGCCGTTTCCGCTACCTTGTTGCTGATTTTTGTGGGTGGTTTGCTGATTTTTGTGTTTGAATATCAGAATCCCCAAACCATGAAAGACTACACGTTGCTGCAAAAAATACAGGCTTCGCTTTTTCAGTCGGTTACCACAAGAACAGCAGGATTTGCCACCTTGCCCCAAGAGAATCTTTCCAATGCTTCTGCCATCGTGTGTTTGTTGCTGATGTTTATCGGCGGCTCCCCGGTGGGCACGGCGGGGGGAATTAAAACCGTCACCTTTGCCGTGCTGGTAGCATCGGCGCTTGCTTCCATTCGTCATCGGGGAGATACCGAATTGTTTGGCAGAATCATACCCAAGCAAGCGGTCGGTAAGGCGCTTGCGGTTACTTGCATGTCATTTATTATTGTGTTTTTGTCTACGGTTGCCTTGTCGGCGGTTACCCAAGGCGATGCTTTGGATATCGTCTATGAAACGGTCAGTGCCACCGCAACGGTGGGGCTTACCCGTAATCTGACCGCCTCTCTTGATAACGTAGGTAAGGGGATTATCATTGCTACCATGTATCTTGGCAGGGTTGGTCCCATTTCTCTGGCGGTGGCCTTTAACAAAAAGAAACAGCATCAGAATATGATTCGCAATCCAATAGAAGAAATTAGTGTAGGGTAGGTTGAAGAATATGAGTATTAACAAAACGTATGCGGTTTTCGGGCTTGGTCGATACGGTCAGGCAGTTGCGGAAGAGTTGGTGAATCACGGCGCCGAGGTATTGGCGGTGGATATCAATCAAAGCAACGTGAATAATGCCATTGAAACCATTCCCGTGTGCAAATGTGCCGACGTGACCGAACCGGAAAATATGAAACGGTTGGGTATTAGCAATGTGGACGTGGTCATTGTCGCCATGGCCAGTAATTTGGAATCCAGCGTCATGGCGGTCACCCTTTGCAAAGAAGTGGGTGTTAAAACCGTGATTGTAAAATGCGCGAATGAAATGCATAAAAAGATTTTCCTGCGGGTAGGGGCAGACAAGGTGATATTCCCTGAAAAAGAGTCAGGCACAAGACTTGCCCATAACCTGCTTACCTCCGGCTTTTCGGAAATGATGGAACTGTCTGACAAAATCTCTATGGTAGAAATTGACGTTCGGGATGAGTGGGTCGGCAAAAGCCTAATGCAACTGAGCTTGCGAAGAAAATACACCATTAACGTGGTTGCCATTCGTAAAAACGGGGTAATTGATACCACCATTGACCCTGCGGTTCCTTTGGAAAAAGAAATGCAATTGATTGTGATTGCCAATACAGCAAAACTGCAAAAGTTAAAATAGACACCCATAAGCAAAAAAGAAACTCCTCGGTTTGAGGAGTTTCTTTTTGTTTTCCATGCTTATTTCGTTCCCAACAAGCGGTCGCCGGCATCGCCAAGACCGGGCAGAATGTAGCAGTTTTCGTTCAGCCCCCGATCCAAGGTGGAAACGTAAACCGTAACGTCGGGATGGGCTTCTGCCACACGGCTGACCCCTTCGGGTGCGCCGATGATGGCCATAAAGCGGATGTTTTTGCAACCCCGTTTTTTCAAAGAGGCGATGGCGTCGCAAGCACTGCCGCCGGTGGCGAGCATGGGATCCAGCACCAGCACCAGCTTGTCCTCAATGCCGTCGGGCAGTTTGCAGTAATATTCTTTGGGCTCCATGGTCTCTTCGTCCCGATACATGCCGATATGTCCTACACGGGCGGTGGGGAACAGCACGTGCACCCCGTTTACCATACCAAGACCGGCGCGCAGAATGGGCACTACGGCGATGGCATTGTCTTTCACCATCCGTTGGGTGCAAACCTCCAAGGGGGTTTCTACTTGCACTTCCACCGTGGGAACGCCCTCTTTTAAGCATTCAAAGGTCATCAGGGTGGTGATCTCCTCGATCAGTTCCCGGAACTCTTTCATACTGGTGCGTTTGTCCCGCAAAATGGCAATTTTGTGGTTAATGAGCGGATGATCAAAAATAACGACGTTGTCATATTGTTTCATAGCAATAGCCCCTTTTCGATTAGTTTCTACAAAATAGTTTAGCACAATCAAAAGGGGATTGCAACTGTTTATTTGGTGGTTCAGGTAAGATTTCCCAATCCAAAACTAATAGACAATGCTTGATCAATGCGATTCATGGCGCGGGCGTCCAATGCTCCCATTTTTTCTTTCAGCCGCCGCTTGTCGATGGTGCGCACCTGCTCCAACAGCACAATGGAATCGCGGGTGAGTCCCGATGCCGCCCCGTTCACCTTGATATGGGTGGGCAGGTCGGTCTTGTCGCTTTGGCTGGTGATGGCCGCCGCGATCACCGTGGGACTGAAGCGATTGCCCACGTCGTTTTGCACGATCAGCACCGGTCGAATGCCTCCTTGCTCCGAGCCCACTACAGGGCTCAGGTCTGCATAATAAATGTCTCCTCGTTTTACAGTCAATGGTTTCATCTCCTTGAGATTATCTTCCAAAAATAGTGTTGCCCCGCACGCCTTTGGTTATTCCAAAAAATCTTCATCCGACAGCCCGTCCCCTAACAGTGTATCGGATTTGTGCCCAAACGTTCCCCTCACCTATACCGCCAAAAAACAAAAGCGTTGCATAATTTTGTGCAACGCTTTTAAAAAAATTTTTTATTTTCATTAACAACAAAACGCTGTGATCTTAAAAATCACAGCGTTTTGTTGTATTAACATTCACATTCACATTCACATTAACATTTATATTTAGGATGATGCAGAATTTTTTCTGCATCATGCACCCGTGTTTTCTGCATCATGCAGAAATTTTTTTGCATCATGCACGGTTGCAATACACCGTAACACGGGATCGACCGCCGTACGTACAGGTAAACAGGGTGAGATCATAATCCCCTGCCGTTGCTTCGGTTACCGCATAAGGATTCAAAACGTCCTTTTCTGCCACCGTGTAATGGGTGGTGTGACCGTTTGCGTCGGTAAAGGAAACAGCATCCCCCACGAGAAGTTGGTTGATGTTGCCAAAATGCTTGCGATAATTGTGGGCCATTACCACCAGATTGTTTTGGGCAACCGTGCCGTAAAAACGACAGGGAGCAATTTTCAGCCCGGGATAACTCCAATTTTCCATCACAGGCAGTTCCAACGCCAGCGCGGGAATGGACAAAACACCCACGTAGGTTTGACCGTCCAGCGTTACCGTAGGCATTTCATTTTGTGCGGGGGGAGGTTGTTGTACGGAATCGGTAAGATGGGGTTGCATTTGTTCCAAAAGAGCGCGGGAGGCGGCTTCGGCTTGCTGATTCTGCCATTGATTATACCCCAGCAGAGTCAACGATGCCGCCAGCAGCAAAGCGCCCAAAACGATCAGAATTCTTCCTGCTATGTTTCTCATTGGTCATTGCTCTCTCTTTTGCGAAGCAACAGAACTCCCACAAGCAATAACGCCAATCCTACCGCCGCCATCACGGGGACAGGCCAATACAGCAAGCCGGTTTGGGGCAGTTTTTCGGGGGGCTCGCTTGGTTGAGGGGGAATCTGGGTATAAAGCTGAGTTTTCACGTCGGCGGCGATATCATATAAATATTCGCCGTTGACCAAAGAAGGCACACTCACCAAAAAAGAGTTCATATCGTTGTAACCGTCGGCGGCTTTTTGCTGCCGAATCAGATACAAGCCGGTTTTTAAATTGGTAAAACGATAGGTTCCGTCGGCACGCGCCTCGGTGGGGGAGAAGGCTTCAAAAGCGGTGGTTTGCGCTTGGCGGTCAAAGGCTTCGGCGGTGGCGGCGGAATCAATGGCGTCGATGGGTTGATGGGTGAGGGTGTGATAAAAGCCGAAATTGCCGTTGTCTTCCTCCACATAGCCCACTCGCAGACAGACCAAGGTAGCGTCGGTAATGCCTTGGGCGGTTTGCTTGTTTTGCAACACAACGCTAATAGAGCAATCGGTTTTGTCGGTTTGAGGAACGGGATGCCCGACGGCAGAAACCGTTACACAGCCAAGAAAAAACAAGGCCATACACAAAGCCGAAATACGGATTTTCATTTACCTTTCCTCCTGTTCTTTTTCTTGGGAATCAGAATGGCGATGAGCAAAGCGAGCAGCATGGGCATTGCCGCAAAGGGCGCCACCAGAATGGGCTCCAGTTGAACGGCGTCGGCGGTAACCCGCTGGCTTTTACTTTGCAGGTTTTCAATGCGATGTCCCCGCACCAGAATGCGGTGGGAATTGATGCCGTAGGGCGTGCAGGTGGTCAGCGTGCAGTAATCCTGTCCTTTCACGGGGAACAACTCCTCCACCTCATCGGGCTTAACAATGCGGATCTGATCCACCTCGTAAATCAGTTCTTCGTTTAATACGCACAGCGAAAACGTATCGCCCACCGCCATAACGTCCAGATCGGTGAACAAACGGGCGCTGGGCAGACCACGGTGACCCGAAAGCACGCAATGGGTACCTTCACCCCCTACGGGCAACGCGCTCCATTCCAAATGACCGATGGCCCTTTGCCAAACCTGCTCGGAGGTGCCGTGATAAATGGGCGCGGTAATGCCGATTTTAGGGATGTCAACATATCCCATTACCCCATAGCCGCCGAGATTTAACAGTTTTTCATAGCGTTCCCACTGTGGGGGCGTCATTTCCAGATCGTTGGGGTGTTCCAGCAGGGATTGGTTGTAGGTCAATGCCTGATTGAGCGTCGCCTCATACGTCTCGTCGCTCATTTTGGTTACTTCATCCATATAGCCGGAAACCACCTGACTCTGGCGGTAAGAGTTCCACCAATCCGCCGCAGTGGGATACAGCATCAAGGACAAGCCTATGATCAATATGCCGAATAAAAGTATGGTGATCCAATGCTTTTTCATAGGGTTCTCCTTGACGTTGTTGAATGATTCGGCGGGGGGTGATTCCCCCCGCCGGAAAAAGAAATCCTAAATGGGATTATTGGGCTTGGCCCATACGTTTTTTGGTGATCAGCAGAACCAAAGCAGCTACGAACAGCACACCGCCGATTACGTAGAAGATGATGGTACCGATGCTACCGGTGTCAGGCAGCTCGGAGCCGGTTTTGTTTTCTACTTGAACGGTGTTGTCAATTTCCGCAGGAGTAACTACGCCGGTGTTGGCGATGGTTACGTTGATGGGAGCGCCCAGCTTGTTGTAACCGGTGGGGGCGACGGTTTCGGTCAGTTGATACGTGCCGGAATCCAAACCGATGAACTTGATGGTACCGGTGGCATCGGTGGTGAAGGAGGTTACTGCGCCGTTTTTATCCAGTTTGTATTTGTTTTCTTCAATTTCGGTGAATTTCAAGGGAGTGCCGCTGGCAGACAGAGTAAAGGTAGCACCTGCCAAAGGAGTTTTTTCGTTGCCGGTGTATTTGAACACGTCAAAGTCCCAAACGTAAGTAGTGGTGGTATCTTCGGTAAAGTTGGGTTTTTCACCGTATTGCAGCTTGGCGGTGTTTTGGTTGCCGGTGCCGCGGATCACAGCATTTTCATTTACGGTTGCGGTGTATTCTACAACCAAAGCAGAGTTTTCTGCCAAAGAGGTGATGTAATCTTTGGCGAAGACGATTTCAAAGTCGCAATCGTCGTCGCAATCGGCACCGGATTTCACGGTGTAGTTGGCCTCGGCAACCGGTTGACCGTTCAGGGTGATTTGGGTTACGCTTCCGTAGGTCAGACCGTCGTCCATTTCGTCGTGCATGGTGAGCAATTCAGCGCCTTTACCGATGTTGATGGTGGCTTTGAAGTTTACGGTTTCGCCGATAGCGGCATCGTTTTGGGTTTCCCAAGCGTTGTTGGAATCTTCTTGCACTTCTTTGGTAATGGTGGGCTCGACGTTCTTTTCATCCACATCAACGTCGGCAGCGTTGGTGTTCAAAGCGCACAGGGCACCCAAGGTGGAGTCTACCAGGTAGTAACCGAAGGTCAGGTTATCGAATACCAGATCAGCGCCTGCGCCGGTTTTGGTGGTACCTGCGGCTTTGATAGCATCATCGCCTTTTGCATAGGCAATAGCGGCAGCAGCCAGATCGGCGGCGGCTTTGCCCTCTGTCCAGGTTACAACGTTGTTGTTAGCATCAACCGTAACGTATTGGTTGCCGGCACCGGTGGTGAAGAACGCTTTCCAAGGGCTGTTGTCGTCCAGCGTGTAGGAGTAATTGTTGCCGCTGTAGGTTAAGTCGAACAGCTTGTAAATGGTGTAATCTTCGTTGTCGGAGGCCGCTTTTACGGTGATGGAGCCGGTGGTGGGATCGGCAAAGGCTACGGTTGCCACAGACAGCAACATAGCGATTACCATAAGGATGGATAAGACTTTCGTGATTTTCATGTTTTTCTTCCCTTTCTTTTTGCTACATGAGCAGGTTTATTTTGCCCTGAAGGGCAATTTGGTGCAACGCAGAGATTTCCGTAAAACTCTGTTTTGCGAATATATAAAAAATATAACAGAAAAGCCGATAAAACCAAGCACAGCCCTCCTGCAATATACCAATAGGAGCCGAAACCGCCGGATTTGGGAAGCTGATAATCCGAGTGGTTATACACTGTGAAGGAGACCGTGCGATCTCCCACAATGGTGGTGGTTACCGTTTTGGTGAATTGTTCTGCATCGTCATTGATGTAGACCTCCCCGATACCGTCTGACCAATACCCGTCTTCCGCTGTAAATTGAATCCAAACATAGTCTTCTGCGCTGGGGTTGGATGAAGAATAGGGAATATAGGGTAACCCGTCGGGGTATAAAGCTTGAGGAACCGTAAGGATTACCGCCGCAGGATGGGAGGGGTAATACCCGTTGGTTTTAAGTTCTTGATAGCTTCGCAGGGAACTGTCTCGCGCTACCAAATGCGTTCCGGACGGTACGCATTGAATGACGTACCACTTACCGTTCATATCCGAATCGGTGAGATACTCACCCAATTGTTTGTTGCTTTCGGTGTAAGTGAACATAAAGATCTGATCTTTAAAATTCTGGTTAAAGGTGTTCACCCCGTGAACGGTAAATACGTTATTCTCCTGTATGGAGGTAGAGAAGCCGGGCGCGGTTTCGGTCACGGTGACCTGCGTGTTTTTCGGCAGATCAACCACCCGAACCTTGTCGTTGTGCCGTAAGGATACCGTGGCTTTGCCGTTGGCATCAAAGGTAACGCCGCCTGCTATGGTAGCGCCGTTTCGGTAAGCGGGAAAGGTTTGACCCTTTAATTCCGCCGCCTGCAGGGTAAACAGGAATTCTTCACTGCCGTTGGCGGCACCGTCTACCAGTTTTTCCAACGCTAAGGTGCCAAGATCGGATGAGGTGGTCTTTTCGGCATTGTTGACCGTAACCGAGATCCAATGGTTGGAATTTTCTACCGTGCCCGAGGGAAGAGGCACGCTTTGTCCGTTCAGGGTATACGAAACGGTAAAGCCCTGAGAAGAATGCTGGGTTTCGTTCACCGTGTAGGTGCTGCCCACCAGCAGGTGTTCAATCACGGCAACCTGACCGGATTTTACGATCACTTCACCGGGGGTGGTCACGTTTTTACGGTTGGATTCTCCCGAAAGCACGTGCAGCTTGCCAAAGCCCTGATCGCTGTAGCCGCTGTTACCGTGATAATCGAACACGGGAACGGTGTAATCCTCGATTGAGTCGGAATCACCAACCCCAAAGGGCAGTCCGTCAGGATACAGGGAGGTGGGAATCAGCAAAATAAAGTTCTTTTTGCTGTTGACCATCAGGCTGCTTTGCTTTAACTGTGCGTAGTTGAGAATCTGACCGTCACGGGCAACCACGTGCTCGCCTTTGCCCAGACACTGCAAAACGTACCACTCGCCGCTCATGGAATCGGCGGTGAGGTAATCCCGCACCCGATACCCTTGATCGTTTTTGGTGAACATAAACACCTGATTGGCCATATTCTGGTTGAAGGTGTTAATGCCGTGCACGGTAAAGATGGTGTCGGCATCCGAAAGCAGCTTGTACTTGGTGCCTACAGGAAGCGCCTCGCCGTTGACCGTTACCTGCATGGTAAAGGTGTTGTCGGCTTGCGCCTGCTGGTCGTAAAGCGACTCGGGCAAATACGTGGCGTTCTTTTCAATCATCAACACCTCATAGGAGTAGTCGTTGACGTATTGGAAGGACATCCCGCCCAAGGAAGGGTCGGCAACGGGACTGTCAAAAGCGAAGTAGCTGTTGTTGCCAACGGTGACCGGCCCGCCCCGTGCGGATACCTGACCGTTTACGTAAACGCTGTTGTATCGCGAGGCTGTTTGTTCTGACATCAGCTCTCGCACGTAATACTGACCTGCCGTTTCGGAGATGTTGTGAAAGGTGGCACGCTGGCCGTCCTTTAAGGTAAACACGCCGTTGGCATCGGTGACAAAGTTGCCGGATACGGCTTGCCCCTCACGGTCCACTACGGTGTAGGGGGTGTTGGGAGCGATCAGCAGTTCGTTTGTTTTGTTGCCGTTGGCATCCACCTTGTTGATCTGGAAAGAATAGGTTTCATCCTTTACGCCAAGCTCGTTGAGGGAGTCGGTGTCCAGATCGGCAACGGTGGTTTCTTTCCCAACGGAAATAGCATTCTTTTGAATGGTGGGGAAGTTAAAGTTCATGCGGCAAATGCCCGAACCTGAACCCCGCTCCATATAATAGAAGTTGTAATTGTGGGTGGTGTAATCGTTAAAGGTGCCTATGTCGTTTAAGCCTGCTAAGGCTTTGGTCAGCTCGGCGGATCCTTCGGCATAGGCATTGCGGAATACCTGTTCAAAGGTTTCGGTGCGGTAAGGCGTTTCGGAAACGTCACCGGTTTGCGGGGTTAGCGCATAGTAGTGAACCAAACCGTTCTTGAAGTCGATTTTGCCCCCCACGTGGCGGTGAATACCCGAAAGGTCAAGGAACAGCACGCCGTCGATGTAAATGAGAACGTCGTCGTCCCCCGTGAAGAAATATTCCATGGGGTAGTCCCCTTGACCGTCCTTATCGTGGTCGGTGCCGGTCATTCCGTTTTTGGGTTGCATAAAGTCCATCTTGATGTTCATACCAAAGAAGAAGTCGGTCTTTTCATCAAAGTCGATGGAGTAAACCCGATCCATCAGATCCCGTCCGCCGATTTGGGGAGGATCAAAGGAGGGCAGGGGGGTGGATAACTGGAAGTAACTGTCTACGGCATCCTTCCCCGTCCAGTTGGTGCGACCGTATCGCTTATCCATTAAAAAGATAAACTGATTCAAGTTCTGTGCCAAAAGGGAATATTCGCCTTCTCTGCCGTCAGCATCGGTAAAAACGTCCTGCCCCCGCCCGTGGCGCAAAGCGGCTTCCCCCGCGATTTCAATCAGATACTCCCGATCGATCTGGCTTGCCTGCTTGGTTTGGGTCACAATGTCGTTAAAGGGCAAGAAGTTCCCAAAGGGATACATCATAAAGTTAGAAGAAATGAATTCCTCATATAAGGTGAAGGTATCGTTTGCACGGTTGTATTGCGCGTGATTCTCTCGGCTGTTATAGCTGTATTCCCCTGTGACGGGATCATATTGGAACAGCCCGTCAATGCTTTGGGTGTTCACCTTTTTGGCGGTGGGAGAACTCAGTCCCGGTGGCGTGTATTCGTTAGAGGGGAAGAAAATGTCAAGCGATAACCCGCTGGTCAGCATCGGTCGGTTATTTGCGCCAATCAGCTTGCTTACCTGACCGGTCAGCGGCAGGTTGGCTGCCCCAAAGGTCTGCCCGTTATAAGAGCTTACCGTTGCGTTTAGTCCGACACCGCCTTCGGTAATGGTGGCGTGCCCCGCCCGCAGGTCAGAGGTGATGTTATTGCCGAAGTTAAAGTTGTATTGCCCAAGGGTGTTTAGATTGGCAACGTTGGTGGTACCGCCGTCTTGCTGGAAGCCCACGTGGGCGTTGTTGATATCGTAGAAGTGGTTGATGTTGTCGTAATACTCGTAAAGATTGATTTCAATAAAGTCGCGGGTAGAAGCCGCCGGCACCACATGGAGTTCGTTGGTGTTGTCTTTGGCGGCTTTGGTATCGTCGGCAATGTGTACAAAGCCGAAGCCGTCACTGCGATAGCCGGATCGTGCTTTATAGTCAAAGCTGACGGTAACGTAGTCTTCTTTTCCCTCGGTAGGGTCATTGTCAAAGCCCAACGCGCCCACGCTGGTGGGAATTACAAGGATGAATCCACTGCCACCGTCAAAATACCCTGCTTGGGCAATCTGGTCGTAGGTTTTCACGCTACAGTTACGGGCAACCAGCTTTTCGTTGATTGCGCCGGTATGCAGAGGCACGCACTGAATCACGTACCAGGTAGCGGTTCGGCTGGCATTGGACATATAGTTGTGGACCTTTTGCCCTTCACTGCCGTTGAGACCGCGAAACAAAAAGGTCTGGTTGTCAATATTGGCATTGTTCGCGTTAATGCCGTGCACCTGAAAAATGTTGGCGCCGGTGCTACCCTTGGCATCTTGGGTAACGGCGGGCAAAATCAGCGCGTAAACCGTGCAGAACAGCACAATGCAAGATAGAATCATTACCACGCGTTGCCAGCGCTTGCGACGGAGATGCCGTGCTATTGTGTGCCGCTTGGCCAGATGCCGTGCATCGGTGTGCATAGGGATTCCTCCTTTCTTTCAAAATGGATCAACCCGATTTAAAAGACTTGGATCTTTCCTAATGGCCAGACCCGAATCAGAATTTTACCTACCAGTTCCTCTTCGGCAATACAGCCCACAGCCGCACTGCGGGAGTCCATAGAGGTCTGACGACTGTCACCCATTACAAAAAGGCGTCCGTCGGGCACTTGGTAGGGAAAATCAATATCGGTGTTGTCGCCGTAATGAAGTTGGTCAAGATACGGCTCCTGAATGGGCTTTCCGTCTACCGAGACCACGCCTTGTCGGTCAATATCCACCCATTGACCGGAACCGGCAATGTATCGCTTGACCAAAATCTTATTGTTATAATAAAAGGCTACAATGTCGCCACTGTGCAGATGATTGGTTTTTGTGGTCACCACGATTTGCCCCGGCTCAAAGGTAGGGCTCATAGAGTTGCCGTAGATTTGCAACACGGGAAGCCAAAGGGTGACTACCAGCACGGCAATTGCCGCCACCGTAATCAGGGTATAAACGGTGCTTTTTAATACCGTGCGAAACCGAGAGGTATGCTGTACCCGCTTTAGTTCGGCTTCCAGCTGTTCCACCGTGGGACGGTCGGTTTTATTCTTTCTCATTTGTCATATCCTGTTCTTGCAACGCAGGCACCTCCGTAGAAGCGGCCTTGGTGGTGCGGATGATTTGATCTGCTACGTTGCGATTGTATTGCAACCGTGCGGCCTGCAAAGCCTCCACCACGCCGTTCAACCGTAGGCAGGCTTCGGCAAGGGATTCGGAATCGTTTAAAACGATCTCCCGATATGCCAGTTGCTGTTGCGCCTCTTGCAGCTGTTGCCGCAGTTGTTCGTTTTCTTTGCTTAGGGAAAGGAGCATTTCCAACAAGTCGTTGCGCCGCAGCCTTCGCAGTTCTTTTATCGTCATTTTGTCAACTCTCCCATTTTTCTATAATGCTAAAAACCGTGTACCAATTATTTTATCATCATTAAGGGATTATGTCAATGGTTTGGCGGCAGAAAGAGGGTTTAAAATACACCAAAATCCCAGGCCAAAAAAGATGAAATCATGTATATTCTGGCTTGCAAGGTTTTGGTGGGCATGGGGTGAAGGGCTTTTATTGCGTTTGTGTGCAAAGCCGAAACTTCGCACACAACCAATCATGATAACTTTATTCGCTTTGTTCTACGCCAAAAGGGTTGCCGATTCATATAGAGTACCGATCGAGCAACGAGAGAGGAGGTTTGGATGTAGAAGCCGTTTTCTTCGGGATGATAGGCGTACGATGGTACGTCGAGAGGGAGGAAAAACGGCTAAAAAGAAACGTATAAATCCAAATCCGCAAGGATTTGCACCATAAAAAAGGTGTCCCGCAACCAAAGTTGTTGCAAGACACCTAATCAATTGATTTCTCTAAAATCGTTTCTTTTGTTCTACGCCAAAATGGTTGCCGATTCATATAGAGTACCGTTCGAGCAACGAGAGAGGAGGTTTGGATGTAGAAGCCGTTTTCTTCGGGATGATAGGCGTACGATGGTACGTCGAATCCCGAAAAAACGGCTAAAAGCGAATATAAAATTCATCCGCAAAGCGGATACCTTAAACAGTTTGTGCAAAAAAACAAAAGTTGTGTGCAAAGTTAAAACTCTGCACACAACCAATCATTATAACTTTATTCGCTTTGTTCTACGCCAAAACTCCGACTATTTCAACTGATTATTTGCACAGTTCCATGGTGTCTTTGGCGATCATCAACTCTTCATTGGTGGGAATCACCAACAACTGAATCTTGGAATCCGCAGCAGAAACATTGTTTTCATCGCTGGTGCGTTTGGCGGCATCGTTCTTGGCGGTGTCAATTTTCGCGCCCATAAATTCAATGTTCTTAGCAACCCGTTCACGGTATTGCGGATTGTTTTCGCCGATACCGCCGGTGAATACCACAGCGTCAACCCCACCCATAGCGGCGGCAAAAGCGCCAACGTATTTGGTCAGTTGATGGCAGATCATGGATTCGATCAATTGGCAACGAGCGTCACCGTTGCGAGCACCTTCTTCAATGTCGCGGTTGTCGCTGGTCTTTTGAGAAATACCCAAAATACCCGACTTTTTGTTCATCATGGTGTCCACTTCTTGCGGAGTCATATTCTCTTTTTGCATGATCAGGGGAATGATGGCGGGGTCAATCGAGCCGCAACGAGTACCCATCATAATGCCTTCCAGAGGAGTCAACCCCATGGTGGTGTCAAAGCACTTGCCGCCCTTAACGGCTGCAATGGAAGAGCCGTTGCCCAAGTGGCAGGTAACAATGTTGATGTCTTCGGGATTTTTACCCAGCATGGCGGCGGCACGGGCGCTGACGTAGCGGTGAGAAGTACCGTGGAAGCCGTAACGACGAATCCGATATTTTTCATAGTATTCGTAGGGCAGAGCATACATATAAGCAAAATCGGGCATGGTCTGATGGAAACCGGTGTCAAATACGGCAACTTGGGGTACGCCGGGCATCATTTGTTCGCAAGCACGGATACCGGTCAGGTTGTGGGGGTTGTGCAAGGGCCCCAGTTCACAGCATTCTTCAATGGCTTCGATCACCTTTTCGTCGATTACCACAGAGCCGGAGAATTTCTCGCCGCCGTGGAGTACGCGGTGACCAACAGCAGAGATCTCGGACAGAGATTCGATCACGCCGTGTTCTTTGGAGGTCAGCACGTCGATAACCAGTTTCACAGCTTCGCCGTGGTTGGCCATTTGTACGTTGATCTTGTAGTCGTCACGACCGGGAACAGCGTGCTTGAAGTTACCGCCTTCGATCCCGATGCGGTCGCAAAGACCTTTTGCCATAACGGTTTCGTTTTCCATGTCAAACAGTTGGTATTTAATGGACGAACTGCCTGCATTGATAACCAGAATTTTCATTGTGTAAAACACCTATCCTTTAATAAATTTGCATAATTTACCATCCGTTATCATACCACGAATGATGGGCGGTGTCAAGGGTTAAGGTGATACAATCCATCCGAACCTGTTTTAAAAAGGTGGATTTTCGTTCATCCTTTGTTAAAATACTCGTCAATACGAAAGTATTGACTGCGTTTTGTGCCTCGGCTGACCGAAAATCATCTCTTTTTAAAATCTATGACCCAGTAGGATACAGATTTTAGTTGATTTTTGACCGAGGCGATTGCAGGAATGCTTTGTGCATTCCAAAAGAGAATCGGGTGAAAAGCGACCAAATCTGTACCTGATGGGCAGATTCGGATGGATCGCATCACCTTAAGTTGGCAGGACTCCCTAACCGAAAGGAAAAACGACACGCCGTAGAAAGCGTGCCGTTTAGTAGGGCTTGGGATCGTTGGTTCTTCCCAGAATATAATCGGTCGAGGTGTGGTAAAAATCTGCCAAGCGGATCACAAAGCGGGTGGGAATCTCTCGCTTGCCGGTTTCGTAATTGCTGTATACCCGCTGGTCGATCTGCAACAAGGCAGCAATCTCTTTTTGTACCAGATCCCGATCTTCTCGCAGATCCCTCAATCTTGGATAATACATTTTCATCACCTAATATGAGTATATGTACTATCAAATAATAGTATTGATTTTACTATCGAATAATAGTAAAATGGGGTAGGAGGTGAGAAAAATGAAATATATCGTTGTGGCAGGCTGTCGGGATTTTACCGATTATTCGGTGGCGCGACAGGCAATCGCCGCCTTTCTTGCAGAGCATTATCCCAATCAGGCTGTAACCTTCGTGTTAGGCGGTTGCCGTGGCGCCGATTCCTTGGGAGAGCGATATGCCGTCGAGCAGGGGATCCCCGTGGAATACCATTTGCCTCAATGGGAACGCTACGGGCGGGGAGCGGGACCGAAACGGAATCAACAAATGGCACAGCGTGCCGACCATATCCTTTGTTTTTGGGACGGACAAAGCAAAGGTACCTGTTCTTTGATGCAGATCGCACGGCGGCTGGACAAGCCTGTTTGTCTGATACCCATAAAACCCGAATAACACCAACCGCGCGCCACAATCTACTTGCAATTTTCCCTGTTCGGGTGTATAGTAATACTATTATATGGGTCGAGGAGATAGAACACAATGAGAATTGTAGTAGTCGGCAACGGAAAATTAGGGGCATCCATCGCCCGCAAGCTGGCAGACGACGGTCACGAGGTCGTGGTGGTGGACCATAACGAAAAAGCCTTGAGCACCAGCCTTTCCAATAACAACGTGTCAGGCGTTGTGGGGGGCGGCGTGGATCGCGCCGCGCTGGCAGAAGCCGGTGTGTCCGACGCCCAGGTGGTCATTGCGGTCACCCAATCGGACGAGGTGAATATCATTACCTCCATCCTCGCCAAAAAGATGGGAGCAGGGCATACCATTGCCCGTATCCGCGAGCCGGAATATATGGGCTCCATGGAACTGATTCGTCCCGAAATGGGGTTGGGAATGAACGTCAACCCCGAGTTGGAGGCGGCTGAAGAAATTTCCCGTGTGTTCCGTTTCCCTTCCGCCTTGCAGATCGAGTTCTTCTCTCGGGGTCGGGTGGAGATCGTGGAGCTTTGCCTGAAAGATGACAGCCCTCTGGTTGGGATGAAGCTGGCTGACTTCGGAGCAAAATTCAAGTCTAAGGTGCTGATCTGCACCGTGCGGCGTGGGGAGGAAGTGTTCATCCCCACCGGTGACTTTGTGTTGCAGGCAGGGGACAATATCAATATTACCGGTGCTCTGCGAGACGTAAACCAATTCTGCAAAAAGCTGGGCTATACCAGCCGCAAGGTGAAAACCGTGATGATCGTAGGCGGCGGACGCATCGGTTATTATCTCGCCCGCATTCTGCAGGATATTGGGATGGAGGTCAAGATTCTGGAAAAGGATCGGGAACGGTGCGAAAAGTTGTCCGACCTGTTGCCTAAGGTGACGGTGATTCATTGCGACGGTACCGAGCAGGATGCTCTGATGGAAGAGGATATTGCCGAAACCGACGGACTGGCGGCTCTGACCGGTCTGGATGAAGAAAACGTGATTATTTCTATGTTTGCTCAATCCTGCGGCGTGGCAAAAGTGGTGACCAAGATCAACCACATTACCTTTGGCGGTGTGCTGGAAAAAGCGGGTATCGATTGCGTGGTCACGCCCCACGTTATCACTACCCAACGGATTGTGCGATACGTGCGCGCTCTGCAAAATTCCGAGGACAGCAGCTTTGAGACCCTCATCTCGTTGGCGGGAGAAGGGGCAGAAGCCATTGAGTTCCATGTGGGCAAGGGCTTTGCCGGCAATCACGTGCCGTTGAAGGAATTGAAACTGAAAAAGAATATTCTGATTGCTGTGATCACCCGCGGCAGTAAGACCATTCACCCCACAGGGGATGACTGCATTATGCCCGGAGATAATATTGTGTTGGTGACTACCCGAAAGGTCAACGAGATTAGCGATATTCTGCAGTGAGCTTGCCGATGTGGTCGTCCCGATATTGGCTGTTTCCTACCCGTTGCGCTTGTTGCGGCAGGGTGATTCATCACGACCAAAGCCTGTGTGACGGTTGCAAAAGCGCATTGCCCGTGATTGAAGACGGAATATGCCCCGGTTGCGGCTGTGCCCACAAGCACTGCCAATGTGTGAGAAAGCCTCGCTCGGCGGTGGAGTGCGTGTCCCCTTACTTTTATCAAGGCGTGGTCAAGCACGGTCTGCTGCGGCTCAAGAAGGGAAATGCGACGGACAGTGCGGATTTTTTCGGAGAAAAGATGGCTCGTCTTTGCCGTGAACGGTACGGAGAATACTTTGACGGTGTGGTATACGTGCCCACAGATTCCCGTAGCCAAGAGACCAATCACAGCCGCTTGTTGGCAAAAGCAATGGCGAAGGAGCTGGGCATCCCATTGCTGGACGGGGGTTTGACGCGGGTATATGAAACCCACAAACAGCACCGCTCAAGTTTGCGACGGCGTAGAGGCAACGTGTTCGGGGTGTTTGCCGCCGATCCTACGGTGGTGGCACATAAGCATTTGCTGCTGGTGGATGATATTATTACTACCGGCGCTACGATGGATGAGTGTTGTAAAATGTTGTTGCTGGCCGACTGCGAAGAGGTGTGCGGCGTGACCGCCGCTTCTACTATGCTGAATCCCAAGGAGAGTTTATATGAACACGGTTGAATTACAGAACAAAACCGCCCGTATGATCGCCCATCGGGGCGTCAGCGGACTGGAAACCGAAAACACCTGCGCCGCCTTTGTGGCCGCAGGCAACCGCTCCTATTGGGGCATTGAAACCGACGTGCACGTTACCGCCGACGGTGGGTTTGCCGTGATCCACGACGACCGAACGGGGCGGGTTTCTCCCATTGACATGAACGTGGAACAAAGCACCATGGAAGAACTTGCCAAGGTGCGGCTGTACGATGCTCACGCCATTCCCCGTAAGACTACCCGAAGCGATCTGACCATTCCCGCGTTACAGGATTACATCTCTATTTGCCGCTACTACCGAAAGAAAGCGGTGCTGGAGCTGAAAAATCCCATGACCGAGGAGAATTTACGTAAGATCGCGGCGGTCATTGGGGAGCATGGCTATTTGGACGATACGGTCTTTATTTCCTTTTGCTTTGAAAATCTGCTGATTTTGCGGCGCTTGTTGCCCGAACAGTCCATGCAGTTTTTAACCGGTGAGTGGTCAAAACAGCGGGTAGACGAGCTGGCACAGTTGCATATGGATTTGGATATTCATATGGGCGCTCTCAATCGGGAACGGGTGGCGTACGCCCACGAAATGGGAGTTGCGGTCAACTGTTGGACCTGCGACGATGAGAAAACCGCCCGAGCCTTGATGGAAATGGGCGTGGATTATATCACCTCAAATATTCTGGAATAAACGATAAGGCACTTGGTCAACCAAGTGCCTTTTTGATTGCACGAAAACAAAAGTTGTGTGCAAAGTTAAAACTTTGCACACAACCAATCATTATAACTTTATTCGCTTTGTTCTACGCCAAAACTCCGACTACAATTATCTGCGGCGGCGATTGCGGTCGCCATGATCTCTGCGTGCGGGGGGACGACGATCCCCTGCGGCAGGCAGTTCGTTTTCGGGTACAGCGCCTTCGATTTCAATCAAAGCGTTGCGGCGAGAAAGGTTGATACGACCTTGATCGTCAATTTCCAGCACTTGCACGATGATCTCATCGCCTACTTGTACAACACTTTCCACGCTTTCCACCCGACGGATATCCAAATGGCTGATGTGTACCAGACCTTCTTTACCGGGGGCGATTTCAACGAAAGCACCAAAGCTCATCAGACGGGTAACCTTGCCCTTGTAAACCGAACCGATTTCGGGATCGTTGGCAATGGTTTCGATCATCATGAGCGCACGGCGGCAGTTTTCAATATCCAGACCGGCAATGAATACTTGACCGTCTTCTTCAATGTTCACGTCAACGTTGCAAGAACCTTGGATTTCTTTAATTACCTTACCGCTCTTACCAATGATATCGCCGATCTTTTCGGGATTTACGCTGGTGGTGAGCATCTTGGGAGCATAGGGAGACAGTTCGGCACGAGGCTCGGCAATGGCTTTGAGCATCACTTCATCCAAGATGTAGTTGCGGGCTTCGTGGGTCTTTGCCAAGGCTTCTTTAATGATGGCGGGAGTCAGACCGTCGATCTTCAAGTCCATTTGAATGGCGGTGATACCGTCTTTGGTACCGGCAACTTTAAAGTCCATGTCGCCAAAGAAGTCTTCTACCCCTTGAATGTCAACCATGGTCATAAAGCGGTCGCCTTCGGTTACCAGACCGCAGGAAATACCGGCTACGGGTTCTTTAATGGGAACACCGGCATCCATCAAAGCCAAGGTGGAAGCACAGATAGAACCTTGAGAAGTAGAGCCGTTGGAGGACAATACTTCGGACACCAAACGCAAGGTGTAGGGGAATTCTTCCACGCTGGGGATGACGGGCAACAAAGCACGTTCCGCCAAAGCACCGTGACCGATCTCACGACGGCCGGGGCCGCGGCTGGGACGGGTTTCACCCACCGAGTAGGAGGGGAAGTTGTATTGGTGCATATAGCGTTTGGTTTCTTCATCATCCAAACCGTCTAAAATCTGAGCATCGCTGATCTGACCCAAAGTCAGAGCGGTCATTACCTGGGTTTGACCACGGGTGAACAAACCGGTACCGTGTACACGAGGCAACAAACCTACTTCGGCAGCCAAAGGACGGATTTCGTTAATGCCACGACCGTCAACCCGTTTGCCATCGTCCAACAGCCAACGACGAACTACGTATTTTTGCAGTTTGTACAGGCATTCATCCAACTTCATTTCTTGTTCGGGATACGCTTCTGCCAATTTTTCGTGTACTTCGTCATAGATGGGCAGCAAGCGTTCGTCACGAATCCGCTTGTCGTCAGTATCCATAGCGTAGCGCAGTTGTTCCAAAGCGATTTCTTTCACCGCTTCGTACATGGCTGGATCGGGATCGTTGGAAACGAATTCCATCTTTTCTACGCCGATCTCTTTTTGGATCTCTTTAATGAATGCGATCACCTTTTGGTTGGCTTCGTGACCAAACATAATGGCATCGAACATTTCTTCGTCGGTTACACGGTCAGCGCCTGCTTCGATCATGGCAACCAAAGTGTCGGTAGAAGCCACGGTCACAGCCATGCGGGATTTCTTTTGGTCGGCATAAGAGGGGTTGATGACAAACTCGCCGTCGATCATACCAACGCTCACACCGGAAATGGGGCCGTTAAAGGGGATCTTGGAAATGGTAACGGCGATGGAAGCACCGATCATAGCCACGGTTTCGGGAGGGCAATCGGGGTCAACCGACATCACGGTGCAAACGATGGACACATCGTTACGCATATCCTTGGGGAACAGGGGACGCATGGGGCGGTCGATCACACGGGAGGACAGGATGGCCTTTTCGGTGGGACGACCTTCACGGCGCAGAAAAGAGCCGGGAATGCGACCTACGGCGTACAGTTTTTCTTCATAGTCCACCGAAAGGGGGAAGAAGTCCACGCCGTCGCGGGGTTTGTCAGAAATGGTGGCGGTGCAGTGCACGGCGGTATCGCCGTAGCGAACCATACATTCGCCGCTGGCAAGTTGTGCCAGTTTGCCGGTTTCCACAATCAGTTTGCGGCCGGCCAGTTCGGTTTCAAATACTCTTGCTTGTTCGAACATTTTTACATTCTCCTTTATCTTTATATCGTGGGAGAATACCATTTTTAGCAATAAACACATACCCCGAAAAACGGAATATCTGTTCACTGCTAAAATAACGGCAACTCCCTGTTAGATGGTTAAAACGGGCGGACAATATGAAAAAGTCCGCCCGATTTTTTTACAACAAAATTATTTACGCAAGCCCAGTCTGGCAACGATAGAACGATACCGTTCGATATCTTTCTTTTGCAGATAAGCCAACAGGTTACGACGACGACCTACCATCATCAGCAGACCGCGACGGGAGTGATGGTCCTTTTTATGGATCTTCAGATGTTCGGTCAGTTCGTTGATGCGAGCGGTCAGAACAGCGATTTGTACTTCGGGAGAACCGGTGTCGCCCTCGTGCTTCGCATATTCTTTCATGATTTGTTGTTTCAGTTCGTTGGTCATTTTATTCACCTCATTTAATATTTCTCCCGAATCTGCGCAGAGGCCGGTGAGTGCCAAGAGCCCGGAAACGGGAAGCCATCGGCTATTATAGCACGGCTGGTTTCGTTTGTAAAGACTTTTTTTAAAAAAGTTTGGAATTATTGTGCGGCTGCGGTAGCGGCATCAAAATCGATGTTGGTGGGCTTGTAGTATTTCAACAGACCCTTGCTGGCAGAGTAGGTCAGCTTGGCGCCTTCGTCGGCCAACAGCTTGTCAAACTCGTCGTCCTTCAACTCGTGCAGAATAGCGGAGCGGTATTGGTCAACGTAATAAGCGTCCTTTGCGATCTCGTACATCATGGTGAGATAATAAGCGCCTTGGGTGTCGCCCCCCAGCACGTAGGCCTTGCCGTAGGCAAAACCGTCACTGTCCCGCTGGGTTTTGAGCATATTGTAGATGGTGGCATCGCTGTCGCCGGCAGAGAACACGTTGGCGGTGGCGGAGTAGATGGTGTTGGGACCTTCTTCGGTGTTAACGGCGGTGTTTTGAGGAGCACTGCCGGTGTATTCCTTATAGATCTCGCTGTAGTTGCCGCCCTTGTTCAGCTTGTCGGCGTATGCGTCAAACTTGGCCTTCAGTTGGGTTTTGGCGTCGGCAGTGATAGAAGAAGTGGAGCCGTCTGCGCCGGTGGTGGTCAGCGAGCCGGGCATCATGTCGGCAAGCACGTAATCCGAAGCCAGCTTGGCAATGATCTCGCTGTCGGCAACGGTTTGCAGACCGCCCTTACCGGTGGTTTCGTCCTTTTTGTCGTAGTAATAGTCGAATACCTTGCTCTTTTTATATTGATAAGACATCAGCTCGGTGTAGGTGGCAAGGCTGACACCGTTGGGCTCGTACATTGCGCCGATGTTTTGTTCCCAATAATATTCGGCGTAGGTGTCAATGTAGTCGGAATCCTCTTTGGTCAGCTCCAGCTCGTACTTGGCAAACAGGTCTTGCACAACGGCGTATTCGATGGCCAGCGCCTTGGTGCGGTCGGCAACGAAGGTCTCGGCCTTTTTGCCTTCGTATTCAAAGTTAAAGTAATCGGCATAGTTCTGGGGTTGAGAAGCGTCGCTTGTTTCGGCGACCTGTTCGTTCACGCCGCCGATGAGCTCGGAGTAGGCTTCTAACTGGAATGCCAGATACAGACCGGAGGGGATAGCGGTATCACCCACGGTCATAACCGTTTCGTTCTTTTTGTGACAGCCTGCCAGAGTCAGCGCCATAACGGCGATCAACAGCAGGGCGATCAGTCTTGTGGATCGTTTCATAGGAATTACCTCCAAATTTGATGCAAAATAAACAGTTGCAATTATTATACACCAAAAAAAGGCAAATGTCTACACCTGATTTTGAAAAAAGGGGAGAAGATTTTGAAAAACCGCAAAAAGCCCCCGACCAAAGTCGGGGGCGGAGTGGGTTACTCGGTTACGTGGTCGGAGTTGAGGGGTACGGTGACTTGTTCTAAGACCAAGTATGAGACGAAGTCATCTAATAAATCTCGATTTCCTTTAAAAGAAACAGAGTGAAACTTATCAAATTGTTTCCAATGGATTTGCATTGATTGTTCAGCTTTTTCGTCATAATAAAAGTTGATACCTTTTATTGAAATGACACCACTGCCTTCATTCTTATTCTGACACAATTCAATAGTATGATTATACAACTTTTCTTCCAGTTCTGAGGTAGTGCCGGAATCAATGGCAATATTGCAAAAACTTCCGTCTTCAAAATGACAAAAATAAGTATAATCGCCCGATGAACCGGAAAGTTCAATTTTCTCTAAATTCAAAAAAGGAGGAATCCCCTTTGACAATCTGTAAAAATCGCTCTTACCGGCTTGCTTTGATTGTGCCAAATATTGAGACCGTTCGCTTTCATAAGCGCCGCTACCGTATTGTAACCAAGTTTGCAAGGCTTGTTCCGAAACAAAAGTGGGGTTGTTTTGAGCAATATCTCCGTGGATTTTCACGGGGTCTATTTCCGGTTTTTGTTCTTCTTTGGGTTTGGATTGCGTGGTTACTTCTTCTTGTGTGGTAGATTCTGTTTCCTTTGATCCTTGTTCTCGCTGTAAGAAACTCTCCGTTTGCGACTCGCTTTGAACAGCGTTGTTTTGCACCTCAGTGGGCGTCACATCAGTAGGCACATCAGGCAACCTGCTTTGCCAAATGCCTGCGCCCATCAACAAAACAAGGCACAAGCAACCCAAATATACCGCAGTTTGAATCACCGTTTTTCTTCTTCGCTTTTTTTGCGCGGTTTTCTTATGGATTCGTTCTAAAACCGTTTGAATCGTTTCTTCATAATTCTTCATAGACAAAGCCCTCCGTTTCTAACTGGGTTTTCAGGGATTTGCGGGCGCGATATACAAGGGTATCCACGTTATGTACCGATTTTTTCATCACGGCGGCGGCCTCTTTGTGGCTGAACTCCTCAAAGTATACCAGCCAAAGGATCTGATGGTATTCCGGCTTCAGTTTTTTGAGCGCTCGGTGTACCGTGATCTTTTGCTCTTTTTCAATGTAAGCTGTTTCCAGATTTTCTTCTTCACGCGTCAGTTCCTTACAGTCATCAATCGAGATCTCCCACCGTCTTGCGCGGCGTTTCAGCGCGTTGATCGCCGTGTTTCGTCCGATTGTGTAAAGCCAGGTTTTGAACGAGCCGATGCCTTTATCCTTGGGCTTTTTTGTGCCGAGAATTACAAAGGTGTCTTCGGCCAGCTCCTCGGCCAACTGAATATTCCGAACGAATCCGTTCAAATACAAAATCAGCCCGTCACGGTAATCCCGTATGATTTCGGCTAATCCGCTTTCGTCCCCTTGGTCACGGAAACGGCGGTAGCTACTTGCACCGTTATCCATCGACTTGCTCCTTTCTCCCGGTTTTTCCTGTTTCACTTATTACACAACCAAAACAGACAAAACCTCACAGTTGTTACAAAAAAATGATACTGCTACCATATTAGTGGGTGGAGAGGGGCTTGTCAACCAAAAGGGAAATCCTTTGCCGTGGATTTTGCCGTTTTGCAAATTCCTGCAAAAAAAGATTGACTTCTGCCAAAGGGGATGGTATAATAGCCGATGCGCAGATAAATCTGAATCCTATCTGCTCCTTGCTCCGAAGGAGGCTTCGGGGCCTGACGACCAAAAGGAGGTGCTGTAAAATGACCGGAAATTATGAAGTTATGATGGTGTTTTCGGTAGCCAACGGTGAAGAAGCCGCTGTTGCTCTGAAAGACAAATTCACCGCCATGATCGAAGCCAACGGAACCATCGACAGCGTAGACGAGTGGGGCAAGCGTCGCTTGGCTTATCTCATCAACGATGAAGCCGAAGGCTACTACGTGCTGGTGAACTTCTCTGCTAACACCGAATTCCCCGCTGAATTGGACCGTGTGTTCAAAATCACCGATGGTGTGTTGCGTACCATGATCATTAAAAAGTAAGGCTGGGTGAACAAGAATGTTGAATTCCGTCATTATGATGGGTCGTCTGACCGCCGACCCCGAACTGCGTCAAACGCCTCAGGGTGTAAACGTTTGCTCTTTTACCATCGCGGTAGACCGTTCCTTTGTCAAGCAAGGGGAACAACGGCAAGCAGACTTTTTTGACGTAGTTGCCTGGAGAGGGCAAGCTGATTTTGTCAGCCGCTTCTTCCGCAAAGGTCAAATGATCGCCGTGCAGGGCCGCTTGGAAACCCGCACCTACGACGACCGTAACGGTGTCCGTCGTAAAGCCTATACCATCGTGGCCGACAGTCTGCATTTTGCTGATTCTAAAAAGGACAGCAATTCCGCGCCCGCCAATACTTATGACGGCGGCTCCCAGATCCCTCCCGCCTTTGATAACGTTGGCGGCGACGGCTTCCGTGAGATCGACGCGGTAGACGACGATCTTCCGTTTTAATAACGGCACTATAATAAGATAAGGAGATGTCTGTAATGGAAAAAACCGAAAGAACTGAACGCCCCGCCCGTCCCGTACGGAAAGGTCGTAAAAAAGTTTGCGCTTTTTGTGTAGATAAGGTAGAAACCATCGATTACAAAGATGTTGCCCGTTTGCGCAAGTTCACTTCCGAACGTGCTAAGATTCTGCCCCGTCGTGTGACCGGCACCTGTGCCCGTCATCAACGCGCTTTGACCACTGCGATCAAACGCGCACGCTACGTTGCTCTGATGCCCTACGTTAACGACTAATTGATACGGGTTTTGGCGCAGAACAAAGCGAATACGTTTTAAAGATGAGTTGTGTGCGAAGGATCACCTTTGCGCACAACTTTTGTTTTGGTGCGATGTCTGTTTAAGGTATCCGCTTCGCGGATGATTACAAATTCGCTTTTAACTGTTTTTCCTCCCTCTCGACGTACCAATGTACGCCATCGGGTCGGAGAAAACAGTTTCTGCATCCAAAACCCTCCCCCGCCTCCCGCACGGACGGTTGTGTGCGCCTCACACGGCGCAGAACAAAAGAAACAGTTTTTAGCTGAATCAATGAATAAGGTGTCTTGCAACGATTTTTGATTGCAGGGCACCTTTTTTAAGGTATCCGCTACGCGGATGATTTTATCTCGCTTTTGTTATACGCCAAAATCCCCTTGGTTGCACAAACCAACTTTACTATGACCGGCGTCGGTGGGGGGGACGACTTCTGCATCCAAAACCCTCCCCCCGCCACGCTTGGCAACGAGTGTGTCCGTCGAGCTTTTGTTGATACGGGTTTTGGCGCAGAACAAAAGCGAATCTGTTTAGGAAGAGTAAGAGAGTACAGAGTGTGAACTCTGCACTCTCTTTTTTTGTTTGACACAATGATGATTTATGGCAACCGCCAGCCTAAACGCCCTTGGTATTCCCGTATCAAAATTGACAACATTTGTTCCGGCGTTTGCTTGCAATCGTTTTCCAACCATTTTTTCACCATTCCGTTAAACCCGCTGGCAAAAAAGGTGATATGCAAATCCAATAAATCCTGCTCCGTTTGCGATCCTTCAAAGGGAATAGAAAACAGGGATGAACTTTTGAAACGATCATTCCCCAGCTTAAAGTATGCTTGATACAGCGCTTGATTCTTGCGAATATGCTCAAAGAGTTTCAAAAAATCCGCTTCGCTGTATGCCTTTTGTATATCCCGTTCCAATAATGCGCCAACCTCTTGCTCTAACTGTTGTAATACATGATCAGCCAGATGATATATATCATCAAAATTGGCGTAAAAGGTCCCACGGTTGATATCCGCACGCTTGCACAACTGAGATACGTTGATCTGAGAGAGTTCTCGCTCATACAGTTGCTCTAAGAAAGCGGCTCGGATTCGTTGGATCGTTTCTTGTCTGCGTTTGTTGAAGTATGTATTCATGATAACTCCTTTAATTGAACAGATAAAAAAGGATTGTCGATTGACTTCTGTTCCCACCGACAATTATAATAAAAACAGAATAAATAGTCAACTGTTGAATTAATGAGGTGGTTTTATGAAGGAAAAATTTTGGGCATACGGAATTGGCATCATGTGCGCCGTTGGTCTGCTGACGGGATTGGTGATATTGTTACTAAAAACACCAATGGCTATCACGACAGCCATCGTTATAATCTGTCTGAGTATATGCTTTGGGATTTTGCTTCCCAACCCCATCAGCTTTTGGGGATTGATCGCCGGCATCTGTATGCTGGTGCTTCCTGCCAACGTAACCGGTATCGGTCTGATTGCGTTGTCGGGGGCAGGTGCTTTGACGAATGGTTTGTTTTTTACCAAAGCGGGAAGAAAAGAGAATGCCGGAACTGTTAAATAGAATAGAAAAACAAAAACAGCACCCACACGGGGTGCTGTTTTGTTTGGCGGAGAAGGAGGGACTCTCGTTGCTTCGCAACCCCGTTTGCGGTGCCCGAAAAAACCGTCGGGTGCTCCGCACGGCTCCTCGGTTTTTTCGACCGCGGCACCAACTGCGCCCTCGCTGTATCCGCCACAGGCGGCGCTCGGGCTCGTTACCCGCGCCGGAACCGTCGCTCGGGTTCTCGTCCCCATCAAAACAAAAACAGCACCCACACGGGGTGCTGTTTTGTTTGGCGGAGAAGGAGGGACTCGAACCCTCGCGCCGGTTACCCGACCTACGCCCTTAGCAGGGGCGCCTCGTCACCAACTTGAGTACTTCTCCATTGGTAGCGTTTGTTACGCATATTCATTTGGCGGATTTTCGTCCGCCTAAGTATTATACTCATCTTAGATTGGAATGTCAACACTTTTTGCAAAAAACTTTTGAAAACATTTTAGGCGGAGCAGGGGAGTTTTTCAGTCTTTTTTTGAAAAACTATTGACAGATTCGTGAAAATTGGGTATTCTATAAGTGAACTCTATTATTTTTAGGAGGTATATCACCATGGATGGAAAGAAAGTATTTTGGATCGTTGCCGTAATCGTTGCTCTGGCTGCAGTTTCGGCCGCCGTTGCCTATTTTGTGACCCGCTATCTCCGCGCACAAAAATGCGAAGAAATCTTAGAAGACTATTGCGATTATGATTATGACGATTATGAGGATTATGATTGCGATTGTGACTGCGAACCGGTTGCCGAATAATCTGTAGGTTACTGAAAAGACAGTGTGGCATCTGTGCCATACTGTCTTTTTTTGCAGTCTTTGGTCGAATCCCAAGATACCCCTTGATTTTTTTGGGGGATACAACTATAATATAGTAAACGAAAAGGCTTTGCCTTTCTTTTATGATAAAGGAGTGTATTTGTTATGGCAAAAACCACACTTGTTATTATGGCGGGCGGTATGGGCAGTCGTTACGGCGGCCTTAAGCAACTGGAAAAAATCGGCCCCAACCATGAAAAACTCATTGATTACAGCATTTACGATGCCAAAAAGGCAGGCTTTGATCGGGTGGTTTTTTTAATCAAAGAAGAAAACCTGCAATTGTTCAAGCAAGAGATCGGCGATGCTGTTTCTAAGCATATTGAAGTGGCATATGCCTTCCAATCCACCACCGATCTGCCTGAGGGCTGTGAGGTGTTGCCTGAGCGCACCAAGCCCTGGGGCACGGGGCACGCCATCTGGTGCTGCCGCAACGTGGTGGACGGTCCCTTTGCGGTGATCAATGCCGACGACTACTACGGTCCCAAGGCCTTTCAGATCGTACACGATCACATTACCGCCGACCACGACGGGATCGACTACATTATGGCAGGCTACGTGCTGAAAAACACCCTGACCGACAACGGCAGTGTTTCCCGCGGGGTATGCCAGGTGCAAAACGGCAAGCTGTGCTCCATTGAAGAGAATAAAAAGATCGTTAAGGGGCTGGATTTTGCCGAATCCTATCAACCCGACGGCTCGGTCAACAAGCTGCCGCTGGATTCGGTGGTTTCTATGAACTTCTGGGGCTTTACCCCCGACGTATTTGAAAAGCTGGAGCAGGGGATGGTCAAATTTATGAACACCCCTACCGACGATCCCTTAAAACGGGAATATCTGTTGCCCGAAGAAGTGGAAAATCTGTTGCGGGCAGGGTACTGCTCGGTTACCGTGATCCCCACCGACGACCGTTGGTACGGGGTGACCTATCCCGAGGATCGGGAACCGGTTACCAACGCCATCCGCAATCTGGTGCGAGGCGGAATGTACCCCGATTCTTTGTGGGATTAACTCAGAAACGGCAAGGCGCAGGTCTTACGTGGGTAGGATCTGCGCTGTTTTTGTGCCCAAAAGATGAGCGAATTACACAAAAAAGTCACCGGCTTTTTGTCATACTCGGTCGAATGATGTACGCTTTGCACAAAAAATGTCGTACACCATAGTGCAAAATTATCAAATTTCAAAAAATTCATTGACTTACATTTCCAAAAGATGTATAATGAGGATGCTTACAGAAGCAGGAGTTTACGTATTATGTCACAACATTGGCAAGAAAATCATCCCAATCCAACCGACGAACAATTGGCCCTTGGTGCTCAAGGCGGCGACGATGGTTGTCGTTTACAACTGATCACCCGTTACATTCCGGTGGTCAAGGCCAGAGTTTCGGGCTATGCCGACAGTGGGTTGGAGCCGGAGGATCTGGCGCAAGAAGGTATGATCGGCCTGATGGGAGCTATTGATTTTTATGATCCCGATCGGGGCGCATCCTTTCACACCTTTGCGCTGTTGTGTATTGACCGTAGTGTGATCTCGGTGGTACGCGCTTCTCTTGCCGCCAAAAAAATCCCCCGTTCCACCTTAGTACCGTTGGAGGATTTCGAGGCTGAATCTCCACGGGACGATAACCCTGAAGACATTGTGGTAGCCAATGAGAGCGCTCATTTGCTGACCGCAAAAATGCAGCAGGTGTTATCTGCGTTGGAATGGCGGGTATTCTTTTTATATCTCGGCGGCTGTGAGTATGAGGATATTGCAGGCAGGTTACAGATCTCCCCCAAAGCGGTGGACAATGCCTTGTGCCGTGCCAGAAGCAAGATCCGCTCCATACGGTTATAATGTGCTCTTAGTAGCTTATGTCAGAAGAGCGTTGATTTCAAAGGTGGCGGTGCAAATCCGCCCTAGGGCAAGAAAATTATCAAGCGAGGTAAAAAAACATGTACGAAGACAAAACTCTCACCTGCAAAGAATGCGGCAATGAATTCGTATTCACAGCCGGCGAACAGGAATTTTATGCAGAAAAAGGTTTCGTAAACGAACCCCAACGCTGCAAAGCCTGTCGTGATGCTCGCAAAAACGCCGCCAGAAGCGAAAGAGAGTGGTTCACTGCCACTTGCGCAGCTTGCGGTGGCGAAGCAAAGGTTCCTTTCCAACCCCGTGAGGACCGCCCTGTTTATTGCAGCGAATGCTTTGCAAAGCAAAAAGAAGAAGCCTAATCAAGTTGTTTACCGTTCGTAAGAACACCGTAAAAAGCAATGCTGCAAATCGTACCTGATTTTACCCCTCGCGGTTTGTAATGTAGATTGGATTTCCGAAAACGCCCTTCCTTGGGTAAACAAGGAAGGGCGTTTTTGTTGATTCATCAACGTTTTGTTTACAATCGGTTTATAAAATGCTTGTGTTTTTCAAAAAAATAGTGTATACTATCTTTGTTCGGTAAAAATGACGGATGATTTGTTTACCGAAAAAGGAGGGTATTATGCCGGAATTGATGAACGAACCCCTGCAAATTGTAACTGAGGCTGATTACCAATTGCCCCCGTTGCCCGAAAAACGCAAACGGCGGTTTGGCGATCGGTACGATGGATACCGTGTGCGCAAAATGGATCTTCCCTTTTATATTATTCCCAACATTATGCGCTCTCGGCTGGATAGTCAGATCTTTTTTGAAGAAACCATTGATATTACCGCGCTGGAGCGGTACGTTCGTGAAAAACGGGCTACCGATATGCCCGAATTGCGCTTGATGCACGTGGTGCTGGCGGCGGTGGTGCGTATGTTCGCTCAGCGTCCCCGACTCAATCGGTTTGTGGCGGGCAAAAAGATCTACGCCCACAACAACATCCGCGCGTCTATGACTGTAAAGCGTTCCTTGACCGATGATGGGGAAGAAACCGAAATTATGCCCATTTTTTCTCCCTATGATACTTTAAAAGACGTAACCACTCGCTTTAATAACGAGTGGAAGGCTGCGGTTGCCGAAGAAACCAAAGACGACAATGTGACCGATAACGTGATTCGCGCCATTGGGTTTATCCCCACTTGGCTGAAAAGCTTTGTGGTATTCGTACTGCGCAATCTGGACAAGGTCGGTCTGATGCCAAAAATTATTTACAAGGCAAGTCCTTTCCATTCCAGTTTTTATATTACTGACGTGGGAAGCTTGGGTATTGACTCCATTTTCCATCATTTGTATGAGTTCGGTACCACCTCTTGTTTTATTGCCTTGGGCAAAAAGAAGACCGAGCAGTTTTTTGATGAAGAAGGGAACCTGCGGCGGCGCAAGGTGCTGACCTTCCGCTTTGTGTTGGATGAGCGCATTTGCGACGGGCATTATTATGCTTCGTCCATTAAGCAGTTCCGTCATTATATGAAGCATCCCGAGCGGTTGGAATTGCCTCCCGAAGAACTTCCCGATGAAATCTGATATATTTGGGCGCGGTAGGGGACTACTGCGCCTGTTTATTTAGGAGTTGTTTGCATGAAGTTGCTGATTATATCTGATTGCCACGCCAATATTGACGCATTGCAGGCGGTGTGGGAAAAAGAAAAGGATTGCGATTATATTCTGTTTTTGGGAGATATGGTGGATTACGGCTTGTATCCCAAAGAAACGGTGCGCTGGTTTATGGACCGCAAGGAGAAACTGTTTGCGGTGCGGGGGAATCACGATGAGTGGATTTTGACCCATCGGGATGACCCAAAACCAAAAGAACCGCTGACCAATTTTCAAACCCTGACCTTTTCTCAGTTAGGGCGGGAGGAATATGACTTTTTGGCATCCCTTCCCCACGAGACTGCCTTTACCTTGGGGGATATGGACGTGTATATGTGCCACACTCCCGACGAATTGTCGAACGAGGTGTTTTTTGCCGAGCAACAAATGAGCAATCTGCAAATGGCAGGTTTTGTAGAAGAACGGTTTGCCACCAAGTATCCCCAGGGACAAAAGGACAAAAAACTGCTGTTGTACGGACATAGTCACCTGCAATGGGTGGCATCGGCAGGTCAGGGGCGATGGATCGCCAATCCCGGTAGTCTTTCGTATCGCTTTGGGTCCTTTGAGCCGGTGCGCTGCGCCGACTATATGGTGTGGCAGGATGGAGACTTTGGCTTGCGCCACGTGAATTTTGATACCACCCATTTGTATCATCAAGGCCAACAATTTACCAATCCCGAAGCCGCTCGATTGGCACGGGCGTTTTACCGCAAGAAAGGGGAATCCTTATAATTACAAAGCAAGTTTGCGGTCGTATGGGAGACCGTGATATTTATGAGTTCACCGTTCAAAACGGGGACGTGACTTTGCAGGTAATGGAATATGGTGCCACGGTACATACCTTGACCTATCAGGGCGTGGATTGCGTAGCAGGCTACGATACGCTGGATGGCTATTGCCGGGGAGATTCCTTTCAGGGGGCAACCGTAGGGCGATACGCCAATCGCATCGGCGGAGCGGCTTTTACGCTGAACGGCGAAACCTATCACGTGGATGCCAACGACAACGCCGTCAACTCCCTCCACGGAGGCAAGGTTGGCTTTTATGGGCAGGTTTTTAACGGCGAAGCGGTGGACGAAAACAGCGTAGCGTTCACCTTGTTTTCTCCTCATTTAGAGGGGGGATACCCCGGCAATCTGCATCTGACCGTCACCTTTACGGTAGAAAAAAACGGCGTGACCATAACCTATGATGGGATGTCTGACAGGGATACGGTGATGAACTTTACCAATCACGCGTATTTTCATTTGGGAGCGGCTTCTTGCCTTAACATTCGGTTGCAAATGAAGGCGGATGCCATCACGCCCGTAGACGATCTTCTCATCCCCGCGGGGGAACTGTTGGACGTGACCGACACTCCCTTCGATTTTCGTGAAGGGAAAGCCATTGGGCAGGATATCACCGAAGCCCATCCTCAACTGACATTGGGGGGCGGCTACGACCACAACTTTGTGCTGGGACAAACCAAGCAGTGGCGTGAAGGGGTTATTGTTGCCGAAAACCTCGAAAATGGCATTACGTTGACCTGTTCCACCGATCTGCCCGGTGTGCAACTGTATACCTCCAATGTGTTGGATGAGCCCGCGGGCAAAGGAGGAGAGGCGCTATATAAGCATCGCGCCTTTTGTCTGGAGACCCAGTTTTTCCCCGATACCCCCAACAAGCCTCAATTCCCCTCTTGCATCGTCAAGGCGGAACAGCCCTTCCATTCGGTTACCCGATACGAATTTTCAAAAACATAAAGAAGCACCGCTTGTTGGTTCAACAAGCGGTGCCTTTTTATGGTACTTATTTGATTGCGTATTTTTGTCGGAAATTTAAGTAGGCGGTCTGATATTCGGGATTGCCTTCTTGTTTTATGCCGTTTAAGTATTCGTGAGCTTCAAAGGCGTTTTGCTTGGTTTCGATCAGTGCTACCGCAATGTTGGAGCAATGGTCGGAGATCCGTTCAAAGTTATTGAGAATATCTGACAGCACAAAGCCCAGTTGGATGGTGCATTTGCCGCTTTGCAGACGTTCTACGTGACGCGTTTTCATCTTGTCCATAATATGGTCGATGACCTGTTCCAACGGTTCTACCTGTGCGGCAAGAACCAGATCTTCCTTGCAGAAGGACTCGGTGGTGATCTCTAGGATCTCGGTCAGAGCGGCGGTGGCAACACTCAGCTCGGCGGCCGCATCCGACGAGAAGGTGATGTTCTTTTCGTGCATTTCCTGCGCGGCCTTCAGCAGGTTGATGGCGTGGTCGCCGATGCGCTCAAAGTCGTCAATGGTGTGCAACTGCTTGGCAACCCGTTTGCTGTCCTCATCCGAAATGGCCTTGCTGGAAAGCTGTACCAAAACGGTGCCCAGCTTGTCCTCATAAAAGTCCAACTCGTCTTCGGCGGCGATCAACTTCTTGGCTTTTTCCTCATCGTAACTTGACAGCAGAGCAAGAGAGGAGAAAATGGTATCCTTGGCAATGCGAGCCATCTCGCGGGTTTTGCGGTCGCACTCGGCAATGGCAACCGAGGGAGTAGCCAGCAGACGTTGGTCAATAAAGGAATATTCTTCTGTCACTTCGGCTTTGTCCCGTACGCAGAAGTTGGCGAACTTCTCCAACAGTTTAGAGAAGGGGAGCAGCAGAACAGTAGTCACCACGTTAAACACGGTGTGGAAAGCGGCGATCCATACCGAGTCCACCACGGTGTTTGTAAAATTGTCAAACATGGCGCCCAACAGCCAATCCGCCAAAAAGTAAAGGATCAAAAAGATGCCGGTACCGATCAGGTTGAAGGAGATATGTACCACCGCAACCCGCTTGGCGTTTTTGTTGACCCCGATACTGGAGATCAGCGCGGTCACGCAGGTACCGATATTTTGCCCCATAACAATGGGAGCGGCCATATTAAAGGTGATGAGTCCCGTGTTGGCAAAGCCCATCAAAATACCAACGCTGGCGGCAGAGGATTGAATGACGCCGGTGAACACCGCGCCAACCAGCACACCCAGCAGGGGATTGTTGAAGGCGGTGAGGAGTTCGGAAAATTGAGGATTGTTCTTGAGATCGGCTACGGCGTCACCCATCAGCTCCATCCCGTAAATGAGGACGGCGAAGCCTACCAAAACGGAACCGATGCTTTTGCTTTTCTCTTTTTTGCTCATCATGATCAGTGCGATACCGAGCAGAGCGAACAGCAAAGAAAATGCCTCGGGCTTTAACAGGGAGAGGAATACGTTTTCGCTTTCCATTCCGTTGAGAGCCAAAATCCAAGCGGTGAGGGTAGTACCGATGTTAGAGCCCATAATGACCCCTACGGTTTGACCCAACTGCATAATGCCGGAGTTTACCAGACCCACCAGCATAACCGTCATAGCGGAGGAGGACTGAATGGCAATGGTAATGCCTGCCCCCAATAACAGACTCATCAGTTTGTTGGAGGTGGATTTGCGGAGCATACTTTCCAGCTTACCGCCTGCCATTTTTTCCAATCCGGAGGACATCACGTTCATCCCATACAGGAAGAAGGCAAGACCGCCGCACAGGAAGGTGATCATTTGCACGTAATTGATGTTCATAACAATGACTCCCATCGGCTCCCGAAGAGCAGAGTTTTCAATTTAACACTATTTTAACAATACACTATTTTGTCGGAAAAGGGAAGAATTATTTTGTTAAATGTTTGTTAAATCTGTTTGCTCCTTTACAAACGAACCGTTTTGTTGTAAGATGAATGTATTATCAGTAAGAGGAATGATGATTGTGTTATCCTTTGAATGCGATTACAATAACGGCGCGCATCCCGCTGTGTTGCAGGCGCTTGTTTCTGCCAACGATACCAAGCAACCCGGCTATGGGCAGGACGAGTATACCCTGTCTGCCAAACAAAAGATTCGGGAAGCGATCGGCAGACCGCATGCC
>JAFSIW010000064.1 GCA_017439545.1 Clostridia bacterium | reverse complement strand
TAGTGAAGAAATGCCTTTCGTGGATATTCTTATTGCTGAAGACGGAAAACTTCAACTATTTTTTGATAAAGAAGACCATAACATTAATATTTGTATTTATAATCAAAGATTTTGCGATACATACGATATTGAAGTGGGTGCCAAGGTAACAATAAAGAAAAAATAAAAGAAAATCAGGTTTTATGACCGATTCCATTTTGAGTGATTTATTTTCGGAAAAGTAGTATAATGCTCTATGGAACAGTTGCAAATCGATTCATAAAAACCGCTATCTCAAACGAGATAGCGGTTTTTTGCTGAATATCAATATTCCAACGAGCCGCGATAGACCAGCTTGGCTTCGCCGGTGAGGGTAATGCCCTCGTCGGTGTAGTTGACGATCAGATCGCCGCCCTTGACTTTGACGGTGATATCCACACCCTTTTTGCAATAGCCGTTTTCTACGGCGGCTACCACAGCGGCGCAAGCGCCGGTGCCGCAGGCCATGGTCTCGCCGTTGCCCCGTTCATACACCCGCATTTTCAGGGTAGTGCTATTGACCACCCGAACAAATTCGGTGTTGATGCGCTCGGGGAAGATGGGCGCATTTTCAAACAAGGGACCAACTTCGCTTAAGTTCACGCCGTCCACATAATCGGTGAATACCACACAGTGGGGGTTGCCCACGCCAACGCAGGTGATATGGTATTCTTTATCCCCAATGACGGTGGGGTAGTTGATGAGCTGATCGGCTTCAATGGTGCAAGGCAGAGCCTTGGGATCCAGATTGGCTTTGCCCATGGCAACACTCACCAAGGTCACCTTGTTATTGCTGGTGTACAGCTTCAAATGTTTCACGCCGCTGGCGGTTTCAATATCCATTTCTTCTTTGAGCACAATGCCTTTGTCGTACAGATATTTACCCACGCAACGGATGCAGTTGCCTGCCATTTTGCCTTCGCTGCCGTCTTGGTTGAACATCCGCATTTTGGCGTCAGCAATCAGGGATTGCTCAATGAGAACAATGCCCAGTGCGCCGATGCCGGTGTGACGGTCGCACAAACTGATGCACAGCGATTCGGGGCAGGTGATCTTCTCATCAATGTTGTTGATGAAGATATAGTCGTCGCCGGTGGCTTCCATTTTGGAGAAGTTGAGGGTCTGACGGTGCTCCCGCATATGGTTGATGTCTACCAGTTCGGTGTTGCTTTGGTTAAAGCGGCTGGCAATGATGTCGGCCATAGCATTGGCGGTATCCAGAGAGGTGAAGCAGGGAATGGAGAAGTGGAGCGCTCTGTGATGGAGCTTGGTGTAGTCGTTTACGTTGGAATCCATCAGCGAGCCGGTGTAGATAATGTAACTGATCTCGCCGTTTTCCATCAGCGGCCACAGATTGTCCTCTTTGGTGATGCCGCTTACGTGTTCCACCGTAATGCCCAATCTGCCGATGGATTCGGCGGTTTCGGGAGTGGCGTACAGCTTAAAGCCAAGATCGTCCAGCTTTTTGGCCAGCGAGATGATCTCTAACTGGTCGTAGCGGTCCACGCTGATGAACACACCGGTTTGCTTGCCGCCGATCAGGGAAGGCTTAATCTTCATACCGGCGGAGGTGAGCCCCTTGAACAAGGCTTCGTTCAGGGTCTTACCAATGCCCAGTACTTCGCCGGTGGACTTCATTTCGGGTCCCAAGTAGGAGTTGGCGTCGCTGAGTTTTTCAAAAGAGAACACGGGAACCTTTACGGTGAAATAGGGAGGCGTGCGATACAGTCCCACGCCGTAGCCCATGTCGGCCAAAGGCTCGCCGATCATTACGCGGGTGGCAAGGTCAACCATCGGTACGCCCGTCACCTTGCTGATGTAAGGCACGGTACGGGAGGCACGGGGATTCACCTCGATGACGTACAGTTCGTTGTGATAGATCAGGTATTGAATGTTCACCAGACCCTTGGTGCCCATGGCAAGCGCCAATTGACGGGAGCATTCCACCACGGTTTTCATCATTTTATCGTTGATGTTGTAAGGGGGATAAACGGCAATGGAGTCACCGCTGTGTACCCCTGCCCGTTCAATGTGTTGCATCACACCGGGAATGAGCACGTCTTTGCCGTCGGAGATGACGTCCACCTCAATTTCGGTGCCCATCATATATTTGTCCACCAGCACGGGATTGTCAATACCTTGGGACAAGATCCGTTCCATATAGACCCGCACTTCTTCGTCGTCGTGCACGATTTTCATGTTTTGACCGCCGATAACGTAAGAGGGGCGAAGCAAAACGGGATAACCCAATCCACGGGCGGCTTCCAAGGCTTCTTCCAGCGTGGCAACGCCCATCCCCTTGGGACGTTTGATGTTGAATTGTTCCAACAGTGCGTCAAACCGTTCACGGTCTTCGGCCACGTCAATGCCTTCGGCAGAGGTGCCCAGAATTTGAATACCGCTTTGATCCAAGAATTGGGTCAGCTTGATAGCGGTCTGACCGCCGAATGCCACAACCACGCCGATGGGCTTTTCCACCTTGATGATGTTCATTACGTCTTCTTCGGTCAGCGGCTCAAAATACAGCTTGTCGGCGGTATCATAGTCGGTAGATACGGTTTCGGGGTTGTTGTTCACAATCACCACGTCGTAACCCATTTCTTTTAAGTTCCACACGCAGTGCACCGAAGAATAGTCAAACTCAATGCCTTGACCGATGCGGATGGGACCCGAGCCCAAAACCATAATGGTTTCTTTGTGCTGGTCTTTAAAGGAGCGGGCTTCACAAGCCGAATCGTAGGTGGAGTAGAAGTAGGGGGTAACTGCGTCAAACTCGGCGGCGCAGGTGTCTACCATTTTGTAAACGGCGTCGGCAGAGGGTAGATCGGTGCGACCGGACAAACGGGTCAAGGCCTTGTCGGGATACCCCAACCGCTTGCCTTCAAAATATTGCTCGTCGGTCAAGCCGTTTGCAATTTCGGCTTCGTAATCGCACAGATTTTGCAGTTTGTTTAAGAACCAAGGATCAATGCGAGTGATGTTGTAGATCTCTTCTTTGGCGATGCCGGCTTTCAATGCTTCAAAAATGGTAAACAACCGACGATCGTCCATAGCCGCCAACCGTTCCATCAAGGGACGGTCGTCGGTGGGCTTGGCATTGAGGGTGTCAAGAGAGATTTCCGCACCACGTACCGCCTTCATAATGGCCATTTCAAAGCTGCTGCCAATGGACATTACTTCGCCCGTGGCTTTCATTTGAGTGCCCAGTTTGCGGCTGGAGCCAACGAATTTTTCAAAGGGCCATTTGGGGAACTTGACCACGCAGTAGTCCACGGTGGGTTCAAAGCAGGCATAAGTACTGCCTGTAATATCGTTTTTGATTTCGTCCAGCGTGTAGCCCAACGCAATCTTGGTGGTGATTTTGGCGATGGGATACCCCGTGGCTTTGGAAGCCAGCGCCGAGGAACGGGAAACACGGGGGTTTACCTCAATTACCGCATACTCAAAGCTGTTGGGATTGAGGGCGAATTGGCAGTTACAGCCGCCCACAATGCCCAAAGCCGAAACAATGTTCATAGAAGCGGTGCGCAGCATTTGATATTCTTTGTCTGACAAGGTCAGAGCGGGGGCAACTACAATGGAGTCGCCGGTGTGCACCCCAACGGGGTCAAAGTTTTCCATCGAGCATACCGCAATTACGTTGCCTGCGGCGTCACGCATGGTTTCAAATTCAATTTCTTTCCATCCGAAGATGTATTTTTCTACCAAAATTTGGGTGATGGGCGAAGCATCCAGACCGGTTTTAGCCACAATACGCAGTTCTTCCACGTTGTTGGCAACACCGCCGCCCGAGCCGCCAAGGGTAAAGGCGGGACGAACGATAACGGGATACCCGATTTTGTCGGCAATCGCCAAAGCGGTGTCTAAATCTTCTGCAATGTCAGAGGGGATAGAAGGCTCGCCGATCTCGTCCATGGTGTCTTTAAACATCTGACGGTCTTCTGCTTTGTCAATGGCTTCGCAGTTGGTACCGATCAGACGGACACCGTGCTGTTCCAAAAAGCCTTCTTTATTCAGTTGCATGGCAAGAGTCAGCCCTGTTTGACCGCCCAAGCCTGCCAGCAGACTGTCGGGTTTTTCTTTCATAATGATCCGCTTGATGGTGTCCACCGTCAAGGGTTCCAGATAAATTTCATCCGCCAAGGCTTTGTCAGTCATAATGGTGGCGGGGTTGGAGTTGACCAACACCACGTTGACTCCTGCTTCTTTCAGCACACGGCAAGCCTGAGCGCCGGCATAGTCAAATTCGGCGGCTTGTCCGATCACGATAGGACCGGAACCGATTACCATAACTTTTTTAATCGAAGAATCAAAAGGCATTAGTTGTTCCCTCCCATCAAGTTAACAAAGCGATCAAAGATCAAAGCGGTACTGCGAGGACCGGAAGTGGATTCGGGATTGAATTGCACCGATATCGCTTTTGCTTCTTTATATTCCAACCCTTCGCAGGTGTTGTCGTTTAAGTTGTAGAAGGTGATGACCCCGTTTTCCACCGTGTCAGAAACCACCGCATAGCCGTGGTTTTGGGCGGTGATGTAGGTAGCGTCCACCCCAATCATTTTCGCAGGCTGTCCGCCCCGATGACCGTGGGGCAGTTTGATGACCTGCCCGCCTTGAGAAAGGGCCAACATCTGATGCCCCAAGCCAATGGCAAGAATCGGCTTTTTGCCGAACAGCTTGCCGATCTCGGTGATGATGGCGGTGTTTTCACAAGGATTGCCCGGACCGGCAGAAAGCACTACCCCGTGGGGATTCATCGCCAAAACCTCGTCAGCCTTGGTAGAAGCGGGTACCACCGTTACGGTGCAACCCACTTTATTGAGTTCGTCAATCAAATACCGTTTGCCGCCAAAGTCCATCATTACCACTTTGTACTGTTCCTTTTCGGCAGGATAGGTGGCAATCTCATTACAGGTAACGGCTTCCACGCCGCCGCTGATGGTGTAGGCTTTGATGGGTGCAACGTCTTGGGGAACGGTATCGGTAATCATGGCGTTCATGGTGCCTTTGTCTCGCAAAATGCGGGTGAGTTCACGGGTGTCCACTCCGTAAATGCCGGGCACGCCTTGATTTTTCAAGAAGGTATCCAGATCGTATTCACAGCGGAAGTTGGAAGGCTTTTCGCACCACTCCCGCACCACGTAACCTTTCACACAGCATTTGCCTTGGATGTCGGCTTCGATCATGCCGTAGTTGCCGATCATAGGAAAGGTCTGTACCAGAATTTGTCCGTAATAAGCGGGATCGGTCAGGTTTTCAATATAGCCGACCACGGCGGTGTTAAATACAAGCTCACCGATGTTGCCGCAGGCGGCGCCAAAGCCTTTGCCTTCAAACACGGTGCCGTCTTGTAATACTAAATAGGCTTTTCTCATTGTTCTCATCTCCCTATTTACAGCGTGGCCGCCATAACGGCCTTGATGGTGTGCATACGGTTTTCGGCTTCGTCAAACACAATGGAGCGAGGGCCTTCAAATACGCTGTCGGTAACCTCCATGCTGTCTCTGCCGAATTTTTCGCCCATTTCCTTCCCGATGGTGGTTTTGTGATCGTGATAAGAGGGCAGACAGTGCATAAACACCGCATTGTCAGCGGCTTTGCTCATCAACTCGTCGTTGACCTGATAAGGAGCAAGCTCGTTGATGCGTTCTTCCCAGATCTCGGTGGGCTCGCCCATGGACACCCAAATGTCGGTGTAGATCACGTTGGCGTTCTTGACCGCCTTGTCGGGATCCGACTCAAAGGTGAGGGTAGCGCCCGACTGTTTGGCCCAGTATTTGGCTTGTTCGATCAATGCGGGATCGGGGAAATATTTTTCGGGCGCGCAAGCGGTGAAATTCAGCCCCATCATTGCGCAACCGATCATTAAGGAGTTGCCCATATTAAAGCGAGCGTCGCCCATATACACAAAGTTGATGCCCTTTAAGTGACCGAAGTGCTCTTTAATGGTTAAAAAGTCGGCCAGAATCTGGGTGGGATGAAACTCATCGGTCAGACCGTTCCATACGGGAACCCCTGCGTGGGCCGCCAATTCTTCTACAATGGCTTGCCCGTAGCCGCGGTATTCAATGCCGTCATACATTCTGCCAAGCACGCGGGCAGTGTCGGCAATGGACTCTTTTTTACCGATCTGAGAGCCGGAGGGGTCTAAGTAGGTGACTCCCATTCCCAGATCGTGGGCGGCAACCTCGAAGGCGCAACGGGTACGGGTGCTGGTTTTTTCAAAAATCAGCACAATGTTTTTGCCCTCGTGCATCCGATGGGGAATGCCAGCCTTCTTTTTGGCTTTCAGTTCGGCCGCCAAGTCCAGCAGACCGCCGATTTCCTCGGGGGTAAAGTCTAACAGTTTTAAGTAATGTCTGCCTTTGATGTTCATATACTAACTCCTAATGGTAAGATTTGTTGGGATTAAAGAACCTTTGCAAGGAAGGATTGCAACCGTTCGCTTTTGGGGTTTTCAAAGAATTCGGCAGGGTTGTTTTCTTCCATAATGACCCCTTCGTCAATAAAGACCACCCGACTGCCCACTTCTTTGGCAAAGCCCATTTCGTGGGTGACCACCACCATGGTCATATTGTCCCGCGCCAGTTGCTTCATAACCTCCAGCACTTCGCCCACCATTTCGGGGTCGAGCGCGCTGGTGGGCTCGTCAAACAGCATAACCTCAGGCTCCATACACAAAGCCCGAACGATTGCCACACGTTGCTTTTGCCCGCCCGAAAGCTGAGAGGGATAGGCATCCGCACGGTCGGCAAGCCCCACCTTTTCCAGCAACTCCATTGCCTTTGCTTCGGCTTCGGCTTTGGACTTTTTCAGCAGCTTCATAGGGGCGATGGTCATGTTTTTCAGTACCGTCATATGGGGGAACAGGTTGAACTGTTGGAACACCATTCCCATTTTTTGACGGTGCAGATTTACGTTAGCGCTTTTGTCGGTAATGTCCACTCCGTCCACAATAATTTTGCCGCCGGTGGGCATTTCCAGCAGGTTGAGGGTGCGCAAAAAGGTGGATTTACCCGAGCCGGAAGGTCCGATGACCACCACCACTTCACCTTTTTGGATTTCAATGTCAATGCCTTGCAGGACTTTTAAGTCACCAAAGGCTTTTTGCAGGTTTTCTACCTTGATGATGGGTTGAGAATCAGTGGTCACTGTTGCGCAGCCTCCTTTCTAATTTGCCCACCAGCCAGGTGAACAGCATAACAATGGCAAGATAAATGATTGCTACGGCGATCAGCGGCATAAAGGCCGAGAAGGTACGTCCGCGAATCAAGTCGCCCGCCTTGGTCAGATCCTCAATGCCAACGTAGCCGGCAATAGAGGTCTCTTTGAGCAGAACGATAAACTCGTTGCACAGGGTGGGCAGTACCACTTTAAACATTTGGGGGACCACAATGTAGATCATGGTCTGAATGTAGTTAAAGCCCAGACTGCGACCGGCTTCAAACTGACCTTTGTCAATGGCCATAATACCACTGCGGAAGATCTCGGCCACGTAAGCACCGGAGTTGATACCGAATGCCAGCACGGCAACCATGGTTCCGTTGGTGGAGGAGGCGAAAATAACAAAGTACATGATCATCAGCTGAACCACCACGGGGGTGCCGCGGATGACCGTAAGATAAATATTGCAGATGGCGTTAAAAAAGGCCAGCAGGCCATATGTAAACCGATTGCGGGCCTTTAAGGTCTCACGGTTTTTGTCAAAGGTAGAACGGATGATGGCGATCACCACACCGATGGCAATGCCAAGCAGTACGGCGAAAAAGGTGATGAGCAAGGTTTGGCCCAACCCTTCCAGCAGCCACATCCAGTGGTCGTCATCCAAAAAGTTCAAGACGAAATCCGCTTTAAATTTTTCAAACCATTCGGTCATAACGAATCTCCTTCATACAGATATGCCGTTGAAAAAAGGAAAAACGGCTGAAACAGCAGGGGTAAAAATGAAGCAATATACAGTACAATGACCTCGTTCCGAAGGAGAGCCTCCTTCGGAATGAGGTCGTAGGTTAAACAACTTACTTGATGTACTTGTCGATAATGGCTTGGATCTTGCCTTCCTTGGTCAGTTCATCCAGCGCTTTGTTGATGTCAGCCAGCAGTTGGGTATCTTCCTTGGCAACGCAAATGGCATACTCTTCGTTGGCATATTCGCCGTCCAGAATCTTCAGACCGTCGGTAGAAGCAACAAAGGATTTAGCGGGCTCATTGTCGATGATCACGGCAGAAACCTTGCCGGTTTTCAGCGCTTGCACCGCGTCGGCACCGGTTTTGTAGCGAATTACGTTATCTTCACCAAAGCCCCATTTTTCGGGTTTATCAGAAGAATAGATATCGCCGGTGGTGTCTTGTTGAACGCCGATCTTCACGCCGTCTTTTACGCCGGTGGGATTGCCTTCGGCATCAAAGCCGGTGTAGAAATCTTCAAAAGAAGCAACGGAACTGTCGGCAGTTACGATAACCGATTGAATACCGGTGGCGTAGGTGTTGGAGAAGTTAACGCTTTGTTTCCGTTCGTCGGTCACGGTCATACCGGCCATACCCATATCGTATTTGCCGGTTTGTACGCCGCCGATGATGGCGCCGAAGTCAACGTCTTCAATGACCAATTCTTTGCCCAATTTTTCGGCAATCAGGCCGGCAATTTCTACGTCAATACCGGCATAGCCGTCACCCTCTTTGTATTCATAGGGAGGGAATGCAGCGTTGGTAGCCATGATCAGCTTGTCAGACGTGTCGGTGTTGGTTACGGTTTCGCCGCCGGTGCAGGCAACAAAGCTCAGGCACAGGCAAATCGCCATAACAAGAGAGAGAACTTTTGCAAATTGTTTCATTTTCATTTACTCCTTTTTTCATTTTGTCGACCGATGGTCGGTCAACGTTTTTATTCACAAAACTTTGCCACGTAGCAAAGTTGTGCATCCAAAGATGCCACCGAGGGACCGCCCGCGCTGGTGCGGGAGAAGGTGCAGGTTGCAAGAGAGATGGCTTCATACAGATCGTCGGCAAACAAATCGCTGAAGGTCTGATATTCGCACAAGGGCAAATCTTCCAGCACGGTATGCTTTTCAATGCACAGGGCAACGATCTGTCCTACGATCTTATAAGCACTGCGGAAGGGGAGTCCCTTTTTCACCCAATATTCCGCCAGGTCGGTGGCGTTGATAAACCCTTCCTGTGCGGCTTTGCGCATATTGGCAGGAATGGCTTTCATAGTTTCGATCATGGGAGCGGCAATGGAAAGACATTTCTTCACCGTTTCCAGACTGTCGAAGATGGCCTCTTTATCCTCTTGCATATCCTTGTTGTAGGCAAGGGGAATACCTTTTAAGGTGGTGAGCAAGCCCATCAGATCACCGTACACCCGACCGGTCTTGCCCCGAATCAGTTCCGCCATATCGGAGTTCTTCTTTTGGGGCATAATGGACGATCCCGTGGTGTAGCTGTCATCCAGCTCCACAAACTTGAACTCCCAAGAAGACCACAAAATGATCTCTTCGGACAAGCGGGACAGATGGGTCATAATGAGAGCAAAGGCGCTCATCAGTTCCACGCAAAAGTCACGGTCGGACACCCCGTCAATGGAGTTGAGCATAATGCCGTCAAACCCCAAATCTTTTGCGGTCATTTCTCGGTTGGTGGGATAGGTTGTCCCTGCCAAGGCGCAGGAGCCGAGAGGAGAGACGTTCATCCGCTTGACGGCATCTTCCACTCGGGTGATGTCACGGGTGAACATCATAGCGTAGGCCATCAGATGATGAGCAAAGGTGATGGGTTGCGCCCGTTGCAGGTGGGTGTAGCCGGGCATAATGGTTTGCTTGTGCTCTTTCGCCTGACTTGTGATGGCCAAAAGCAACTTTTTCAGCAGATCCACCACTTCGGCGGCTTCGTCCCGCAAATACAGGCGAATGTCCACCGCAACCTGATCGTTGCGGCTACGGGCGGTGTGTAACCGCTTGCCCACGTCGCCGATGCGACGGGTGAGCTCCGCTTCCACGAACATATGGATATCTTCTGCGTCCATATCAATGGGGGTAGCGCCGCTTTCCATGTCCTTTAAAATTTCTTCCAGCGTGGCAATGATCTGCTCGCTGTCACTTTGGGATATGATTCCCTGCGCCCCTAACATAGCGGCGTGGGCCATAGAGCCACGAATGTCCTGACGGAACATTTTGCAGTCAAAGTGAATGGAAGAGTTAAAGTCGTCGGCTTGCTTATCAAGGGCTTTGGCAAAGCGGCCTGCCCACATTTTATCGCTCATAGTTTAAAACCTTACTTGTTTTCGTTTTTTTGATTGGCTCTGGCTTGCACTTCAATGGGCAAACCGAACAGGTTGATAAAGCCGGTCGCGTCGGCTTGGTTGTAAACCTCGTCTTCGTCAAAGGTGGCGATTTCGGGATCGTACAGAGAATAGGGACTCCATACGCCGGCGTTGATCATATTGCCTTTGTACAGTTTCAGGCGAACTTTACCGGTGCAGTTTTTCATCAGCACGTCAACAAAAGCCGAGAGAGCTTCCCGCAGGGGGGTGAACCATTGACCGTTGTAAACCAGATCGGCAAAGGTGACCGACAGTTCTTGCTTTTTGTGAGCGGCATATTTGTCCAGACACAAGGTTTCCAGCACGTTCAGGGCTTTGTACAGAATAGCGCCGCCGGGAGTTTCGTAAACGCCGCGGCATTTCATACCAACCAAGCGGTTTTCTACGATATCCAAAAGTCCGATGCCGTTAGCGCCGCCCAGCTCGTTGAGCTTGAGAATGATCTCTTTGGCGGACAGCTTTTCATCGTTGAGAGCAACCGGAACACCTTGTTCAAAGTCCAACGTGATGTAGGTGGGAGCGTCGGGAGCGTCGATGGGGGACACGCCCATTTCAAGGAAGCCCTTCTTTTCATAGGTGGGCTCGTTACCGGGATCTTCCAGATCCAAGCCTTCGTGGCTCAAGTGCCACATATTCTTGTCTTTGGAATAGTTGGTTTCACGGGTGATCTTTAAGGGGATGTTGTGGGCTTCGGCATAGGCGATCTCTTCTTCACGGGATTTGATGGTCCATTCCCGCCAGGGAGCGATGATGGGCATATCGGGAGCGAATGCCTTGATGGCCAGTTCAAAACGAACTTGGTCGTTGCCTTTACCGGTGCAACCGTGGCAGATTGCGTCGGCACCTTCGGCCTTGGCGATCTCTACAATGCGCTTGGCAATGATGGGACGGGCGAAGGAAGTACCCAGCATATATTGTTCATACATAGCCCCTGCCTTTACGGTGGGGATGATGAAATCGTTCACAAAGTCTTCGGTCAAGTCTTCAATGTAGCATTTGGAAGCGCCGGTCTTAATGGCCTTTTCTTCCAAACCTTCCAACTCATCGGCTTGGCCCACGTTCCCCGAAACGGCGATAACTTCGCAGTTGTTGTAATTTTCTTTCAACCAGGGAATGATGATGGACGTGTCTAACCCGCCGGAATAGGCAAGTACGACTTTTTTGATGTCTTGTTTGTTCATGATAATGCCTCCGATAATTTCAACCGAATCACACGGTGTATTTGCTATCGATTATTATACATAATTATGCATACCCTGTCAATACGAGATTGCAAAAAAATCCAATTTTCAAGAAGTTTGTGAGATGTGTACAACTCTTTTATTATATGGTAAATTAAAATTGTTGAAAGAAAAGGTCAAAGTGGTAAAAAAACCGTTTTGGAATATACAAACAAATGCATAAAACGATGTATAAAACACCATTTTATGCATTTATATACATTATTATGTTTTGACGATCAGGGCGTTATACCGTAAGATTGCCTCCTCAATGGGGCCGTCGTACATCGCGCGTCCGTTGTTCATTACAATGCCCCGCTTGCAAAACGCCTTAGCAAGAGAAATGGAGTGGGTAACAAACATCAGGGTGATGCCGTGATGGTTGATCAGCTGATTGATGCGGGTGATACACTTCTTTTTAAACTCCTCGTCCCCCACGCTGAGGGCCTCGTCCACAATCAGAATATCCGGCTGAATATTCACGTTGATGGAAAAGCCAAGACGCGCCTTCATCCCGCTGGAATAGGTACGCACCGGCTGGTCCAGATAGTCTCCCAGATCGGCAAATTCAATAATGGCGGGCTCCAGCGCGGCGATCTCGCTTTGGTGCAGTCCCAGAATATGCCCCTTGAGGTAAATGTTTTCTCTGCCGGTGAATTCGGGGTCAAACCCTGCCGAAAGTTCCAGCAGCGCGCCTACCCGACCGTCTACAAACACGTCTCCCGCCGTGGGGAACGCCACCCCTGTGATCATCTTCAAAATGGTGGATTTTCCTGCGCCGTTTCGCCCCAAAAAGGCAATGGCTTCCCCTTGCTTGATTTCAAAGGAGAGGCGATCCACCGCTCGTTTTTGCTTGCACTTTTTGTGCCCGAACAGGGTGCCCAGCAGGCGTTGCTTATTGCTTTTGTATAGGTAGTATACCTTGCTTACGTTTGAAAAGCGAATGACCGTTTTTTGTTCCATCCTCGCTCCTCCTTACAACACGTCGGGAATGTCCTTGCGCAAGCGTTTGTACGCCCACAAAGACAAGATCCACAGCAACACAAGCCAGCCCATAAAGATGCCCGTTTCCAGCGGCGTCTCAAAAAACCAGCGCTCAAATATCATACAATTGCGAAAACCGTTCACCAGATAGGTGACGGGATTCAGCCGCAAAAACCATTGGATCAAGGGGTGTTCGTGGAGGGTATCGGCCCGCCAAATAATGCCCGACAGCCAGAACAGCGGGGTAATAAATGCCTTGACCAGATTGAGAAAATCCTGACTGATGGCGGCAAGCAGAGAGGCAAACTGCGCCCAAAGGGTAAAAAAGGCAAAGGAAAAGCCGATATACACAGGCAGTTGTACCCAATAAAGGGTAGGTGCGTGACCGCTTGCCCAAAACAGGATCATCACTACCAACAGCAGTACCAGATTGACCATCAGCTTCGATACGCTGACAAAGGTGGGGATGACCGAAACGGGAAATTTCATTTTGGTGACCAAATACTTGTATTTGCGAATGCTTTCGGTACCTGCCACCAGCATATCGTTCATATAAAACCAAGGGGTAATGCCCAGCACCAGCCACAAAAAGAAGGCATAGGTATTGTCCCCCACGGTGATGGGGGTGTTACTGCGAAAACCAAAGCTCAGGGCAAACCAATAGGTGAACAGTGTCACGCAGGGCTTGATCACCGCCCAGGACCAGCCCAGAGCGGCGCCCCGATAGGTCTTGACCAGATCGGCTTTTGCCAGCTTCAAGATCTGACTCAGATTGTGTGTGTGATCCCGCAGGATCCGCTTGCATACCGAAAGCATAATTCACGTCCGTTCTAAGGAAATAGGGTCTGACGGCAATAGTCCGCCGTCGGTCAAAATAGCCGAGCACAGGGTAGTTGTGCAGTTTTCTGCGCTCAGGTGACGTTGTATAAATTGACACAAAGCAGGATCGCTGTTTTGTGGCTTTGTCAATTGTGTTGCTACCTGCCGTGGCGTAACGCAATGGGGCAGGGGAATGGCGTTGTAATCCACCCCAAAGCCGCGGGCAAGGTCGTATTGCTCCCAATCATAGCAATATAGAATCACAGGCTTTTGGGCAACCAGCGCCTCAAACAGCAAGGCGGAATAATCGGTGACCACCCATTGGGATACCGACAGCCATTCCAAGCCGCTCAGCCCCGAGGCTGATTGATAAACGCCCTGATCGGTGTATAAAAGCTCCTGCCCGTCGTGGAGCTTGACCATCAAATGAAAACGGGTCAGATCCACAGCGTCAGCCAGCTCCTTATGGGGAATTGCACCCTGCTTGCGAAAGGTGGGAGCGTATAAAACCACAGGCTTGCCGTTAGCAAGAACGGGGTAATGACGGAAAATTTGTTCCCGATGTTCAAACTGCAGGGAGTCATCCCGCAAATAGTCCATACGGGGCAGGCCGCAGGGCAGCATTTGTCGGGGATCGGCGTGGTAGCAAGGGGCAATATCGTGGATCAAATGGGGCGAGGAGCATACGATTTTATGATACCCCTTGTGCATCCGCATTACACGGGCGGTGGCAGAAGATGAGCCTTCGCTGCTGTCAAGAGCGGCGTAGCCGAAGTTTTTCAGCAATCCCAATGCATGCCAGATCTGAAAGATCTTCAACTGCTTGCGGTGGGGAAGCAGGCAGGCGGAAATACAGTATCCGTCCACCACGGCGGCACGGGCGGTGGCAAGATGAAACATCTGGGTGAACAAATGAAAGCCATAGCCGATCTTGCCCCCAAGAGAGCGGGGGATCCTGCGGCACAGCAGGACCACCTGCACCTGCGGAGCGGTGTTGCGGATGGCATCGGCAAGCAGACGGAAATCCAGCGAGGGGGTGTCGGTCTGTCGGCTTAAAAATACAACTTTATCTTTGGGACGAAGCAGGCGAAAGGGGAGGTAGCATACCGTCAGTCCCAAGCGAAAACAAAGCATCAGCAGGGTTTTGATCATAGCGGTTTCCCCCGTAAAATGCCGTCCACAAACCGACGGGTGGATGCCCCGTCACAACTGCCTAAAAACCGTTCCATAAAGAGGTCTCTGTTTTGTAATCCCTCTTGGGGGTTCAATACGGCGGCGGGTAATTCGCTTTTTTCGTGGCAACGAGCGCCGTACACGTAGGTTTCAAAATCGTAAAAGAAACTGCGGTCACGGTCATACTGCGCCAGATCGGGCAAGTAAAATACAATGGGCTTGTTCAGCAACGCATATTCAAAAATCACCGAAGAATAATCGGTAATCAGGGTGTGGGTCACAAACAGCAGAGGGTTGATCTCCCGCAGATGCGAAAAGTCCACTATGCGATGCTCATACCCTGCGGGAATGGGCATTTTCTCCTCAATAAACGGATGCAGCTTCAGCCCCAGCACGTAGTCCTCGGGCAGAGCGTCCAAAAACGCCGCAGGATCAAACCACTCCTTGGGATAATGGGCGTCCCCACGGGTGTCTCCCCGAAAGGTGGGGGCAAACAGCACCAGCTTTTTGCCTTGCAGTCGGGGATATTCCTGATAAAATGCCTCGGTCATTTGTTGGATGGTCTCGGCATCAAAAAACAGATCGGTGCGCGGCACGCCAATGGGATAGATCTTATCCTCCGTCAGCCCAAAAGCCTCGCAAAAGGCGGGCACGACCGATTTGGCGCTTACGATCACGTGGGTGTAATTGCGGTGGGTCAACGAGTGGGGCTTAGTACTGCCCCGCCGCCCCATACGGGCAAAACCCATCCGCTTAAATGCGCCGGTGGAGTGCCACACCTGCACCACCTTGGTGGTTTTGGCAAAGGTCAGGGGATAGATCCACGGGGTATGATCGTCCAGCAAAACAATGCCGTTTTGGGCAAGAATTTTCAGTTGTTGGTCGCGGCTTTTTCCGTCACCCTCGCACAGCAGGGTCAGGGTAAATTCCGAATCCTGCAGCTCTTGTGCAATAAACGCAAAGTTGCCCGAAAGCTCCCGTCGGGAGGGGGAGATCATCACGATTCCCTTGGGGTTGGGGGTGTATCGCTTTTTATAACGGGCAAACCGAATCAAATCGGGCAACGCCCGTCCCTTTTGCAACAGGGGATACAAAAACGAAGGGCAAAGAGATCGTAAACTCACCGAGGGCAACTCCTTTCATAGAATGGTACAGACTTATTCCTTGCAGGCGCTTTGAATCAGGTCGGCCACCCGACGAGAGGACTGTCCGTCAAAATGGTCGAAGAACAGTCGGGCAAACTGCTCCATCCGCTGGGGCTGATAGTCGTCGGCAAGAATGGCGTCGATCACCTGCTGTTGGGTGTATACCAGCTTGCCGGGGGCGCTGAGAGGCAGGTCAAAATAAAAGTCCCGATCCCGAATATATTCCTGCAGATCATACACGTAAAACAGTTGATTCAGCCCAATGAGAGAGGCTTCAAAAATCAAAGAGGAATAGTCGGTAATGACCGCGTGAGAAATCAACAGCAGGTCGTTTAACTCGCTGTTGTGAGAAAGATCTATGATAGAATCCCCGTATTCGGCAGGGATGGGATGGGCTTGTTTGATAAAGGGATGATGCTTCACCAAAATGGCGTAGTCCTCGCCCAAAGCCTCGTATACCGCCTTCAGGTCAAACCGTTCCATGGGATAATGGGCGGTCTCCTTTACGTTGCCCCGAAAGGTGGGGGCAAACAGCAAGATCTTTTTGCCTTGCAGATGGGGGTATTTTGCAAAAAACTCCTGCTTTACACGGTCTTTGTAAGCTTGGTCAAAAAACACGTCGGTACGGGGAATTCCGGTTGGTACTACGTTGTTTTGGGCAATGCCAAAGCCTTCGGCGTGGCATTTTTTGCAGTAAGAGGAGCTGACGGTCACATAGTCGTAACTGCGATGCATCCGCGTGGTCTGGGGTGAGCCCATCGGCTTATCCAAACGGGTAAAGCCAAAGGTCTTAAAGGCGCCGCAGGCGTGCCACAATTGAATCAGCTTGGTCTTTTTGCGCAGGTTAAAATAGTGGATCTGAGGGGTGAATTCATCCAGCACGATCACCTTGCTTACGGCACAGGCATAGCAAAACCGAAGCAGGGTAAGGGGTGGGATCCACGCCGTGGGTCGATAGGATAAAATAAAGTGAATGTTCAGGGTGGGATCATCCTTCAGTTGATCATAAACAAAGGCAAAATTGCCGGTCAGATCGTTGCGGCGCAACGAAATAAAGGTGATCCGCTTTTTTTGCACAGGAAGCAGGCAAAACAGCCGATACAGGCTGATGACTAAGCCGCGATAGATGCCGCCCAAGGTGATCTTATAGCCTAACACTGCCGAAAAACGGGCGTTGGTGTGTCCCACCAGTCGCCGCAGAGGATGGGTGGTCTTGACGGCGGGAGCGGTGCTTACGATCCCCATCAGCGCCAGCAGGGCTTCGGCAAAAAACCACGGCAGCAGGGCAACCGCCAAAAGAGCGTTACAGCCTACCACCACACAGCGCAGGGGAAAGGTGACCGCCACCGCCCATTTGGGCAGGCGGAATCGCTTTTTGGGCGAAAGCAAAATTCCTTCTTTTGAGCAAACGGGGGGATACCAATACCGACCGTCATCCTGAATTTCCGTCTGCGTGAAATCAAAGGGAATGGCTTCTTCATATCCGTTGCCGTAAAAAAGGTGAAAACGAAGGGTGGTATCAGCCGTAAGAGAGCGGGTCTTCCAATACAAACAGTCCAGTCGATAGGCGTAACTGCCTGCAAAACGGCACAGCCCCTTCTCATGTTGTATTTCCTTGAGCACCATGGGAATACGACGGTCTTCCGATTGGTTGTCAAAGTGCAGTACCACTTTAGGACGGCAAAAGGCATCTTCGGGCAGGGCGTCATCCTTTACCCATCCCGATACCGACACCGTCAGAGTGTTATTTTCAATACGCAGTTGATGCACGGTCAATCCGTATTCCATAGGGATGCTCCTTTCTTGAAAATAATAGGTAGTTATTGAATCAGTTGGCGAAAACGGGGGACGGTTTCTTCATAAACCCCACCCTTTTCAAACACCGATGAAGAGCCCAGCACAAATAAATCGGTGCCCGCCTGCCGCATTTTGGGTGCGTTGACCCAACTGACACAACCGTCTACCTCTAAGATCAGATGGCGGCCCGTAGCATCCAGCAGGGCACGGGTAGCGGCAAGCCGCTCCATACTGTGGGGAGCTAAAGGCTTGCCCGAATCTCCGGGATACACGGTCATCACCAGCACCCCGTCAAGTTCGTCCAGATAAGGCACGATCGCGTCTACCGGTGTGTCGGGACTGATGGCAAGCAGCGGTCTCGCGCCTCGTGCCCGCAGGTCGGCAAGCACTGCGTGGACATCCTCGCAGGCCTCAAAGTGAACCGATACCAGATCCCCCTTGCCGATGCCCATGGCATCAAAATATTGTTGGGGTTCAAAGGCCATAATGTGAATATCCACGGGATAATGGGGGAATGCCTTGCGGAACGCCCGAATAAAGGCGTTGCCAAAGGTGATGTTGGGTACAAAGCGACCGTCCATAAAATCAAAATGCAGATACTCCACCTGCAACTGTTGCAGGCGGGTCAGTTCCGATTCTAAATTCAGCAGATCGGCGCACATCAGCGATGCGGATAACTGTCCTTTCATAGCATACTCCTTTCGGATTAGTCGATGCAGATCATGACCTTGCAGAAGGGTTCTTTGTGATCCCGCATCAGTTCCAGACCTTTTATGGTGTCTTGCAGCGAAAAACGGTGAGTAATCAGGGAATGGGCGTCGATCAGACCGCTTGCCATAGCGTCAATGGCGGTGAGCCAATCGTTTTTATCCGAAGCGTTAAAGCCGGAATTCCAGGTGCCGTGTACGGTCAACTGTTTTCTGAGAATCTGCCAATAGGTGTCACGGGGCAGGGTGTAATCCCCGTGGGGATTGCCCACCGCTACCACTGTGCCGCCGGGACGGGCCGACAGCAGACAGGAGCAAAAGGTCTCGCCGCAACCCACTGCTTCAAAGCAAAGATCGGCACCGTTGCCGTCGGTCTGCTCTTTTACCCAGGCTACCGCGTCGGTCTCGTCGCTGTTGCACAGCAGATCAAATCCCAACTTTTTGACCGTATCAAAATTGGAAGAATGGTTGCCCACCAGCATTACCTTGGTGGCGCCGTTGGCACGACACCATTGAGCAATCAGTCCCCCAATGGTACCGGGACCGTAAATCACTACCTTATCTCCCAATTGCAGGGTGGCTTGCCGCAGGGCGTGGAGCGCCACCGCAATGGGCTCGCACATAGCCGCCTGCTCAAAGGGCAGATGCTCGGGAATGGGAGCAAGATTCCACACGGGAGCGGCTACGTACTGCGCAAAGCCGCCGTCACAACGGGAACCCAGATAGTTGTAATGCGAGCACATCTCATATTTGCCCTGCTTACAGCTGTTGCATTCCATACAGGGAATCAGAGGGAAAATGGCGGCACGGGTACCAATCAATCCTTTGTTTTTTTCATCATAAGCATCCACCACTTCGCCGGCGAATTCATGACCGGGAACGGTGGGGAAGTGATAGGTTCCGTTCACAAAAACACGGGGCACGTCCGAGCCGCAAATGCCGCAGGCACGTACCTTAACCAGAACTTCGCCGGTTTTTAAGGTGGGCATGGCTACGTCTTCATAACGCAAATCTCCTACACCGTGCAACACGTTGGCTTTCATTGTAGACATATTACATTCCGCCTTTCTCTTGCTCAGCAAGAATGACTTCAAAGGTGTTCAGGTCTTCTACCGTGGTAATTTTGATGTTCCGCTCACTGCCCTTGACCAGCCGTACCTTCATGCCGTGCTTGTGGGCGATCTGGCTGGTGCCCACGGTTTGGGCAATTTCTTCGTCCGAAACGGTGCGGTGAATGGCTAAGTATTCCCCAAACCGAAAGGCTTCGGGAGCTTGTCCCGCATACAGACAGTTACGGTCTAACAGTTGGTCGATCTGCTTACCGTCACGGCTGAAATAGGTGGTGTCCTTCACCGTAATGACCGGCATAGCGCCACCGTCTTCCTTTGCCCCGATCAGGCAATCGGTAATGATAGAATGGGCGGTCAGAGGACGGGCGGCATCGTGAATGATCACTACCCCGTCGTCAGGGGTACACCCTTTGCTTGCCAGCAGGCCGTTGAAAATGGAGTGCTGGCGGGTGCGACCGGCGGGAGCAAATCCCGCAAACTTGGTAATATTCTTTTTTGCGATCCATTCTTCGATCAAGGGGTGCCATTCTTCGCTTGCCACGATCACAATGTGATCGATCATGGGATGGCTTTCAAAAATCGCCATAGCATAAGCGATGATGGGCTGACCGTTCACCGTTAAGTATTGTTTGGGGCAGGCGGTACCCATACGGGTGCCCACGCCGCCTGAGAGAATCATTGCGGTATTCATAAGTTTCCTCCCTTTGTAAAATCAGGGGCTATACCAAAACAAACAGCAGCGTGCCTGCCAGTGCCAAAACGACACCCAGCAATTGCCGTTTGTTCAGTCGTTCCTTGTAGAACAGCCAAGGCAGAACGGCGCTCATAACAATGCCGAAGCCTACTCCCAGCGGCGAGGTGATGACAATGGGCAGAAATGCGTTGGTAAACAGGGTGAGCATATAACTGGTGCCCGACACCAAAGAGGACCAGACCGCATAGCCTGCCGCCGCTTTGGGGGTGCGGATGCCTTCTTTTCCGTTTTTGATCATCAGACCCAAGGCCACAAAGGAAAACAGTACGGTGCGAACAACACCCAGCCATACGCTGAAACTGAGGGTGTCCACGGTGGCATAGGCGGTCTCCACCTGATGCTGTTTGCTGAAGATGCTCACAAAGCTCGCGGCAATACAGATCATCAGATAGATCCACAAAAGACGCTTGTCAAGCTTGCTTTTTCCCGTGCGGCTGACAAGAAGTACGGCGACCAGCATAACCGCAATGGCCAACATGCCGAGAACGGATAGGCTTTCGTGCAGTACGAACACGCCCCAAAGACAGGATAAGATCAGCGTTCCCACAATGGAGAAAATGTTAACGATGGCCATCTGCCCTTTTTCGTAGGCTTTCAGCTTTAAAACCGTGTCAACCGCCGATAACAGCACAATAGCCGCTGCCATGATCAGGGAATAGAGGGTAACTTGTAAGGGCTTGCCCAGTACCAACAAAACCGCCAAGGGTACGATGGCCGATACAATGCCGTTGATGATCATATATACGGTGCTGGAACGCAGAGAAGTACCTGCCACCAGTTGGAATTTTTTCATAAACAGCAGGCCGTTGGCTTGGGTCATAGACAAGGCAAGAATATGTATCAAATAATAGGTTGCCATAGCGCGAACGTCTCCTTTTTATCAGCGTGACCAATCTTGTTTATGCATATCGCGGCTATCTTTTTGAGAGAAGCCTTTGGTGCTTTCCTTCATAAACAGCACCTTCACGGTCAACAGCATCAGCTTTAAGTCGGTGAGCAGAGAGTATTGCTCAATATACATCAGATCCATTTTCAGCTTATCATAGGGCGTGGTGTTGTACTTGCCTGCAATTTGTGCATAGCCGGTCAGCCCCGCCTTGACCTTGGAACGAAACTTGAATTCCGGAATCTTTTGATTGTACGCCCGTACGTGCTCAATACGTTCCGGACGAGGACCCACAATGCTCATATCTCCCTTGATAATGTTAAATAACTGGGGTAGCTCATCAATACGGGTAATGCGGATGAATTTGCCAAAGGGAGTGACCCGCGGATCATTGTCCACACAGGGCTTGGCTTTGCCGTCCTTTTCCGCATCCACGATCATAGAACGGAATTTCAACACCGAAAACACCTTTTCGTTCAGGGTGCACCGCTTTTGCTTGAACAAGATCGGTCCACCGTCCTGACACTTAATGATAATGGCAGTGATCAGCATAATGGGAGCAGTTACAACCGTCATGGGAACCGCAATGCACAGATCCATCGCCCGTTTGGTAAAGGCTTGCTCGGGAGAAAGTCCCGCGCTGGGACACAGCAAAATGGGGGTGTCGAACAGATCCACGTTGATGGCACCCCGCATGATCACGTCAGAGATCTTGGGGGTCAGATAGGTGCGGATGGAATGCCCGTAGCAATATTTGAGCAGTTGATTGCGGTAGGGAGATTTTACATCACAGATCACCACCGCATCATAGTGTTGCATTTGGGCACATACCGCTTCCACGCCCTCGCTGATGCTGATGGCATCGGCAATCACGTATTTTTCCGGGCGTGTGCGCAGATTCTTGGCAAGGGAGTCGGCATACGTGCCGTCGTAGATGAGCAGCATCCGTCGGGGCGGATAGAGCTTGGTATACAGCTTGTTGGCAACGATCGCCCATATCACGATGGCCGCCGCCTGCACCAGAGTGAGCATCAGCATAGGCAACACGGGCATCAGCTCCCGCCCAATGAGGGAGATCTGAAAATAGGTGATCACGTTAACAAACAACAGGCAAAGCAGGGAGGAATAAATAATGTTGCCTGCGTTCAGATGCCCCACCTGATAGCCACCGTAGATTTTGGCAAGCACCATCAAAAATAAAAGGTAAAGACCGTAGATCAGCCAATTCCCCACGGAGTGGAAGGGGTCCATGATCAGATCGTTATAATAGCCCCATACTACGGCGTATAAGCCGGTCACCCCAAGGAGGATCAGCCAGCCGGTAAAAAATATATAGGTTTTACGGAAATCTCTTTTTCTCATTGGGAACATCACATCCGTTTTCAAACAAAATGAAGAAAAGTATACGTACCCATAATCTCTTATAATGTACCACAAACCAATGGGCTTTTCAAGAAAAATGGCGGATTCTGCTAAAAAAACTTGCGGATATTGCCGTAAAAGAAAAACAGACCCGATTCTTCATCGGGTCTGCCAAGGTTTATGAGAATAAATAGTCAAAATAATCCTGATTGAGCGCTCCGTCGCAATAGCGAATCTTGTTGCGAACCACGGTTTTGATGCGATCCACGTATCCATCGGGAATTTGCGTATCGGGCGTGGCAGGGGTGAACTTCCCGTTTTCATAGGTGCCCAAAGCGGTCTTCCATGAGTAGTTTAGGTTAAAGACCAGCGCTTCCGCGTCTGAAAACACGTCCCGTCCCACCATCAGGCGGGAGTCAAACTCGGTGCCGAATAAGTTAGAAAGGGTGGGCAGAATATCCAGCGAGGAGGTGGGGGTGTCGATCACGATGGGCTGGCTTGCCTCCAGACTGCCGCACCACAGAATCAACGCCGAATGATCCCGTTGGAACAGGGTGTTTACCGAATAACCGTACAGTTCGGACAAATAGGGCATATTCCCCAAAGAGCCGCCCTCATCCAGTCCGTAAGGAAAGTGGTCGGTGGAGAGGCAGATGACCGTATCGTCGGCAATGCCCTTGGCCTCTAACTGCGCCACCAGATGGGTCATCGCGTCCTCCAATTCCAAATTGGCGGCCAAATACCCTTTCACCGGGTCGGAATAAGGCAGATGGGCGACCCGATCCCAGTTTTTGGCAGTCATGGAGTTGCCGCCGCGAGAGTAGGCGCTGTGCCCGCTGACCGACATATAATATACGTTAAAGGGTTGCTTGTCTATGTAGGTGGGCAGGGTGCCTGCCATCATTTCCAGATCGCTTTGCGGCCAGCATTTTTTCACGTATTGCTCCATCCCGTTGCCGTAGCCCATAAATCCGTCGCTGTAGCCTAAGTTTACGTGGGTCTTGTTGCGGTCGTAATAGGTGTAGGAGTTGTTGTGAAACGCCTTACCGTAATAGCCCAGCCGATTCAGTTGACTGCCCATGGTAAAGTAGTTGTTATTGTCGGCAGTGTCCTTGAAGGACATCCCACCTTCGGTGGGCAGCATGCTGAATACGTTTTGGTATTCCCCGCCGGTGGTACCTGCGGTGGAGGGTTGATAATGATCCTTAAAATTGATGCCTTTGGTGGCCAGTCGATACAAGGTGGGAGTCAGTTGAGGGTCGATCACCTCAGCGGTAAAGGCTTCGGCGCTGATCATAATCAGATTCTTGCCTTTGAATAAGCCGGTGTAAGCGTTTTTCTTGGTGGGTGTCAGAGAGGAAACGTAATCGTTGAGCTCCTGAACAGCAGACGAAGCAGGCTTGGTCAGATTCAGTTCCATTTTGTTTTCACCGTATTCAATGGGAGCGACTACGTCTGACGGGGTGGAGGGGGATTGGCTTTCAAAGCCGCCGCTGTGACCGAACAGCATATGCTGTACGTCCAACCGAATGCCGGTCAGCAAACCAAAGTTGCCGATGGCGGTGGCAAAATCGTGTTCTTTGTGGTAGGAGGGGCGAACAGCACCGTTGACCAGGATCATTCCCAGACACAGCAGATAGCAGATCAGCGAGGTTGCCGCAACCCGCAACCGCCCTTTGGTATTAGCCGCCGACCGCAAACGGAATAACTTGGCAAGGCAGGCGTAAAAAAGGGTTGGCAAAAAGAATAACAGCATCATACCAATGCCCCGCAAAGAGAAGATCAGTTTGAAAACGTCGCCTAAAAAATCCCCGGCAACGCCGCCGGCGCCGCCTACCACCGTGTTCAGATCGTAGAATACCTTGAAGGAGCGAAATACGAAGTATTCCACCGTGAAGGTCAACGAGACCAACGATAGCAGCAAGGTGCCGAGAATATGATTGATCTTTCGTTTTTTAGAAAGCGTGCTCAGCAAAAACAGCATCCCCCCTCCCACTGCGCTGAACAAAGCAACGTACAGCATGGAAAGGGAAAACACTCCGCCGATGGTGGCAAAACGAAATACCGTTTCGCAGTAGACCACCGACAGAACAAAAAACAAATATGTGATCCAACTCCGTCTCAGCGATTTGTCGGAACGAAAAAACTTTTTCATAATGATCACCTGCATTCAGTGTACTCCATATCTTGACAAAATGCAAGGAAACGGTGTAAAGTTTTTTAACTTTTTTACTCCCAACGGAGCAGGAATCCTCGGATGGTTTGTTGTATATGATGGATCAATCGATGGGAGGAAAAGAGTGAGGCTATGAGTATGTCAGGTATCAAAAACAAACTCCGCTTACTGCGTTGGTCAGCAAGCGGAGTTCTTCTTTTTGTTTTGTAACTTTCTAAAGGCGCTTTACAAAACAAAGGAGGTAATTCGGTTGATACGAGGAATGGTATTCAGTTGTTCTTCAATATAGGCTTCGGGATAACTGTATGCGCCCACGGCAATGTCGGCAAGGGGGGACTGCGTCGCTTCGTCAGGCACGGAGGTTGCCCATGCTTTGCCTTCTTCGGTGGACAGCATTTCATCTACCTTTTGTTTGAAGAACTGCATTTCTTTGTATTGGGTGGTGGTCACGTACAGATCGCAGTTATAGTCCATCCACATGGTACCGGGAATGCCGCCTGCTTCATACATGGCCTTCCAATAGGTAAACAAGGAGGTGTTGCGCGCCATCATCACGCTCTTTTGCAAGCTGCCCAGCGACATAAACTCATCGTACTGCATCGAGCCCAGCATATCATTGATGGCAGGATCCCACATATGGTTAAAGGAAGGGGTCTTGGCGGTAACAAAGCCGGTTTTGGCCGCTTGGCGGGTCAATTCGTATACCTCACGGTCGGTAAAAGCCATACAGGCATAGCTGCTGTCGGCATAAATGATATCGGATGCCGCCAGAATTTCGGGGATCATGGCTGCACGACGCTGATCGTAATACACGTGACGGTAGTGAGGATTGGAGGTGGTTTGAGAAATACCGCCTGCCAAAAACAGCATATTTTCGCTGCGTAACGATACCTTGGTATTGGGCACGTCCAGCGTACGAAGCATTTCGGTATAATACCGTACCCGTTCGGTGGTACGGAACACGTCCAGCTCCATGGTAGCGGCATTCCAGTCGTGGTACACGTTGTTTTCGTTATCCAACGTCAGCCCTGTCAAATGTCCTGCCACCTGAGCAGTCCCTTGATCACTGACGGTGATATCACGGAACTGACTGTAGCTGGCATCGTACTTTTCGTTTACCGCGGCAATATCGCCGTTATAGGCTTTTTCAAGCCATTTCCACAGTAAGCGGTCACTGTACTCGTTATCAATGCCAAAACGGCAGTTGAGCACCGAGTTCATCCATCCGAAATTGTCTTCTACCGCGATAGGAACGGTTTTGGTAACCGGATCGTAATGATAGAAGTCACCATAACGAAGCAGATTCCACCGTGCCAGAATGCCGTTGGCGGCGTCTATCTGACTCATTCCGAAGGAATCTCGCACACTGCCCAAATTGACCTTTTTGTCGTAGGCACGCACCCGATTGATCGCGCCTTGATGGCGATAGTAATACAGGGCATGACCTTCCAGCGAAAAGTCCATTTTACGGGCGCAGTCCAGCATAAACATACTCATATCATAGAGGCCGCTCAAATGTCCCGTGTAGGCGTGGGTGGTGGTGAGAGTGTTGATGCCCGCTTCTTTCATATTCCGCAGATCATTGACCACAATATCGGCACAGTTGGGACCGCGGTCAATATTGCCCCGCATATCCACCATGTTCTGGGTCATCACCATAGGTGTACGGGTGCCGTCCGCTTGAATCACGTAGTTGTTGTTATAAGGATTCAGGGTAATGGAAACCGAATCGGTGTCTACCGTTACGGGAATATGCACCGCTGACAGCCCTGCGGTATTGCCGTGCATCACCTTAAGCACCACTTCTTCGGTAAAGGGGGCAACCTGTAAATACAACACACCTTTGGTGGGAGCGGACGCAGATTTGCCAACCTGATATAAGGTGGAATAAGAGGACATAAATTCCTCGAAATTTGCCAGCCAGTTGTTTCGTTTGACCGCAGTAGGCTTGGAATGTTTCACGGTGTTGGGAGTGGTTTGAGCACCCTCTTCGGTAACCGAGAATTCAAAAGAAGAGTGGGTCACTCGCCCACCTGTAAACGCCATGGGATTGGTGGGGTAGGTATCCCCTTCGGTACGAAGATACCCGTCGATTTCCACTTTGTAGTCGCCTGCTTCCAGACCGTAGACGGTAGAAGTACCCCCAATGTTAAACAAGGCCCAGAATTCTCCCGACTCGCCGGGATAAACGTAGTCAAGCAGGGGGTAATACAGATTGGGCGTGTCTCCTACGTGTACCCATCCGCCATCTTGATATTTGTACAAATGGGGTGCAAAACGAAACGCGCTGTTGCCGTCACCGTCTAAAATGGTGTCACCGGTGTTGGTGTATTTGAACTTCAGCCAAGTGTAGTCTCCCACCTTTAACGTACCCGACTTGACAAGCTCGGAGGCTTCAAAGTTGGGATAAGCCGAGCCTTGCACGTCTCTGTCTGCCAAAGGAGAAAGATAGGGGGCGGTGGGGCGATTGTCGGCCACCACGTAGCCTTCATAAGACAGAGTCATATCCACCGTGCCCGCCAAATTGGCGTCGTAGTAAGTATTCCCCTTATTGCGAGCGGGTTCTTCAAAGGCGACCGCCTCTACGTGGATCGGATGGTCCTGAGAGGAATACACCGAATAGTTAATGGGGATCACGTCGTAAGCCGTTACATCCTTGGGCATAGAATAAGTGAGGGTAGTGCCGCCCAGTTGTAACGAGCCACTGACCTTTTGGGCAATGTTGTATTTTGCCAAATTGCCCAATCGCTTCGCTTCGTTAGAAAGAGGGGTGTAACAAAGCTTTCCGTTGGCGGTGACGGTATAGCCGTCTACGGGAGCAACCGCGGGATCACCGCCGAATTGTTCCACCAGCTCGGCAGGGTCTAATTGGGAACTGACCTTTACGGGGTCGCTGAAATCGGCAAAGGTTGCTTTATACTGCTGATTCAGTCGGTAATAGAACTGTTCTTCTTCGGTCATTTGTGTGATCGCCTGAGCGGGATATAGGTCAATTTTGCCTACGACGAATTGCAAGATCATTAACGCATCGGTTGCATCCACTTTGCCGCTCAGATTTACGTCTCCTGCCGACGTTTGTTCTTCGGTCAGCGTGACTTTGCCTACCACGCTTTTCAGCACGGTCAAGGCGTCTTCGGCGGTGGATTTATCATCTTCGTTTAAGTCTCCGTAGACAACGGCGGAAGCCGCCGTTGTCACAGGAGAAAGAAGACTGAACAACAGAGTGAGGATCAGCAAAAAAACGATAGAGCGTTTCATGCCACGTCACCTGCTTGTTCCACAGGGAAAATTTGGATTTTGCCTACGACCTTTTGCAAGATCAGCAAGGCATCATCGGCGCCCACGTTTTGGTTACCGTTTACGTCGGCCAATACGGTTTGCTCTTCGGTCACTTGGATCTTGCCTACCACGCTTTTCAAAACTTCCAATGCATCGGCAGCGGTCACTTCGGTGTCACCGTCTACGTCACCGTATACACCTTCTACCAGGTTTTCAAGTGCCAGCAAAACCGCATCCAGCTTTTGTACCAGATCGGCGTTCATTGCCTGCAATTGATCCTCGTTGAGATAGGCCATAGCGGCTTTGGCTTTTTGGGCGGCTTTTTCGCAATCTTTGTTTTTTAAGGCTTCGGGATCGGGCAAGGAGTTGATCATTTCTTCAATTTCTACGTAGTTGTAGAAGGTGGGGAAATCTTCATAATAGAATCTGCCCCATTGTACGTAGTTTGCCCACCATTCACCGCCAAAGGCAATAAAACGGCTGTTGTCGGCGTTGAAAACCAAAGAACCGTCGCCTGCTTCATCATAGGCAGGGTCGGCAATCACAATGTTAAAGGAGAAATCTTCTTCCCCTTCTACACGGGGAACGCGCATTTCATAACCGTAGGTGGTTTCGGTGGCAAAAGGAACAAAGTAGGTGGGATCTTGCAAATACTCGTTTTTACCTTCCACAATGTAGAAGTCGTGTAACGTGCCGTCAGCCAGCATATCAAAATAATAGTCCATACAGCCTGCGGCAAGATCGTCTTGATAGGGCGCACCAACGGGATCGTTGGCAGGGTCCATATTGATGTAGGTGATAATACCGTCGTAACGGTTTTCCATAGCGGTAATAAAGTCTACGCCGTCGGGTACTAAGACACGGTTGGCGTCAAATACTTCAACGTACATATACATATAGTCTTCGTCGGTCAGCACCGTGACCACACCGGTGGTATCGGGTGTGATACCCCACATATCGGAGCTGTTGTGGATGGTATATTCCTGACTGATATCATAGGTATCCACAGCTTCATAAGCGGGATCGCGTTTTCCGTCAATTTTAACGGGAGCAGACAAGGTGTTGATGCGAATAACGGCAGCATTCAATTTTTCAATTTTTTCTTGATTTACAAAGGATTTGATGTCGCCCAAAGCATCATAGGCTTCTTTGGCGGCAGCCACGTCATCGGCACGGTCCAGACCCACCGAGTCGGGCAGAGCGTCAATCAGGTCTTCTACTTGCTTGATGGCTTCTTGTTGTTGCTCGGCTTTCAGAGCGGTCATTTTTTCTACCGCCGCGTTGTAACGGGTAACCAGAGCGGCATTGGCACGGCTAAGCCAAGAAGCAGGCACTTGCGAAACGGTTTCTTTTACGCCGTCTACCAACGCTTGATCTTCGATGGTCAAAGAAGAAGCGTCTTCCGGTAAAGTGGCCATGGCATCTTCAATGGTCTGCAGTTTTGCGGGATCGTTTACAACGTTAGCATCGATAGCGGAGGTATCATAGAAGGAAGCAGGATCGTTGAAAACAATGCTCTTGCAATCACCGGTTACGTAGTAGTTCGAGCCGTAAGAAACGCTGTAACCGCCGTTCATCCACACAACAGGACCAAAGGTGAAACCGGGAGCACCTTTCATACGGTCAAATTGGAATTCATAAGCACGGTCACCTGCACCGGTGGTAATGGCCCATTGCAGGGTGCTTTGGGGATTGGATTCTTTGGTGGAGTTTTCGGGTAATTTGATCTCCAAGTCACCGCCGCCGTCTTTTTGGAAAATAAAACTGCGGTCGGTAGAATCGAACACACCGTTGGCAAAGTAGAACACGTCAATGCTGCCCACGTTATCGGGGTCAAACACGTCTACCCAAATGTAAACGTAGTCGTCATCCCATGCATAATAGGAGCGGGTGAATACGTGATTGACATTGGCAATTTTGCCACCGCCCGAACCGGCATAGGCTTGGGAGATCTCCAGCATTTGGGTGTCCACGTAACGGTCATCCTTCACACCGTCGGGCGCGTTGGAGGGCTCGGGATCGGGTGTGGGTTCGGGTTCTTTGCCAAAATTGGGGTCAATGGCAGAGGTGTCCACAAAAGTAGAGGGATCATCAAAGGTTACTTGTTTGCAAAAACTGGTAACGTACATATTGGTGCCGTAAGAAATAATGTGGGAGCCGCTGACGTGAGCAACGGGGTTAAACACAAAGCCCACGGCGCCTTCTGCCAGGGGGAAGCGGAATTCATAAGAACGGGTAGCGTCGGTGCCGCTGCCTTCTTTGAATTCGATCGGTCCGGGAATACCGCCTACAACCTTGTTGCGGAAATCATATTCCCAACCGCCGCCGTTGGGGGCGTTAAAGGTAAAGGTCATATCCCCCGAAGCGTAGTTGCCGCTGGCAAAATACAGCAGGTCGTTGGCACAAGCGTTATTGGGATCGTACACGTCGGTCCAGATGTACACGTAGTTGGCATCCCACGTGTAATAAGAGATGGTTTTAATATTGTTCACGTTGGAAGTTAACGCTTGACCGGAGCCTGCGTAAGCGGTAGAAATTTCCAGCACGTAAGCATCGGCGTACAGGGCATCTTTGGTACCGTCCAGCGTGGGAGCGGTCGCTTCTGCCGACACGGAAAGGGAAATCACCGACAGGCAGGACAGCAGCAGGGCTACTGTCAGCAAGGTCGCCAGACCTTTTTTCAGGATGGTTTTCATTGAACATTCCTCCAAAAATAAATATTTACAGCTCGTTCAGACGTGGCTGAGTCGACCGAATTGACTCTTGTAACGCTTTACGAGTTTTGTACCGATTGCGCCACCAACATGGTTTTGATGTTGGTGCGGGCCTTGGCATCGTCAAAGGCTTCGTTGATTTGGTCAATGGTATATTGATTGGCCATTTTGGCAATGGGAGCGTGCAGTTGGGGGTTATCCAGCAAGAATTGCAGATACTTTTTCACGTCGCACACCGAATATTGAGAGGAACCGATGATATGCAAAGCGTTAAAGGTGATCATTTGCGGTTGAATTTCAATGCCGCCGCTGTTGGAATACTGACCGGGGATCAGATATACGCCGCGGTTGCGCAACATAGCCAATCCTTGGGGGACGGCAACGGGAGCACCCGACGCTTCAAACACCAGATCGGCACCGATTCCGTTGTTCAGATCGCGGATGGCGGCGGTTACCGAATCAGCATCCTGCTCCAACAGATTGAACACGTGGGTTGCGCCCAATTCTTTGGCAAGAGCAACCCGTTCTTTGTTGTGATCGGCCACCACAGCCACCACGTTTGGAATACCCAATGCCGCTAAATACATCACCGCATAGCAACCAACGGGACCAAGCCCTTGTACCACCGCAACTTTCACGTCGGACAGGTTTTCTCCCGCTTTCTTTGCAAGCTCAAAAGCGTGGGTGGCGGTAGGTCCTGCGCAAGCAAATACGCAGGTCATGGTAGGATCTAAGGAGTCGGGAATGGGGATCAGATTGGCAACGGGAGAATAGTTGTATTCGCCGTAGCCGCCGTAAAAGTGAGGCGCCACGTCGGGGTTTCCGCCGTTGGTCACGCCCATATGCAGACAGTTGGCATCGTCGCCGTGTTCACACAACACACATTCGCCGCAGGGGCAAGCAATATCTACGATCACGTTGGTGCCTACGGTAATGCCGCTTTGTTTGCTGTCTTCGTCGTGAATGGACAGCACTTTACCCACAAACTCGTGACCGATGCCGGCAGGCAGACCTACGGGAATCTTGCCCCGATGAATGTGCACGTCGGTACCGCAAATACCGCTGGCGATCAACCCCATTTGCGCCATGCCCGGTTGAGGCTCGGTGACGGGATACTCCCGAATTTCAAAGGGCTGATCTACGCCTGTCATAATTGCAATTTTACCTGTTTTCATCTGTATTACCTCCATTGATGTTGATCCAATTTTGTTGTTGTAAAAGGGAAAATAATTCCCGTGCATAGAATTGGTGTCCTTGGTCGTTTGGGTGCCATACGTCATCCAGCCAAGCGGCTTCATATTCTGCTTTGCTCAAACCGGCCGATCGTTGCCATACGGCAGCCCTTGCATCGCAAAACGAAACTTTCAGGGTTTGGGCAACCTGCGACACAACCTGCGCCAGGTCGTTATACTCTTCTCCGGAGTTGGGTGAGCGACTCTCGCCGCCAATCGGAATCACCGATAGAACTGCCACCCGATCGGTCAAGGTCAAAAACCGCTCTAACAACCGTTGCAACGTTTGCCCATAGGACTGTGGCGTTGCGCCGTGAAGCCAATCGTTGATGGTATGGGCTTCTGCCAGAATCATATCGGGCTTTGCCGCCGCCACGTGGGAATCAAACCATTGTGCTTCATAGGCAAAGGTGGGCATACTCCCCACGCCGCCGTTGAGCACGCAATATTCCCCGCCGTAGGCTTCCATTCTTTGCAAGGCAAGAGAACTGTCGACCGTCAACTGCAACGTGTGCTTTCCTGCAGGGCAAAAAATATGAAACAAACGGTAATCGTTTTCTGTATTCGCCCCGAACACAGAAAAACGGTGTTCGGTGGCATCCACCCGTACCGTAAGGGCTGCTTCTTTTTGGATAGGCTTGACCACCAAACGAAGAAGTTCTCCCTCAAAGTCAAGGGATGCGGTGGGTTGGGAAACGATCACCAAGCCGTGTTGCAGCGGGCAAGCTAATGCCTTTGACAAGGTCTCATCTTGCCACTCTTTCGAAAAAGAAGGGGTTTGGGCTTCAATCAGGGCGCGCAACTGATTCACGTAGCAAGGAAAACGAAAAGGGACCGGTCGCAAATCACCGGCGCAAACCGGCGGGTCAAAGGATGCCACCACACCGTCGGCGCCCTGTCCCCAAGTGTGGGAGTCGCCGGTACATACGATACGAATCATAGATTAACCTCCTATTGTGACCGTCAGACCGTGTTTCATAAACAAGGTCTGATAGCCGAGAAGTTCTTCGGGTGAAAGAGACGGAGTATTCGCATAAGCGTAATCACTCCCCAGCGCCGTATATTTGCCGCTTCCCATTCGGTGAAAGGGGAGCAAGTCCACGCGCGTGGGACTGATATCTTGCAAAACCGTGGCAAAATCCGCCAACTGATGGGCGTTGAAATGGGGGATTACAGGAATGCGCACCACCGTTGGCACACCGCTTGCCACCATTTTTTTCAGATTGTCAAGGATCAGCGACAGATTGCCGCCGATGATCCGGTACCCTTGCTCGTTGACCGATTTCACATCGAAATAGCACATCGACAGGTAGGGCAAAACCTTTTGAAAGGCTGAAAAAGGTACGCACCCTGCGGTGTCTAACAGCACCGGTACGTTTTGTTGTTGCAACGTTTGAGCAAGGGCGGCGCAACCGTCGGCTTGCAGTAAAGGCTCGCCTCCCGAAAGGGTTACACCCCCGTCGGACGCCTGATAGAATTCCTTGTCTTCCAAAACTTCTTTTACAATTTGGTCTACACTGATTGAGCGGCCGCTCAATTCCAAAGCACCTGAAGGGCAGAGTTGAACGCATTTTCCGCAAGCGGAGCAGACGCCTCGGTCAATGTGGTGCGCACCGCTTATAACGGTATGATTGGGACAAGCGGTTATACACCGACCGCACCCTGTACAGCGAGAGGACGTGAACAACACGTCTGCCTTGGCGGAAATGGTTTCAGGGTTATGACACCAAGGACAATGTAGGTTGCATCCTTTCATAAACACGGTGGTGCGGATCCCGGGGCCGTCTCCCACCGAAAAGCGCTGAATGTTACTGATGAACAGTTCTTTCATTCCCCTCACCCCTGTTCGGTACGACGAAGAATATCCTCTTGTACGTCCCGTGTCAAAGCGTTGTAATAGGCGCTGAATCCCGATACCCGCACCACCAGCGAGGGATACTGCTGAGGATGCTCCATCGCATCTTGCAAAATTTCACGGGATACCGAGTTGATTTGCATTTCCTGACCGCCGTTTTTGAAATATACCCGAATCAAAGAAGCCAATTTTGCCCGCTTTTCGTCATGGGTAAACATAGACGGGCTGTATTTTTGATTGAGTACCGTACCGCAAGAGGCTTTGGTGTAGTCGGGTTTGGCGGTAGAAAGCACCGTAGCGGTAGGCCCTTTTTGATCCATTCCGTGCATGGGAGAGGCGGCATCGCTTAACGGCTCGCCGTTTTTGCGTCCGTCGGGGGTGGCCGCAACCAGCGTACCTGCCGAAATGTTTTGAATGTTTGAGGCAATGGCCACGTAAAATCGACCGCCGTCCCAGGTACGATATCGGTCAAACAAACGGGCGTGCTCATCCACGTACCATACCGCATATCGGTCTACACGGTCGTCGTTGTTGCCGTATTTGGGAGCTGCCAACAGTTCTTGTTGCAGGTCTTCATACCCTTCAAAGTTGGCAAGCAGGGCATCCCGAAGCTGGGTGATGGTGGCTTTTTTGTTCACAAAGATCACTTGCTCCATAGCCGCCAACGAGTCGGCCATTGTGCCAACTCCCATACATCCTGCCCCGTGGGCAGAGGGATAATGCGCACCGCCGTTGTTAATATCCAATCCCCGCTCAATGCAATCTTGACAAAAACAAGATAAGAACGGTTGCGTGTAGGTTTTGGGGTTGTACCGTTGGTTTTCGTTTTGGAAAAAAGCAACGTATTCATCGGCGCCTGCTTGCATTTGCAGGTGCAACCGTGCCATAAAGTCGTCCATAGACGTGATGGTTTCAGCTGAACCGGTAGCAGGTCCCATTTGTATCCCCGATTGCATACATACCCCGTTGTTGAGCGCCAGTTCAATGTATTTGGGGGAATTGTAACGTCCGTCGCTCCAAGGAGGCTGCTGACCGGGCAAAAAGTTTTCAATGCATCCCACCATACAATAGTCTCGGCAATCTTCTATGGCATAGCCGTTGCGGGCTAAGGCGGGAATATTAGCCCCATCGTTCATCAGGGCGGGATACCCAAGTCCCGTGCCGATGACCTTTAAACATTCATCCAAAAAACGATCGGGACATTCACTGTGAATTCTCGCCGAAAGGTTGGGGCCGGGAATACCGCAATCTCGCACCGACTCTAAAATGATATAAGACAGTTCATTGACGGCATCGGCTCCGTCTCTGGTTACGCCGCCAATGGCAATGTTGACCACGTCGTCTCCGCCGATGAAATGGGATTCCCCGATTTTATACAAGGTGCATTCCATTAGCGCTTTGGCTTCACATCGGGTTAATATGCCTTCTTCCACGTCTTTCTTATAGTAGGGGTATAAGTATTGATCTAACCGACCCAGCGCCATAGCATAGCGGCCTTCATATACAAAAGCAAGATGAGCAAGCCAAACCAGTTGCAGTGCTTGTCGGAAGGTTTGGGGCTTGTCGTTTACAATTGCCCGACAGGTTTGCTCAATTTGCAACAACTGCTCTTTTCGTTCGGCAGGAGCGGTTTCGGCGGTTTCGGCAGCCGCATTCGCATACTGAGCAATCATTTCACGAAAGCCTTCCATGGCTACGCGGGCGGATTGCAAAAATACCGTTTTTTCCGTATCCCCCTCATAACGGACAAGGGAACGGTGGATTTTTTCCAACGTTCCACCCACACCGTCCTGAATAAAGGTAGCATAATCAGGAGCGAAGTGGTCGGCATTGTGACCGAAGGTGCGCCAACCGTAATTGGCGACCACCTGACGGCTTTTGTTGATCATGGCATCATTCACCGGAAAGGGTTCTTGCAGTAAACCAAAGTAAGAACCTGCAATCAGGTCGTTTTCATACACCTTTTTGGCGTGCTCGGTAAACAGCGTGTAGCACGCATACCCTCTGGCTAAGGGGATGGGATCGGTATAATGAGCCATAAAGCCTTTTGCCATTAAAATCTCACGCACCGAAATCTTTGCTCGTTGCGATCGATCGATTTCTTGCTTTAAACGGGTTAACGATTGATTCATAAAATCCCTGCTTTCTCCCAATGGGGGGGGAATGTCAATTTTATTATAATTCTGTTGATCATCAAAGAAAATGGACGATTACAAGAATATGGACAATTCTAATTTCAAAATTTCTGCACAAGGTAAGATTTTGGCGTATCAATGCAGGGCGTTTTATTTTGTTTCCACAAAAAAGAACAAAGAGATGGGCATATTCCCGTCTCTTTGTTCTTTTTTCACAAATGATTATTTTGAATTTTTCTCACATACCGTCAGCATTTCTTGTAATTTTTTGCCGATTACCTGTGCCATACACCAAAAACCCAAGTCATTTGGATGTACGGTATCCACCGTGCAGTGATCCAATCCAACGGTACGATATATGGTTTGTCCGTCTAAAAACCAGACTCGCTCGTCTCCGTTTTGTTTCGCCTTACGATAGGTCTCCTTGATAGCTTGCTTGCGCGCTTCTATTGTATCTCCAAAATGCAGATCTGCCGTTGTGATCATCAAAATCGGCAGTTCTGGGTGATGCTTGCGAACACACGCATAAATGGCAGAATGTGTTTGCAACAGTTGGTCCACAGAGCCTGCATTGTGGTCATAATCTAACACAAAAGCCCTCATAGGTAACGAAGCGATATACTCTGCCATAGCTGTTTCACCGTGGCAGGCGCCCGAAAAACCAAGGTTGATATAGTTAAAATCCATTTTACGCGAAAGTATGGCAGGGTATGCGTTGCCCGCGTGGGAAGCACATCCCCCTTGGGTGATGGACGAGCCGTAAAATACTACGGGCGTTTCATCGGCATACCCATCGGTTTTTTCAATTTTTGCATTCTCATCCAGGGCAATGTAAACATCGGTAACATCGTTATATAGCGGGAAGTGAATCAGCACCTCATGCATCCCGTGGTTGGGTGCATTCAAAGTTGCTTCGCATACAACACAGGTTTCTTCCTGCACGCCATTACCAAAATTGAAAGGACCGCAATAAGCACCATCTACATAAAGATCGAAACAAGATGTTCCGGTGGTGGGCATATGGGGAAACTTGCATAATTTGGGCATTATACTGCGCAAGGTGATACGGGACGAATCGGTTTTGAATCGTATCCGTCCACCTGATGTGTTGGTATGTACAAAATCAACCCCGCGACTGATGCTTTGCGCAAGCTCTTGTGGCATCCGTCGAAAATCACCCGGTTTCGGTTGGTATAAGCCATAGATTGTAAAGGGCGGTTCGGTTATATGATAGACCTTCATCCCTTCATAAACAACGGAATGTTTGGCAAAATTTTTATCAATTTCTGTAATATCACTCATCGGTTCTCTCTCTCCAATTTGTCTTTCTCTTTTTTAATATCACGAATTCCTATATCCAGATACTTGCGGAACAAGCGGCTTAAATAACTGGGATCAGTGATCCCTACTTGCTCTGCCGCCTCGCCGGCCGAGATTCCCAGAGAAGACATCAGTTCGGTTATTCGTTGCAGTTTAACCAGATTGATGTATTCCACCATAGTTTTACCGGTAACGGTTTTAAAAATGCCGCTCAGATATCCGCTGCTGATGCCCACGGCACGAGCAATATCCTGCACTTCTATTTTTTGAGATAAATGCGCCGCAATGTAATCCATGGCACGCTCGGTATACACAATATCGCTGGGCGGAAGTTGAAGATTCACATAGCATTGCCGTACACATTCTTTGGAAATTTCCGCCATCAAGGTCATTGCCAAAGCAGAGGTTTCCAGCGAGTGTTCTCCCAAGGCACCGGTATTGGTCTGAATAATTTTGTCAAACAAACGATAAATGCGGCTGTTATGATCCAATATCATTTTGTTTTGATAGGGTAAAATGGCGGCCATGTATTCCGGCTGATGGGAAGAATGCATCCGACTGCAAGCCAAAACGTCTTTGGACGACATAGGCGACATTACGTAATTGCCAACCAGTCCCACCGTAACGTGAGAATGAACAGGAGCCTTGCTGACAAATCGCAATGGTTGCTCATAAAAGTTGATAACGATGCTTTTTTCGGGCAGGGTGTATAAAAGGCGGTCTTCCTTGTAGATCTCAACTGCGCCTTGTTCAATATAGGAGATTTCTAAATGGTGGGGAATGGCTTTGAAGGGGATGTTGTAACAAGTTGTAGTAAAACGATGAGAATGCACCACCACGGGAATTGACCTAAGCTGAATATTTTGATAAGACATTGCCATTCCTCCTTGCAAAGAACGTTTTTCTCGTGAGATCAAGAAAATCCAACCGATTGTCGTTGATTCAAAAAGACGAATACCCAACCAAGAAAAAGGAATAGGTTTTATACTATTATAAGATATCGTCTATGTTGTATCAAGGGAAAAACCCGAAAACTTGCACAATTCTCATATAAAATCTTGAGGAGGTACGGCCGCAACGAAAGGGAAACCGTATCAACAAAGGCTTTACGGCACGGCGCATCACCGTGCTGATTTTCTTGTTTAATGTTCACCCTAACGAAAATAGTAGCATTTTTATAGTAAATGTGATAAAATAACCAATAAGAACCAAAAGAAAGAGAAAAAGCAGGTGAGAAAATGTCATTGGCTTACGGTGTTATCGCCTTGGTTTCTTTGTGTATGGTAGGAATCTGCGTGGCTTCGGACAAGAAGCGTGACGTGTGGCTATTGCTCGTATTCGTTTCGGTATCTATTTGTAACCTCGGTTATTTTATGTTGTCGGTATCCCAAAGCCTTGGCTCGGCGTTAAATTCCAACAGACTTGCCTATCTCGGCAGCGTATTTCTGCCGTTCTTTATGCTGATGATGGTACTGCGCTTTTGCGGAATGAAACGTCCAAAACCGCTGATGATCGCTCTCGTGACCATCGGTATCGTGATGCTGGGCATTACCACAAGTCCGGGCATCCTGCCGATCTACTACAAAACAGTTGATTTTGAGGTCGTAAACGGGGCAGGCAAGCTCGTCCGTGAGTACGGCCCGCTACACTTGTTGTACTACGTTTATCTGATCGGGTATATGTTCTCGATGGTGGGTGTCGCAATTTACGCCGTCGCAAAGAAAAAGATCAAATCCCATTTACATACGATCCTTCTGCTGTGTACGGTTTTCTGTAACATACTGATTTGGCTTATCGAGCAGTTTTTGCTCCGTGGCTTTGAATGGCTCTCGGTTTCCTATATACTGACCGAATGCCTGATGCTTGCTATTTACCGCTCTATGCAAAATGGGGGGCTGATGAGCAAGGAAGGAAGAACGCAGTCCTATACCATCAACGTATTGCTGACCATATTCCTGCTTTTATTTGCAAACTTTGTCCGTGTTATTACCATGAACACCACACCGGCAATGTATGTGATATCCCACATCGTGGTGCTGATGATTTATCTCGGCATTTTGGTATCGTGGGAGATCTCGGTATACGACCGTATCGTGAACAAGGAGATTCGTCGCCATCTTATTATCCTTGTTGTGCTGATGATGTTCTGGATGCTGATGCGAACCCT
>JAFSIW010000063.1 GCA_017439545.1 Clostridia bacterium | reverse complement strand
AAGCTGACTGAGGGATTGTTTTGTGTAGATTATCGCTTTTTACAATCCCTCCGTCACGGCAAGCCGTGCCACCTCCCTTTACACAAGGGAGGCTTGGTTTTAGTCCCGCTTGAGCGGGGTTTCGTAACAAATGCATGGCTGACAGGCCAATAAAAGACGCACTTGTGCGTAGCCTGTAGTATTAGGGCTATGCCCGAAACTGAAATACCACCCGCTATGCGGGTGGGTTGTTTTGTCGTATTCGGGTTGGTGGAGCGGTGTTATTGTTCCCGAAAGGTGATGGTGCCGTTCTCGGCGTCCATCGCATCCACAATGGCGAGGGATTCTAACTGATATCCTAAGTTGCGAATGACCCGACCGCCGATCTGGAAGCCTTTTTCCACGGCAATGCCAATGCCTTCTACCGTTGCGCCTGCCGATTCTACAATGGAGATCAGCCCTTGCAGGGCGCAACCGTTGGCAAGAAAGTCGTCAATGATCAGCACCTTGTCATCAGCCGAAAGGAATTTTTTGGAAACCACCACTTGGTTTACGTTTTTATGGGTAAAGGATTCCACCATAGCCACGTACATTTCTCCGTCCAGATTGATGCTCTTGGACTTTTTGGCAAATACCACCGGCACGTCAAAATAGCGGGCGGCGGCACAGGCAATGGCAATGCCCGACGCTTCAATGGTGAGGATCTTGTTGATCTGCTTGTGAGCAAACCGCCGTTTAAATTCTTCCCCCATCTGATCCATCAGGTGGATGTCCATTTGATGATTGAGAAAACTGTCTACCTTTAATACGTTACCGGGCTTGACTACCCCGTCTTTGACAATGCGTTCTTCTAAAAAGTTCATAGTCGACACCTCGTTGTTTGTCATGATAAGTCGATTATAGCATAGATCGATCCAGTTGTCATCCCTTATTTTAAATAACCACCCGCTACCAAATAACCTTGTAAGGGGTGGGGATGACCTATTCTTCCATATTCTCCAACGCAGCCCGCACCGCCGCAATGACAAAGGCGGAAAACGTACAGTCTTTTCCTTGGATGGCGGTCTCTACCTGTTCGATTACATCATTGGGAAAACGGATGGTTTTGTTTGTGGTCGGGGGGATCGACGGGATTTTAAAATTACCCATAATAATTACCTCGCAATACATTTGTATTGCTTTTAGTGTAGGCTACGGATGCGCCAAAGTATGCATTGCAAATGCAATGCATTTATGCTATCATGCCATTGAGGTGATGAAACCGGCAGAATTTTGCCCTGAATGTTGGAACAAAATCAATGGAACGAATGATCCACCTGAAAAATTTATTATTTCAGAGGAATTGTATCTATGCGAAGGATGCGGGGAGTATAAACCGGTGGTGATCAAAGTTAAAGAGTATGATGATTACGATGCTCCGGTTACATGGTTGCTCTGGCCGTGGTTGTTGCTTGAATGGCTTATTTGTTTGCCTTATAAGATTTACCGATATTATAAGAAAAAGAAGTCGTAAGAGTTCTCTTACGACTTCTTAGCTTAATGTTTGATTTTTTCTTTATGCTCCACTTTTTTCTTGCTTCCGTCGGGATACTGGATCACCGTATTGTCCAAAATCCCCGTAAGGGAAGCCTTAAAGCTTGCCACGTATTCAGCGCGAAGCTGTGCCCGTTCGGCTTGTTCTTCGGCGGTCAACTCCCGTTCGCGGGCAAGGCGGGACAGTTCGTTGATCCGTTCCACTTTTTTTTCGTCCATATCAGTTCTCCTTGCAGGCGGCTTTCAACACGGCGATGGCTTTGGTCAACTGCTCCATGGTAATATTCAACGGAGGCAGCAGGCGCACCTTGGTCTTGGCTTTGATCACCAATACCCCTTGCTCCATACAGGCAGACACGATCTCTCCTGCCTCTTTCACCGTTTCAATGCCGATCATCAGCCCCATACCGGTGACGCTTTTTACCCCGTCGGCACTGCCCAGTTCCTCAAAAATATAGTGGGATTTGGCTTTGACCTCCTCCATCAATTCATCGGTCAGACGGGAGAGAATGGAGATGGCCCCGGCACAGCACACGGGGTTGCCCCCAAAGGTAGAGCCGTGAGAGCCGGGGGTGAACAGATCTTGCAGTTTTTCGCACAGCAGAGTAGCCCCTAACGGCAATCCCCCTGCCAATCCCTTGGCGGTAGAAACTACGTCGGGAGTAACGTCGAACTGCATATAAGCATATAAACTGCCGGTGCGTCCGTTACCGGTCTGCACTTCGTCAAAAATCAGCAGCATATCGTTGTCGTCGCAAAGCTTGCGGGCGGCTTGCACAAATTCCTTGGTCAGCGGCACTACACCGCCTTCTCCTTGTACCGGCTCCATCATAACGGCGGCGCATTTGTGCTCTGCCACCAAGGCTTTCAGAGCCTCAACATCATTGGCAGGGCAGTACACAAACCCTTCGGTCAAGGGAGTGAAATCCTTGTGAAAACCGTCTTGCCCCGTGGCGGCCAGCGTAGTGATGGTGCGCCCGTGAAAGCTGTTTTGCAGGGTGATGATGGTGGCATACTCCTTGCCCTTTTTGCCTGCCGCATACAGACGGGCGGCTTTAATGGCGCACTCGTTGGCTTCTGCTCCCGAGTTAGAGAAAAACACCTTGCTCATTCCCGTACGCTCACACAGCATTTGTGCCAAGGTAGCACAAGGCTCGGTATAATACAGGTTAGAAATGTGTTGCAGCGTGCTTGCCTGACGGGTTACCGCCTCCACCCAAAGGGGATCGGATGCCCCAAAGGTGTTAACGGCAATGCCGCTGGCAAGGTCAATGTATTCTTTGCCCTGCTCGTCACACAACAGCGCTCCGTTACCCGATGCGATCTGCAAGGGAAAACGGGCATACGTGCCTGCAATATATTGTTGATCGATTTGCTTCATATCCATTAAAATCACCTATTTTTCTTTTACCACCATCGTGCCCGCACCTTCGTCGGTGAGGGTTTCCATCAGCAGGGCGTGGGGAACGCGACCGTCTAAAATGGTCACCCGTTCTACCCCTTCAATGATGGCTTCAATACAGCATTCCACCTTGGGAATCATCCCGCCGGAGATCACGCCGCTGGTGAACAATTTTTTGGCATCTTCAATGTCGATGCAGGGAATGACCGAATCGGGATCATCCTTGTCAGCCAGAATGCCGGCAATGTCGGTCATGGTAATCAGCCGTTCGGCCTGCATAGCGCCTGCAATGCGGGCGGCGGCGGTATCGGCGTTGATGTTGTATACGTTGCCCACGTCGTCGCATCCAATGGTGGACACCACGGGAATGTAGCCTTTTTCAATCAGGTCTAAAATGGGTTGCACGTTTACTTCGGTGATTCTGCCCACGTAACCTAAATCGGGATTGTTCATTTCGGCTTTGATGAGTTGCCCGTCAATCCCCGAAATACCCACGGCTTTGCCGCCCTTGACCTCCAGCAGGTTCACCAGATTCTTGTTGGTTTTGCCTGCCAGCACCATTTGGGCAATTTCCATGGTCTCTTTATCGGTGACCCGCAAACCGTCTTTAAACACCGATTCCTTGCCCACGCGCTTGAGCATACCGCTGATGTCGGGGCCGCCCCCGTGAACCAGCACCACGTGTACGCCGATTAAGTGAAGCAACACGATGTCTTCCATCACCTGCAGTTTCAGTTCTTCGTTGATCATGGCGTTGCCGCCGTATTTAATGACGACCACCTTGCCGGTGTAGTTTTGAATGTGGGGGAGGGCTTCTACCAGCACCGCCGCCCGTTCTGCGTTATTGAGATGCATTGTATTATCTCCTTCAATGACGTTGATTTTGACTCCCTCAGTCAGCTTCGCTGACAGCTCCCTCACGAGGGAGCCTTGGGAGACTTTCCCATCATAAAATTCACCGTTTGATGAATGTATTCACACACGCCTGAAAAATTGTCTTGTACAGCATTGTTGGGGATTCTCACCACAGTCAGACCGAACTGCTGTAAATCGAGCGTACGAATCCGATCCTGTAGCAAGCCTTTTGCTTCGTAATGCTGTGAGCCATCTAATTCAACGATCAATTTGGCTTGATGGCAATAAAAATCTGCAATATAGTTGCCGATGCTTTTTTGCCGTTGAAAGCGAGGACGATAGGTTCGCAAAAAGTCATACCACAAATGATTCTCTTGGGGTGTAGCGTTTTTTCGTAAGTTCTTTGCAAGGGGAATCAGCTTTTGGTTGTATAAAAAGGGCATTACAGCCACATCCTTGAGACGGGAAGTGCCTTCCTCCATGAGGAAGGTGGCACGGCGAAGCCGTGACGGATAGGGTAGAGCGGCAAAACCGAACTCCGTTTTTAAAGGCGGATTTTCACTCTGATTTTGTTAAAATACTCGCCAATACGGCAAGTATTGGCTGCGTTTTTGCCGCATCAGACTCAAAATCCGCACTTGAAAAATCTTCGACCTCAATGGGAGGAGATTT
>JAFSIW010000062.1 GCA_017439545.1 Clostridia bacterium | reverse complement strand
ACTGAGGGATTGTTTTGTGTAGATTATCGCTTTTAACAATCCCTCCGTCACGGCAAGCCGTGCCACCTCCCTTTACACAAGGGAGGCTTGGTTTTAGTCCCGCTTGAGCGGGGTTTCGAAACAAAGGCATGGCTGACAGGCCAATAAAAGACGCACTTGTGCGTAGCCTGTAGTATTAGGGCTATGCCCGAAACTGAAATACCACCCGCTATGCGGGTGGATTATTATTTGGGCAAAAAATACCCCTCTCTGACGGTGTATCAGAGAGGGGTTGCTTGTTGTGAATTATTCTTCGGCTTTTGCCTTGGCTTCTTCAATTACCTTTTGCACCACGGGTTGAGGCGCTTCTTCATACCGTTCAAAGTTGAGGGTGAAGGAGCCGCGACCTTGAGTGATGGAGCGAAGCACGGTGGCAAAGTCGCTCATTTCAGCCATGGGAACTTCGGCTTCGATCTCTTGCATCTGGTCGGCGGGGTTCATACCCAGCACGCGACCGCGGCGCTTGGTAACGTCACCCATAATATCACCCATATTATCGCCGGGCACAATGACCTTCAGCATACCGATGGGCTCTAAAATGGTGGGATTGGCGGCGGCAACACCGTTGCGGAAGGCAAGACCGGCGGCAATCTTAAATGCCATTTCAGAGGAGTCTACGGGGTGATACGAGCCATCATACAAGGTGGCCTTTACGCCTACTACGGGGTAGCCTGCCAACTCGCCTTTTTGCATGCATTCTTGCAGACCTTTTTCAACGGCGGGGAAGAAGTTGCGGGGTACCGAGCCGCCGAATACTTCTTCGGCAAAGACCAGACCTTCTTCTTCACAAGGCTCAAAGCGGATCCAAACGTCACCGAATTGACCGTGACCGCCGGATTGTTTCTTATGGCGACCTTGTACCTCTACCCGTTTGCGGATGGTCTCACGGTAAGCAACGGTGGGAGCGGACAGCACAACGTCCACACCGAATTTGGCTTTCAGCTTGGAAACCACCACGTCCAGATGTTGTTCGCCCAGACCCGACACGATTTGTTCGTGGGTTTCGGCGTTGGCGTATTGGCTGATGGTGGGATCTTCTTCGATCAAACGGTTGAGGCCGTTCACGATCTTATCTTCATCCCCACGGTTCTTGGGCTTAATGCACATGGAATAGCAGGGAGCGGGGAAGTCTGGCTTGCGGGCAACGATCACGTTACCGGGGTTGCACAGGGTGTCGCCGGTTTGGGCGGAGGACAGCTTGGCTACGGCGCCGATGTCGCCTGCGCACAGAGCGGCGGTTTCTTCAAACTTGCCGCCTTTGATGATGTACAGCTTGCTGATGCGTTCAATGTCACCGGTGCGGGCGTTCACCGCTTGGCTGTCAGCCTTCATAGTACCGGAGATCACTTTAAAGAAGGAACGCTTACCAACCTGAGGATCGGCGATGGTTTTGAATACGATCGCAACCAGAGGACCGTCGGCGTCGGCTTTCAGTTCCACGGTTTCTTCCCCTTTGGCGCCGGGCTCGTTGCTTCGATCGGCGGCAGAGGGCGCGTAAGCGGCAATGCCGTTCAGCAATTGGTCAACCCCTTCTAAGGTGTAGCCCGAGCCGCAATATACGGGAGCCAATTCGCTGTTTTTGATGGCGGTAGAAATACCGGTGACCAGTTCTTCGTGGGTGAAGGGTTCGCCTTCAAAGAATTTTTCCATCAAGGCTTCATCGGTCATGGCAACCGCTTCGTTAAGCTGATCGGTGTATTGGCTGTAAGCCGACAGATCGGCGTCGGTTTCGGTGGCCTTACCGTCTTTATAGGTCAACTGTTTGCCGGTGATCAGGTTTACGTAGGATTGCACCTTGTGATTTTCTACAATGGGGATCATAACAGGGCAAACGTGAGAGCCGAAAGCGTCGGTCAAAGAAGCCAAGGCTTTTTCAAAATCGGCGTGCTCCGAATCCATTTTAGAAATAAAGAAGAATTTGGCGGCCTTTTGTTTGTCGGCAGCCTTGTAGGCAATTTCATCACCAACGGCGCAGCCGGATTTACCCGACAGCACCACCACGGTGGTACCTGCGGCGCGAAGACCTTCGCTCATACCGCCGGCAAAGTCAAACAGACCCGGGGTGTCGATAATGTTCAGCTTTAAACCGTCCCACTCTACAGGAGCAACGGCGGTGGATAAGGATACGTTGCGTTTGCGTTCTTCCGCGTCAAAGTCCATTACGGTATTGCCGTCGGCAACGCGGCCCAAACGATCGGTTCCGCCGGAAAGATAAAGCATAGCTTCGGCCAGCGTGGTTTTACCCTTGCCGCCGTGACCTGCCAATGCGATATTTTTAATTTGCGAGGTAACATACTGTTTCAAAACAAAACACCCTTTCGGTTTAGAATTCTAAGTGAGCAACGAATTGCTATAACAAGGTTATTGTATCATACTCGCCCATAAGATACAAGAGTTTTTTCGTCAAAACGACCATAAATTTACAGACAACACAAAAAACCTTGGTATAATTTGTGCAAAACGACGAAATTTGTCGGGCAAATGGGCAGGGAAAAAGAAAATTTTAAAAAATCGGGGTAAAACACTTGATTTTTTATAGGGAATGGGTTATAATAATCGGGCTGTGGACGTTTAGCTCAGCTGGTAGAGCATTTGCTTGACGTGCAAAGGGTCAGCGGTTCGAGTCCGTTAACGTCCACCAAAAATCCCGAATGCGAAAGCGTTCGGGATTTTACTTTTTCACTATTCACTTTTCACTCTTCACTAAAAATGCATTCGGGATTTTTGGGAGGTAAGAAGTAATAGTGAATAGTGAAGAAGTATTGCGGCTCCGCCGCTTTTATGCTATAATTGACCCAAGGCGGTGATATGATGAAAAGATTTGTTTCAATAATTGTTGTTTTTATGCTATTGTTTTCTCTTTCTGCTTGCTCTGATACAACTGTCAAGGGT
>JAFSIW010000061.1 GCA_017439545.1 Clostridia bacterium | reverse complement strand
GTAATTGCGGAATAGCCATCCGCGCTTATGTGTATTTTACTAAAAAAGCGACTTGTTTCAACAAGTCGCTTTCTGGTGCGGATAAGAGGACTTGAACCTCCACCGAGTTGCCCCGACTAGAACCTGAATCTAGCGCGTCTGCCGATTCCGCCATATCCGCAAATCTTGATTGCCTATGCATTATACGCTTTTGGTTTGTGTTTGTCAAGTCTTTTTTTAAAAAAACTCATATTTTTCTTAACTGATTATCAGGGGGAACAAAAGAATCGCCGCAGCAAGATGCAAAACACCAAACAAGGGCAAGCAAATCATAAATTTCGGCTTTTTGGTTTTGTGACGAATGATCTGCATAGCGGCAAACATAGGAATCGCTCCGCCCATCAAGCCTATAATCAACAAGGATCGCTCGGGGATTCGGGTTTTGTGCTTGATTGCGGCAACCTTATCATATACCGTAAGAATAACGGATAATAGTCCCATTACAAGCATATATATAACTGTAATTTTCCATTGCATGATATCGCCTCCCACTACTATGCTATCACGAAACAGGATAAATGTAAAGGACGGATCGGCGTGAACCGTAAAGAAATTCACTATCAAAAACGAATGGCGACATTCGGCATATTGCTTGCGCTTTTGATGGGTGTTGTTTATTGCAACAGTAAATTGCCGCCCAAGGAACTACCTGCTGATACGGTTTCCGCGGCATCCTTTGTAAAAGGCGTTTGGATCAATTATCTGGAGTACGGCGAGATGATTAGTGACAAATCAGAGGAGGAGTTTCGCCGCACCGCTAAACAGGTGTTGACCGATTTGCAACAGGTGGGAATCAACACAGTGTTTTTGCATTTGCGTTCTCATTCTGACAGTTTGTATCCGTCATCGTTATTTCCCTGGTCGTCATATGTGAATGGGGGAACGGGGACATCCTTCGATCCTACCGGCATCTTCATTGAAATAGCCCACAAAATGGGCTTTTATGTCCATGCATGGCTTAATCCTTATCGTATCAGCGGAAAAACTTTGGCGGAGCTGTCACAGCACAATCCTGCCTATGCCATGCGGGAGGATGGAAACTGCGTGGTACAAACCGATGACGGCGTGTATTATAATCCTGCTTCCCCTAAGGTGCGTAGTTTGATACTGGATGGGGTGCGGGAGATTCTGGAGACCTATCCGGTGGACGGGATACAATATGATGATTATTTTTATCCTACTACTGTCGATACCTTTGATCGGGTGGCGTATCAACAGTATTGTGATGCGGCAACCACTCCCCTTAAACTGGATGATTGGCGACGCTGTCAGGTGAATCTGCTCATCTCGGGCACCTATCAGCTGACGCAGCAATACAAGGTGGTTTTTGGGGTGAGTCCTGCGGCAGATATTGATAAAAACTATCACACCTTGTATGCGGATGTGAAAAACTGGGTAAAAGGCGGGTATGTTGATTATCTTTGTCCGCAACTGTATTTTGGATTTGATTATCCTGATGAAAAATTTCGGTTTGGAAACCTGTTGCAAGCTTGGGAGAATTTAGCAGAGTCAATACCGCTTTATATCGGAATCGCATCTTACAAAGTGGGAACGGAGGATGCAGGCAGTAAAGAATGGATCACCGCCACCGACGTACTTGCTCGTGAAACCGAGTTGGTTGCCTCATCCCAAGTGGCAGACGGGGTTTGTATCTATCATTATTCCTCACTGATGAAGCAAGATGATTTGTCGACTACGCAACGAGAAGCCTTGCAAAATGTGTTATCTGCCATTTCATAGCAAAAGCCTTGTCAAAATTTGACAAGGCTTTTAAAAATCAGAGAGGTAAATCTTCAGGGGCGATCTTTTCAAAATAACGGCAATACAAATACAGGGGAACAGCCGACCAACCGTGACAAAGACTGCCTGCGCCGCCAAAGTCAGCGGCACCCAATTCGGTTTCCCAAAAGGTGGTGGCATCGGCGTCCAACATTTTGCCCCATACTTCGATGATATTTTGATATACAAAGTCTTTGTACTCGTCGCCTTGTCGCAACAGACTTTCGTAGCGGAACACCGCGTGTCCCAAGGTGATGGGGATCAGCGAGCGGTCGTGCATTAAGGCATCGCACAGAATGGCATCCTTGGTGGGATCGATCCGATTGAACAAAGCGAGGGATTGCATCAGTTGCGAATAATGATTTTGCTTGCCGTTGTCAACAAAAGAAGCAAACCGCTGTTTCTCTTCATTCCAAAAGGTATCGCAAACCCCTTGTTTGATGGTTGACATAATATTTTCCCATCGGGTTTGCTCATGGGGCAGGCGCAAGGCTTCGGCCATTTGTGCGGCGCTGTTAAGACCGATGTATAAAAACATTTGATACAGTCCGTCTTTGTGTCCTGCTTTGTAATCCAAACGGGGCTCGGGATCAAAAATATTGCCGCCGTCACTGCCCTGTGACCATTCGTAAAAGTTCCAGATTCCTTTACCGAAGGGGTGCATGGCAATGTTGTCAGGCATTTGTGCAACACAGCGGGACAAGGTCTTGGCGATTGTGGGATAATACTGCTCGACAAGGGACGTGTCTTTGGTAAACAGCAAATAATTCGCCATGGCCGACATCCACATAAAGGTAAAGGAGGGGATTTGCAAAAATTCATCGGTAGGAGCGGTAATAGCCAAAAAGCCGTTATCCCGCATGGATTGTCCCATTAAATCTAAACTTGCGCGGGGGAATTTTGTTTCGTGAAAGGCATAATAGCCTGCTAAGATCTGATGAGAAGAATCGCCTGCATACATGCTCTGCTCCCGCCATGGGCAATCTTCGTACAACTCGTGCATACATTGCCGTAAGGTGTTTCTTGCGGTATGGAGAATGTGGTCCATGGTCTCGTTCCCCGTTTGGGGCAGAGCGGGGAGAGAAAGGGGATAACATTCTTCCATCAGTCCTACCTTAGGTAACGTGTTGACATTGCCCAAAATATGCAATTGCAAATATCGCCCCGCAATGCGGCGGAAGTAGTGGGTGAAGGTTTGCTTGCCCTCTTTGGCAACGTAACGGTTGGCAAAATTCCGTCCGCCAACGTGGGCGGCAACACCGTGTTCGCCTAAATGCTCGCCGTAGGCAAGATCTAATACCGTGCCTTGGGGCAGGTCCACCGTCAAGGTGATAAACCCTGCCATTTCTCTGCCGAGATCCCAAATGTAATAGGGGTTGGTTTCACGGGGAACGGAAATAGGAGTATCGGTCGGGAAAAGTGTATCGGTTTGCACCGCAAGAGCAGGATTGGTTGAGTGTTCGGTGCGAACAAATCGGCCGTGCTTTACAAGCGTTCCGTAATGGGCAGGACGAATCTCACATTTTTCTATAGGACGGGGACGGGGAGCGGGCATAGCCCTTTGGTCAGACGCTGTAAAGCGCGCAGGGATCGGCGTTTCCGCGTTTTGCCAATCATCTTGATATTGGGCGTCGTATACAAAGCCGAATCCGTATTGAGGGGTCACCCGATGCGCGCCTACTTGATAGGATAGGGAAGGGGCAGAATAAACTGAGGCGTCACTTTGGGCGACGGGTTGGTTACCTTGGTGCAAAGTGAACCAAAGCCCCGCTTCGCCTTTGGCGTATTGATACGATTGCTCCCCTTGGTAATATACCGTAACGGCTAAGCGGTTAACGCCTACTTTGGCAAAGTGAGATAACTCCACCGTATCATATACGGGAAGATGGGGGAAGGTGTGATATTGTCCCCGTGCCACGAACTGTCCGTTGAGCCAAACCACGTATTCGGTGTCGGCGGAAATTCTCAGGGTTATAGGAATGCTTGTTCCTTCCAATGTGAAGTCTTTCACAAAATCTACGTAACAGTTGGTTTCGGGGGCACGGCTGTTCCAAATGCGGATATTATGCATACAATCACTCCTTTCATTTTTTATAGCATATTTGATCCTGCTTTTCAATGAAAAAACTGCTTTGTTTTACTTAGAATCGTTGCGATTCGTTCTCTTTTTCAAAATATGAGAAAAACTCCTTGCCAATCCTGCAAAAGATATGTATAATAAATAAGATATTATTGTGTAAGGATACAGATGTATGAGAACCGATATAGGAATTGATTTTGGTACCGATACTACTCGCATTTATATGGGACGTGGTGTGGTATTGTCTAAACCTACCGTTATTACCATTGATAATGATACGGGTCTGCCTAAGGCTTATGGGGCAGAAGCATATCAGATGATCGGACGCACCTCTGATCGTCTTACCTCGGTGTGCCCTGTGCAAAACGGAACCATTGCTGATTTTGAAGCGGCACAACTACTGTTGAAAGAGTATTTTACCCGTGTCAGCGGGAAAAAACTGATTCGTCCCCGTACGATGGTGGCCATTCCCGGTAACATCACGGCGGTAAAACAACGTTCGGTGGTGGATGCGTTGGAGAGCGCGGGTGCTCGCAATGTGTGTTTGATCGAAGCACCTCTTGCGGCGGCTATCGGGCTGGACGTGGATTTTTCTACCCCCAAGGGAGTTACGGTGGTGGATATCGGCAAGGGGACTACCGATATTGCCGTGCTGTCTATGGGCGGATTGGCTCGTTGCGAGTCACTCCCTATGGGCGGCGGCGCTTTCGACGAAGAGATCGTGCGGTTCGTACGGCGGGAGTACAATGTCGCTATCGGCGTTTTAACTGCTGAGCGGATCAAAAAGACCATCGGTTGTGTGAAACCTCGCGATTTAGAGGTGGGAATGACGGTGAACGGTCTGAATCTGTTTAACGGAATGCCTCAAAGCGTAGAGGTCAACACCGCACAGCTGTATGAAGTGATGATGGTTACCGCTGAAGAAATGATCCGCTCCATTCAACGGGTATTTGAACAAACTGCGCCCGAAATGGTAGCAGATACCGCCAAGGACGGACTGATTCTTACCGGTGGCGGCTCGTTAACCTACGGTATGCCCGAGTTGCTGGAGGAAAGGCTAAAGCTGAAAGTGAAACCGGTAGCCGATCCTCTCAATTGTGTCATTAATGGGATCGGCAAAGCGCTGAACAACTCGCAGGTACTGAAAAACGGTGACTACCGTTTCCGCAGTCTGGAAGATCTTTCCATTGAATAAGGGTGCAATATGAGTATACTTTCAGTTGACCGTTTGGCAAAATATTACGGAAGCCGTTGCTTGTTTGAGCAGGCTTCCTTTCATATGGAAGAAAAAGAGCACATAGGCTTGGTGGGTGCCAACGGAACCGGAAAATCCACGTTATTTAAGTTGTTGCTGGGTAAAGAGGAGCCCGACAGCGGGCAGGTTGTTCGCAGTGCAGGTTTGAAGATCGGCACCATGGAACAGCACGTGCCGGAAGATGTTCACCTTACGGCGCGGGAATGGATTTTGTCGGCTTTTGATGATCTTTTGGCAATGGAAAAGCAGTTGGAGGATTGGCAACGGCGTATTGAGGCGGGGGACACCGACGATAGCCTGCTGATGCGACGCCAGCATTTGCAAGAACAGTATCAGCAAGAGGGTGGCTTGTATTACCGATCGCGAGCCTATGCGGCGCTGATTGGCTTGGGCTTGAGTGAAGAACAGATTGATTTACCCTTGGCTTCTCTCAGCGGCGGACAGCGATCGAAATTGGGATTGGCGCGCCTGCTGGTTTCCCGTGCGGGGCTTTTGTTGTTGGACGAGCCTACCAATCATCTGGATGTTGCCGCCATTGAATGGCTGGAAGAGTTTTTGCGTTCTTACGACGGCGCTTATATCGTGATTTCTCACGACCGCTATTTTTTGGATCGTGTTACCTCTAAGACGATGGAACTGGAGCATGGCAGATTAAAGGTGTTTCAGGGCAACTATACTCAGTATCTTGCATTTAAGAAGAAAAATCGGGAAGTGGAAGAGCATCACTACCGTCAACAGGTGAAAGAGATACAGCGGCTTGAGGGTGCAGTGACCGAAATGAAACGGTGGAATCGGGAAAAGTCCATCAAGCGTGCCGAAAGCAAGGAAAAAGTGATTGAAAAACTTAAGGACGCTCTGGAAAAACCCGAGGATGAAATCAGTACCATTCATTTTAAGTTTCGGGCAACACAGCCCGGTCCCAACGAAGTGCTGAACGCCGATGGACTCTCTTTTAGCTTTGGCGGTGATCCTTTATATTCCGACTTGTCGTTTGGCTTGCGAAGAGGCGAACGGGTTTTCCTGATCGGTCCCAACGGATGCGGTAAAACCACCTTGTTGAAACAATTGCTTCATCAGTTGCAGGGCAAGGGCAGCATCTTTTACGGTCCGGGTGTTGCGGTGGGATATTATGATCAGACCGGTCAACAACTGACTGCTGCCAAGACGGTATTAAATGAGGTGTGGGATGCGTATCCTCATTTGGATCAAACCTCTATACGCTCTGCGTTGGCGGCATTTTTATTTCAGGGAGACGATGTTTTTAAATTGGTGGGGGAATGCAGTGGCGGCGAGCGAGCGAGAATTGCTTTGCTCAAAACCATGCTTAAAGGTAGCAACTTGCTGTTTTTGGATGAGCCAACCAACCATCTTGACATTGGCTCAAGAGAGGCTTTGGAGGATGCGTTGTCGGAGTACGACGGCACGCTTTTGATGGTTTCTCACGACCGTTATTTTATCAACAAGATGGCTCATCGGGTACTGTTGCTCACGCAAAAAGGGGTACAGCCATTTGAAGGCAATTATGATGCATATTTGGCGGCGATGACCCCTGCGGCAACCCTAACCCAACAAGAAAAAACCATAGGTGCCGGCGGGCAGGAATATAAAGCCCGCAAGCAACGGGAGTCGGAATTACGTAAACTGCGCACTGCGGTCAAAAAGGCAGAAGAAGCATCTGCCTATTGGGAAGATCAAGCGGCGGCGTTGCGAGAGCAGATCGCCGATCCTCAAATGGCGGCGGATTATAAACAGGTGATGGAACTGACCGCTCGGTTGGAAGAGGCCGAACAAAAAGTAGAAGAATATACTGAAGAATGGGCTGATTTGACCGACCGTTTGGAGGGGCTCGAAATAGAATAGAAGAGTTTAGTCAAAACTCCGTAACACGATAAAACGTGTTGCGGGGTTTTTAATTTTCCTTAAAAGAACAAGTGTTTTCTAAATGGTTTCGATTTGTTGTAAAAAATAAAAAAACTTGTGGTTTTCTGAAAAAAATATTTATGTAAACCCTTGCAATTGATTTTGCTTTGTCCTATAATGTGGGTACGAAGTGGTAAATAGTGGGATGAAATGGTGAACCTGCTATTTTTACAAATAATCAAAGGAAAGGGGAGAGACCACCGTGCTGTTGGGTACTTATAAACACAGTATTGACGATAAAGGCCGTATTTCGGTGCCGTCGAAATTTCGTGCCGATTTAGGGGATCGCTTTGTGGTATCCAATGGTCTGGACGGTTGTATCTTCCTGTTTCCTAAAGCTGAGTGGGAGCGATTGGATCAATCCATTCGTCAGCTCTCCTTCAAAGAATCCCGACAACTGACCCGCTACTTTTACGCGAATGCCTCTGAGGTAGAAATCGACGCTCAGGGTCGTATCTGCATTCCTCCCGTGTTACGGGAATTGGCAGGGCTGAAAGGCGCTTCGGTGGTAATTGGCGCTTCCAACCGTGTTGAGATCTGGAATATGAAGAATTGGCAGAACCTTTCCGCTTCGGTGGAGCAAGACGATATTATTGATCTGCTGGATAAGATCAATTTCTAAAGGAGTCGCTATGGAGTTCACCCACGTTCCGGTGTTGCCGGAAGAAACGATTGCTTCATTACAGATAAAGCCCGACGGCATTTACGTTGACGGTACCGCCGGCGGTGGCGGTCACAGCAGTATGATTGCTGCCCAACTGACTACGGGACGACTGATTGCCATTGATCAGGATCCGGATGCTTTGCAGGCAGCCAGCGCGCGGTTAGCGCCCTTTGCCTGTGCCACAGTGGTGGAAGGGAACTTTTCCAACATCAAGACCATCATCCAAGGGATGGGCATTCAAGAGGTAGACGGCGTGCTGTTGGATATCGGCGTTTCCTCTCATCAAATTGACACCCCCGAGCGGGGTTTTTCTTATCACCATGATGCCCCGCTGGATATGCGAATGAGCCAAAAGGGAACAACGGCGGCGGATCTGGTCAACGGTTGTTCGGCAGAAGAACTCAGCCGCATTTTTTTTGAATACGGTGAAGAAAAATACGCCCGCAGCATTGCATCGGGCATTGTCAAAGCAAGAGAGGAAGCTCCCGTTGAGACCACCCTCCGATTGGCGCAGATCATCAGCGATCACGTGCCCGCTAAGGCCAAACGGGGCGGACATCCTGCCCGCCAATGCTTTCAGGCGCTTCGCATTGCGGTGAATGGTGAATTGGATGCCTTGTCCAAAGGTTTGGATGAGGCGGTGGATTTGCTGAAAGTAGGCGGCCGCTTGTCGGTCATCACTTTCCATTCGTTAGAAGACCGTATGGTGAAGCAACGGTTTGCCTCTCTTTGTAAGGGATGTACTTGCCCGCCGGAATTTCCGGTGTGCGTTTGCGGTAAAACCCCTCGTTGCCGTCCCGGCTTTAAGGGTGCGAAAGAGGCTTCGACTGCTGAATTGCAAGAAAATGCAAGAGCCCGCAGTGCTAAATTGCGGACCATAGAAAAAATTAAGGAGAATGACCAATGATGTATCGTGACAGCACAGCGTACGACTTTGATTTGTTTGCTCCCAAAGCCAAAGAGGTCGTTGAGATTCCGACCCATCGCAAAAACGCAAAGCCCCGTTCGCGTGCCAAGACCAAAGGCTTGCTGCAAAGCCGATTGGTGATCGTGGCGGCGGTAGTAGCCGTGCTGTTGCTGGTCGTTGCACAACTCCATTGCCAGTTGCAAAACTCCGAGGTGGTGTGTGAAATTGACCGCACTAAGACTGAAATCCGGGATTTGAAGAGTGACAACACCCGCTTGCAATCTGAACTCAACGGGAAGGTGTCCTTTACCAATATGGAAAAGGCCGCCAAAGAAATGGGAATGCAAAAAATGACCATTGCCCAAACCGAATACATCAATCTGAATACCACCGATTCTGTGGAACTGGCGGATGGCGACGGCGGTTTGCTGGCGGCGATGCAGGGATTGTTTTAGGTATAAATTTTGCTACGATTACATACTTGTTACAGAAGAAGAGGTGGTTTAGTTGAAAAATGAAACGCCCACACAGCAAATGTGGAAACGGATGCTTAGTGTTTTGTTGGCATTGCTTGTATTGGGATTCGGTGTTTCGGGTGTGAGCCTATTGAACATCATGATTCTTAACGGCAACAAGTATGCAACTCTGGCGGCGGAACAACAACTTTCCACCACCACCATTGATGCCACACGGGGAACGATATATGATTGCAACGGCATAGAGCTTGCTAAGAGCGCTACCGTGTGGACGGTGTATATCACACCGAAAGATATAGAAAATGATGATGAAGCCCGTCTGATTGCCGACGGGCTTGCTGAGATTTTAGAATTAAATGCAGACGATGTGTACGCGCAGACTCAAAAGAACACCGCCTACGAAAAAGTTAAGAAAAAAGTTGAAAATGATGTGGCAGATCAGGTGCGCACTTTTATTTCGGACAACGATCTCGGATCCATCATCGGTCTGGATAAAGCCAATAAGCGGTACTATCCTAACGGAAGCCTTGCTTCTACTGTTCTCGGTTTTGTGGGTGACGATAATCAAGGGCTGAGTGGCATTGAATACCAATATGAAAGTCTGCTTAAAGGGGTGCCGGGTAAAATGGTATCCTCCAAAAACGCTCGCGGCAGTGATATGCCCTTTAATTATGAAACTATGGTAGAAGCCCAGCAGGGGAGCTCGGTCACATTGACCATTGATTCCTTTGTGCAGTATTGTGCCGAAAAGCACCTGGAAGAAGCCATTGAGATCAATCGTGCAACCAATCGGGGATGTGCCATTGTAATGAATGTTAACACCGGTGCTATTCTTGCTATGGCTACCGAGCCGGATTTCGATCCCAACGATCCTTTTACCGTAACCAGTGAATATACGCTGGATTTGCTGGAACAGTACAAAAAGCAACCTGTGGACTCTGAAGAATCCTCTGAAGACCAACAAGAGGACAACAGGGACGATAATACCACCGCTTATGAGAAGGCCTATAATGAGGCCCTAAATGAACAATGGCGGAATAAAGCCATTTCCGACGTATACGATCCCGGCTCGGTATTTAAAACGGTAACCGGCTCCTCGGCGATTGACGAAGGTGTGGTTAATGAGCAATCGACATTTGGCTGTCCCGGATACATCGTGATTGCCGGCACGCGGTATCATTGCCATCATCGGGCAGGCCACGGACATCAAAATCTGTTCAACATTTTCGAAAACTCCTGCAATCCTGCATTTATTGAAATCGGACAACGCCTGGGTGTGACCCGTTTTTATAAGTATTTTAAAGCCTTTGGCTTAACCCAAAAAACAGGCATTGATTTGCCCGGCGAAGCAAACAGCATCTATTATACCGATGAGAATATGGGGCCGGTAGAGCTGGCGTCTGAATCTTTTGGTCAGACCTTCCAGATCACACCCATTCAAATGATCACAGCGGTATGCGCCATCGCCAACGGCGGTAATCTGGTAACACCACACGTGCTGAAAGAGGTTACCGATATTGAAGGGAACATCACCCGCACCGAAGAGGTTTCGGTGGTGCGTCAGGTGATTTCCAAGCAGACCTCTGAGTTGATGTGTAAAATGCTTCGCTCGGTAGTAGAAAACGGCTCGGGAAAAAACGCCTATGTGGCGGGATACCGCATGGGTGGTAAAACCGGTACCTCTCAAAAAATCAGCGAATCCACCGAGGGAGCTATGAAGTATGTGGCATCTTTCTGTGGCTTTGCTCCCGCCGATCATCCCGAATATGCCATTATCGTTATGGTCGACGAGCCACATGGCGGCAATACCTACGGCAGTGCGGTAGCCGCACCCGTGGCGTCAGCCATTATGAAAGAAATTTTGCCCTATCTTGGCGTAGAAGCGGTTTACACGCAAGATGAATACGCCAATATCAATACCACTGTTCCCACCGTTGAGGGAACAAGCGTGGAAAGTGCCCGTCAAGCTATCTCGGCAGCAGGGCTTTCCAGCCGTGTGGTGGGTGATGGGGATAAGGTTATTGCCCAAAATCCCATCGGCGGATCCACCGCTCCTACTAACGGCACCATCGTTTTGTATACCGAACAAGATTACCAACCCGAAAAAGTAACAGTACCCGATCTGACCAATATGGGGGTATCGGGGGTGTCTACAACGGCAGCTTCTGCCGGTGTTAACGTAGAGATCGTAGGCGTGGTCAGCGGTAGTAGCGGCGCCATCTCCTATTATCAAGATGTTGCGGCGGGTACCGAGGTGGATCGCGGTTCGGTGATCAAAGTTAATTTCCGATATTCTGATTCCGTAGAATAATGTAAGGCGGGTATGTATATGTTGTTAAAAGACCTGTATCCTGCGGCTGCTAATACCCCGCTGGGGGAGGTAGCAGTAGCAAAAGTTACCAATAACTCACAATCAGTGGAACCCGGCGACGTGTTTGTGCGCAGCGTAGCTGATAACGGTCATTTGTATGCCAAAGCGGCATACGATGCCGGAGCTGCCGTGATCGTGTGTGATCAAGACCTTGGTTTGGACCGTCAACTGATTGTGGAGGAACCTCGCAAGGTGTACGCTGAAATGTGTTCCGCCTATTTTGGAGCCCCTTGCCGAAAGATCAAGATTATCGGGGTGACCGGTACCAACGGCAAAACTTCTACCTGCTTGATGATCAAATCCTTGCTGGAATCCTTGGGGTATAAGACCGGTTTGATCGGTACGGTTCAAAACATGGTAGGGGAGCAGGTATTGCCTGCCAAAAACACCACTCCCGGCGCGTATGAATTGCATTCGCTGTTTTCGTTGATGGAAATGAGCGGTTGCGAATATGCGGTCATGGAGGTGTCTTCTCACGCCATTGATCAGGAACGGGTTCACGGCTTGCGCTTTGCTTGCTGTGTTTATACCAATCTGACCCAGGATCACCTGGATTATCATAAAACCATGGAAAACTATCTTGCCGTTAAAAAGCGGATCTTTTCAGTGTGCGACCACGCGGTGGTCAACGTGGATGATTCGTATTCCGATGAAATCCTATCGGCTTGTGACTGTCCCGTAACCTCTTATGCAGTGCATACCAATGAAAGCTCTTATGTGGCTAAAAATCTTCGCAAACGAGTTGATGGCGTGGATTTTGAAATGGTGGGTAGCGGCGTAATCGGTCGTGTTCATTTAAAAGTGCCCGGCGAGTTTTCAGTGTACAATGCTTTAGCGGCGGGTAGTTGTGTGATGTCGTTGGGTTTCCCGTTTCACGATGTGGTCAGCGCAATGTGCAATTTAGAAAGTCCCAAGGGCCGTGCCGAGGTTGTTGACGTAGGTGATCACGATTTTACGGTCATTATCGACTATGCTCATACCCCCGATGGTCTTGAGAATATTCTGCGTGCCTTGCGGTCCACCTGCGAAGGTCGATTGGTAACCTTGTTTGGTTGCGGCGGTGACCGCGATAAGGGCAAGCGTCCCTTAATGGGTGGCATTGCGGCGGATTACTCCGATCACGTGATTGTTACATCGGATAACCCTCGTACCGAAGATCCCGGTGAGATCATTAAAGATATTCTGGTGGGGATGGAAGAAAAGAAAACTCCATATACCGTAATTGAAAACCGTATAAAAGCCATTGAATATGCCATTCTCAATGCTTGCGAGGGTGATATGATCCTGCTGGCGGGCAAAGGGCACGAAACCTACCAGATCGTCGGTCATCAGACCATCCGTTTGGATGAACGGGAAGTAGTGGCCAAGGCATTGGATAAATTAGACCGATAGGAAGTGGAAGCATGGATGTAATTATTATGCTCACGGGGGCTGTTGTTGCCTTTGGCGTGACCGCCTTGTTGGGATTTTGGATGATTCCCTATTTACGAAAGCTCAAGTTCGGACAGACGATTTTATCCGATGGCCCTGCCTGGCATCAATCCAAGCAGGGTACTCCCGTTATGGGCGGCTTAATGTTTATCATCGGTATTCTTATCGCGTTGGCAGCAACGGTAGTCGTTGCGATTTTACAAAAGGATAACCGCTTTTTTAACGAATTTATTTCACATATTTCCCAAGATCGCTTACAAGTGATACGTGTTGGCGCAGGTCTGATTATGGCTTTGGCTTCCGGTGCAATCGGATTCATGGATGACTACATTAAAGTGGTTAAAAAGCAGAATCTGGGCTTGACGGTGAAACAAAAAACTTTGTTGCAATTGTTGGTGGCAGCCGCCTTTTTGGCGACGCTTGCGCTGACCGGTGATTTGACCACCAATATTCCCTTTGTGGGTATCGTTGATGTGTCAAAAGGAATCGGTCTTTTATATTGGCCTATTGCTTTGATGTTTATTTACGGCTTTATGAATGCAGTCAATCTGACCGATGGGGTAGACGGACTTTGCTCCTCGGTAACGTTGGTTGTATCGGTATTTTTCCTGCTGTTTTCGGGCATACTTGCGGTAAACGGATTAAGTCTGCTGGCTTGCTGTTCCGCAGGCGGTCTCGCAGGATTTTTGGTGTGGAACTTAAAGCCTGCCAAGGTGTTTATGGGCGATACCGGCTCGCTGTTTTTGGGCGGTCTTGTGTGCGCCATGGCGTTTGCAAGCGGATATCCCGTTTTATTGTTATTGGCAGGTATTATTTATCTTGCCGAGGCTTTTTCGGATATTCTGCAGGTGGCATACTACAAGAAAACCAAAAAGCGTATTTTTAAAATGGCACCCATCCACCATCATTTTGAAATGTGCGGCTGGAGCGAGAACCAAATTGTGGTGATCTTTTCACTGGTTACCGTTGTGGGATGCCTTGCGGCGGGAGCCTTATATTATTTCGGAAAATAATGCCTTTATAAGCGATGAAAGGAGGCGGTTGGTGTGGTTTCGGAACAAACAAAAAGAATCAACGAGGCGGTTACGCGGGCAAAAGACCTGAAAAAGGCATCCCGCGGTAAAATGGACATGGTGTTCTTTGCCATGGTGATTATTCTGCTGACCGTCGGCCTGATTATGTTGTTTTCGGCAAGTTATGCGTTTGCCTATTACAACTACGGCAATAGCTATAAATTTATACTTCGTCAGGCAGAGTTTGCGGTGCTTGGTGTGGTAATGATGGTTGGCATTTCCTTCGTTGATTATCATTGGTTGCAGCGCTTTCGGCTGCCTTGGATCGGTTATATCGTGTCCATCGGTATGTTAGGACTGGTACTGGCCTTGCCACCTATGTCCGAAGGTTTTGACTATAAACGGTGGATTGCTATCGGCGGTTTTTCATTTCAGCCGTCCGAGATCGCAAAATTTGCGGTGATCTTGCTGTTTTCTTATTTGATTGCCAAATATTACGACAAAATGAAAACCTTTAAATTCGGCGTTGTCTTTTTGCTGATCTTACTGGGTTCGGTTTGCGTTTTGTTGGTATTGGAGCCTCACCTTTCCGCCACCGTTCTGGTGTTTATGATCGGGATCATTCTGATGTTCGTCGGTGGCGTAAAAATGTCCCATATGGCGATTTTAGGCGGCGTCGGCGCAGTCGGAATTGTGGGAATCGTGCTGACCGGCGTGGTCAGCTACGCTATGAGCCGCTTTCAGTATTGGCTCGACCCGTGGGCAGACGCTACGGGGAAAGGCTATCAGACCATTCAGTCCTTGCTTGCCATCGGCTCAGGCGGCCTTTGGGGTAGGGGACTTGGCAATTCCCGCCAAAAGTATTTATGGGTACCCGAGCCCCACAATGACTTCATTTTCTCTATCGTGTGTGAGGAATTGGGCCTCATTGGTGCTGTATGTATTCTTATTGGATTCGGCTTGCTTATCTGGCGCGGAATATCTATTGCAATGCGTGCGCCCGACCGATTCGGCTCGCTGCTTGCGATGGGGATTACCTTCCAGGTTGGTTTGCAAACCGCGTTGAATATTTTGGTAGTAACCAATACCATTCCCAATACGGGTATCAGCTTGCCCTTCTTTAGCTACGGCGGCACGTCCCTTGTTATGCTACTGTGTCAGATGGGCGTTGTGCTTTCGGTGTCTCGTAGCAGTTCTGTGAGAAAAAGGTGACAATATGAAAATTATCTTCGCCTGCGGCGGCACGGGAGGGCACATTAACCCTGCCTTGGCGGTAGCGGGAACTATAAAAGAAAAACATCCTGACGCAAAGATCGCCTTTATCGGAAACGAGAAGGGGATGGAATCCCGTTTGGTGCCTGCGGCCGGTTACGATTTTTATCCCATTCACGTGGCAGGCTTTCAACGACGTCTGTCAGCAAAAAACATTGCCCGTAACGTGTCAGCCTTGGGTAAGGCGGTTACGTCCGGCTTTGAAGCGCAAAAAATTCTGAAAAAGTTCAAACCCGATCTCGTAGTCGGTATGGGCGGATACGTTAGCGGTCCCGTGTTGCGCAAAGCCCATCAAATGGGAATCAAAACCGCAACCCACGAGCAAAACGCCTTCCCGGGTGTGACCACAAAAATGCTGGTCAAACAAATGGATACCGTTATGCTGGCGATGCCTGCAGCTATGAAGCATCTGCCGGAGCGGCATTATATTATCACCGGTAATCCTGTTCGCCCTGCCATTCTGAATATCTCCCGCCAAGAGGCACGAAAGGCTTTGGGGGTGGATGACGACCATCCGTTTATCCTTTCCTTTGGAGGATCTCTTGGTGCTGATTGCATCAACAAAGCGGTGGCCGACGTAATGGCAAAGCATTGGAATACTGGGCTTTATTATCATTATCACGCCACGGGCCGTTCTTCTTGGGAGTGGATGCCCGAATTGCTTCGTCAGAAAGGCGTAGATCTTGCCCGTGCACCGAAACTTCGGGTAACTGAATATATTCACGATATGGATCTGTGCATGGCGGCGGCGGATTTAGTCATCAGCCGTGCGGGAGCCATCACATTGAGTGAGATTGAAGTGCAGGGAAAGGCCGCGATTTTGATTCCTTCTCCTTATGTTGCCGAGAACCATCAGTATCATAATGCGATGACTTTGCAAAACCGTGGTGCTGCGATAGTGATAGAAGAAAAGAATCTGACCGACGGAGTGCTGTGGGAACAGGTGCAACAACTGTTGCGCGATCCCAACCGTTTGGCACAAATGGGCAAGGCGGCCAAAGACGGTGCCTATGCCGATGCCAATGAGCGGATTTATTCTGCACTGATGAAACTGCTGTAACCCATATTCCCAAATTTCATACAATGACAGTAACGGTAATGTTCTGTTTGTATGAAAGGAAGGGAACGTATGTCTTACATATCCATTCACGGCGGTCGTGTTCTTGAGGGGAAGGTTAACGTACAGGGCGCTAAAAACAGCATTTTGCCCATTTTGGCGGCTTGCTTGCTGTGCCATCAGCCGTGTACCATTCACCGCTGTCCCAAGATCTCAGATGTGTCAGCTTGTGTACGTATTTTGCGGCATCTCGGCTGTGTTGTAACTTGGAATGAGCACTCCTTAACGGTGGATCCTAGGGGGCTTTGCTGCACGCAAATTCCCGATGAGCTGATGAGTGAAATGCGCTCATCTATCGTGTTTTTGGGTGCTTTGTTGGCCCGTTGCGGTGAAACGGCCTTATCCTTTCCCGGCGGGTGTGAATTAGGTCCTCGTCCCATTGATCTGCATTTGAGTGCCCTCACGCAGTTGGGTGCTGTCGTGAACGAAGAAGGCGGCGTTTTACAATGCCGAGCAGATAAGCTCTCGGGATGTGAGATCGTTTTACCGATTCCAAGCGTTGGGGCAACCGAGAATATTATGATTGCCGCCACTGCCGCTAAAGGAACTACTGTGATCCGTAATGCGGCGCGGGAGCCGGAGATCGTTGATCTTGCCTGCTTTTTAAACCGTTGCGGCGCTAAAATCAATGGATGCGGAGAGGGAACGGTGCAAATCGAGGGTACAGGACCGCTTTTCGGTTGTGAGCATACGGTCATTCCCGATCGCATAGTTGCCGCCACTTATATGGCGGCTATCGCAGTCAGCGGCGGAAAAGGAGAACTTTCTCCCGTGATTCCTCAACATGTTTCGCCTGTATTGCCATTCTTTCGGCAAAGCGGTTGCACGGCTGATTTCAAAGGAAATCGACTGCTGATCAAAGCACCGAAGCGCCTGCGATCAATGCAACATATTGTAACCGGATACTTTCCCGGGTTTCCCACTGATGCACAGCCCGCCTTGATGGCAATGGCGGCGGTCTCCGACGGTACGGGAATATTCATTGAAAATATATTTGAAAACCGATATAACCATGTTCATGACTTAACCCGTATGGGGGCTAAAATCAAAGCTGAGGGTCGTATGGCAGTGGTAGAAGGTGTACCAACTCTCTCGGGATGTCGAGTAAAGGCCTGCGATCTGCGTGGGGGAGCGGCATTGGTAGTGGCGGGACTTGCCGCCGCAGGGGAAACACAGGTACATAACGTCGGGTATATTCAACGAGGGCATCAGGATATTGTTGCCGACCTTGCGAAACTCGGCGCCGACATAAAAACAATACGTTAAAGGAATAAAAATCATGGAAACAAATCGAAGAGATGCCGAAATGCGGCGTCGCAGAGAAGAGCAACGTCGAATGGCGCAACGGCGATCCCAAGAAAAGAATCGAAAGAAAAAACAGAATAAAAGTGTTGTTTTGATCGCGATGCTGTGCCTTTTGCTGGTGGGAGCTCTGATTATGGCGGCATTTACGGTGCTGTTTCCGGTCAAAACCTTGGTGGTAGAAGGAACAAGCCGCTATTCCGCTCAGCAAATCGTAGAAGCCGCAGGCATTGAAGAAGGGCAGAATCTGTTGCGTCTCAGTCCTGCCGCTACCGAACGGAATATTCGCGCCGCGTGCCCGTATATTTGCGACGTAACCCTAAAACGAAAACTGCCAAGTAAGGCAATTATCACCGTAACGGAAGAAACAAATGTGTTGGCGTTTCCTTGTGCCGATGGCTTTTGGTTGACCACTTCACAGTTAGAAACCATTGAACTGGCAGCTGATGTTGAAAAAGCCACTATCGTTTATGGAATAACAATCAGCGGTACTACGGGCGGTCAGCCTGTGACCTTTGAAAATGAGGATCAAAAGCAACAGCTAGAACAACTGTTAGCTGCGTTGCAAACCGAACAGATCGACCAAATCACCAAAATTGATATGACCGATCTCTCGGCGGTACGACTGCAATACGGCGAACAGCATATTTGGAAATTGGGTGATCTTTCCAATCTCAATTATAAATTACAGTTTGGTCGTGAGATCAGCCTAAAAGAAGGAAATACGGGTACGGTGGATCTTTCAGGGCTTAACAGCGGCAAAAACGGTTATTTCAAAAGTGAGGTACTGGGAGATTTTATGCCCTCAGAGCCAACAGATGTTACGCCGACCGACCTTTCGGACGTCACGCAAACCGATTTAACGGATGATTCTGAAGCGGATTCGGAATAGTTTTTGGAGAAAAACTGTGATTCTATGAAAAAAACTGCAAGAAAATTGAAAAAAACTTGAAAATACGGTTGAAATTTCACGGGATCCGTGTTAATATTGATAGGAATAAAAATAGAATTCTTAGAATGTATAAATTATGCAGGAGGTTTAGGAACAATGGGAATTGAACTTGCTCAAGAATATTCCAACGTAGTCCAAATTAAAGTAGTCGGTGTCGGTGGCGGTGGCGGTAACGCTGTAAACCGCATGGTTGATGCCGGCGTAAAGGGTGTTGAATTCATCGCAATCAACACTGATAATATGGCTTTGTATAACTCCAAGGCCGATATGAAGATTCAAATCGGTGAAAAAGTTACCCAAGGTAAGGGTGCCGGCGCTAATCCCGACGTTGGCGCAAGAGCCGCTGAAGAATCCCGTGATCTGATTGTTGACGCTTTGAAAACTGCCGATATGGTATTTATCACCAGTGGTATGGGCGGTGGTACCGGTACCGGTGCTGCTCCCATCGTTGCTCAAATTGCAAAAGAAATGGGTGTTCTGACGGTTGGCGTTGTAACCAAACCCTTCGCTTTTGAAGGCAAACGTCGTATGGAACAAGCCGAAATCGGTATTGCTGCTCTGCGTGAACAGGTTGACAGCTTGGTTGTTATTCCCAATGAACGGTTGCAATTTGTTTCCGAACAAAAAATCACCCTGCTCAATGCCTTTAACATTGCCGACGACGTTCTTCGTCAAGGCGTACAAAGCATTTCCGAGTTGATCTCCATTCCTGCATTGGTTAACCTGGACTTTGCCGACGTTACCGCGATTATGAAGGATTCCGGTTACGCTCATATGGGCGTTGGTATTGCTACCGGTAAGGATAAGGCTGAAACTGCCGCTACCGCTGCTATCACCAGCCGCTTGATCGAAACCTCTATGAAGGGCGCTAAGAGCGTGATCGTAAGTATCATCGGTTCTCCCGATATCGGTCTGGAAGAGGTTACTGTTGCTTCTCAAATCGTTACCGATGCTGCCCATGAAGATGCCAACATCATCTGGGGTGCTCAGATCGACGAATCTCTGGAAGATGAGATCCGTGTTACCGTTATCGCTACCGGTGCTCCCAACGAAAATGATACCCGTCGTGCTGCTCGTCCTGCGGCCAGCGAATCTTTGGATGATTTCTTCAGCTCCTCCGAGTCTGACGACGATTATTCCGATATTATGGGCATCTTTGACCAACGCTAATTTCATGTATTTTCAAAGGCAGTGGCTTATAGTCACTGCCTTTGTCTGTGTGGAAAGGATTTTTTATGCTCAAGCGATTTGTTGCTTATTATCGCCCCCACCTGAAATGGTTTGTTCTTGACCTTGTTTGCGCCTTTTTGGTGGCGGTTTGCGACCTGATTTTCCCTATGTTGACCCGTCAGGTAATTAACGTGTATATCCCCGGTCGTATGTTACGGTTGGTTATAATTTGGTGCGGCGTATTATTGGGAATTTATTTGTTTAAGACCCTTCTCAACTATTTGGTCAATTACATGGGCCACGTAGTCGGCGTGCGTATGCAGGCCGATATGCGTCGGGACATTTTTTCTCATCTGCAAAAATTACCTTTCCGTTATTTTGATGACAATAAAACCGGCGCACTGATGTCTCGTATTGTCAACGACCTGCAAGAGATTACTGAGCTTGCCCATCACGGCCCTGAAGATCTGTTTCTGTCGGTGATCCTGCTGATCGGGGCATTTGTATTGATGGGTCGTATTCATCTTTGGATGGCTTTGATCGTGTTGGCGTGTTTACCTGTACTGATTTGGTTTTCAGCTGTTAAGCGACTAAAAATGTCTAAAGCCTTTACCGAGACCCGTAAGCAGGTTTCCGAGATCAATGCCGGCCTTGAAAACAGCCTTTCGGGTATCCGTGTATCCAAAGCCTTCACCAATCGGGAGCACGAGATTCAAGGATTCCAAACCAACAATGATAACTTTGTTGCCGCGCGCTCCAAGGCGTATCAGGCAATGGCAGAATTCTCCTGCGGCACAGGCTTGATTTTGGATCTGCTTAATGTGGTGGTGTTGGTCAGCGGCGGCATCTTTTTCTATTATCAGCAGATCGACGTGGGAGATTTTACCGCCTTTTTGTTGTTTGTTAACACCTTCCTGTCACCTGTTAAACGGTTGGTTTCTTTTATTGAGCAGTTTCAGGATGGGATGAGCGGCTTTAAGCGCTTTACTGAAATTCTGGATACGCCCGCCGAGGAAGACGCGCCTGATGCAAAGGAATTGTCTGACGTTGTCGGCGAGATTCGGTTTGACCACGTTTCTTTTTCTTATAATACAGGTCGGGATGTGCTCAAGGATATTTCTTTTACCGTGCCTGCGGGGGCAACCGTGGCACTGGTAGGCGAATCAGGCGGTGGTAAAACCACCTTGTGCCATTTGGTGCCTCGCTTTTATGAATTGGACGAAGGTTCTATTCTAATTGACGGCAATGACATTACCGAATTTACCAGAGATTCCTTGCGACGCAATATCGGCATGGTTTCGCAGGATGTGTTTTTGTTTACGGGAACTGTGTATGAGAATATTGTTTACGGCAATCTGAATGCAACACCCCAGCAGGTAGAGCAAGCTGCCAAAGCCGCAGGAATCTATGAAGACATTATGGCGCTTCCCGACGGATTTGATACCTACGTAGGGGAGCGTGGCGTAAAGTTCTCAGGCGGTCAGAAGCAACGGATCTCCATTGCCCGTGTGTTCTTAAAGGATCCGCCCATCTTAATTTTGGATGAAGCCACTTCTGCCTTGGATAATGCTACCGAAGCGTATATTAAGGCGGCGCTGGATCGTTTGTGTAAGAATCGCACCACCATTGTAGTTGCCCACCGTTTATCAACAGTTGAAAAGGCAGATAACATTTTAGTCATCACCCGTGAGGGGATTGCCGAGCAGGGTACCCATCAGCAACTGTTAGAGCAGGGAGGTATTTACGCTTCTCTGCAGGGTGAGGTATAGTCCTCTGCTTGCATTTGGCTGTAAAATATGCTACAATACGTGGAAAAGGAGTGTCATTTATGAGATATACATATACCACAAAATTCACTTGTTCCTCTCGCATTCAGTTTGATATTGAGGGTGATGTGATTACGAATATTGAGTTTTTCGGTGGATGCAACGGCAATTTAAAGGCCATCGCCCGCTTGGTGGACGGATGGACAGTAGAGCAAATTGAAGAAAAATGTAAAGGCAACACCTGCGGTATGAAGCCTACCTCTTGTGCCGATCAATTGGCCAGAGCGGTACGTGAAGCATATGAAGCGAATCGATGACCGTCCGTTTTTGGTCACTTTGGGTTTGATTTGTCTTGTGGTCATTATGGTTTGCGGTCTGGTTATGGAGTACGGTTGGTTTGGCTATTCTGCTCCTCTACTCACGGTAACACCCGTAACCGTGACCGACGGGAGCGGCCTGACAAACTCGCAGGAGCAGACTAAAATCAACGTGAATACGGCAACGGTCTCTATCTTAGATACCCTGCCAAAGGTGGGACCTACCTTAGCGCAACGTATCGTGGACTACCGGGAAGAAAACGGTCCCTTTACAAAACCCGAAGAGCTTAAAAACGTTGCGGGAATCGGAGATAAAGTGCTTGAAGCGATTTTGCCCTATATTACAATACAATAACCGTTATGTAATCGGAGTGCAGTTATGACTGCGCTCCGATTTTTTCATATTCCGCTTCGCCATCTCATACAATGGGTTGATATGAGGTGATGGCTATGATGAATTGGCTTTGGGCAATACTGATGATAATATCGGTTGTTGGCGGTGCCGTTACGGGACAAATGGGGCAGGTGTCCGAGGGTGTTCTATCGGGCAGTAAGCAGGCGGTGGAACTGTGCATTTCTCTTGCCGGAATGATGGCGTTGTGGGGCGGTCTTTCGACAATTATGGAGCAATCGGGATTGTCAAATCGTCTGGCAAAGTTTATGTCGCCTGCCATTATGTTGTTGTTTCCCGAACTGCGGTTACATGAAAAAGCCCGACAAGCAATCTCTATGAACGTGGCGGCCAATATGTTGGGACTGGGCAATGCGGCGACTCCTTTGGGGCTTGCGGCTATGAAGGAATTGCAGAAAATCAATCCTCATCCCTCAAAAGCCACCAATAGCATGATCACCTTTGTCGTGTTGAATTCGGTTTCGGTACAGCTGTTGCCCACAACCGTGACGGCGTTGCGTGCACAGTATGGCGCACAAAGCCCAATGGATATCATCGGTGCCGTTTGGTTTTCTTCGGTGTTGGGAGCGGCGGTTGGGTTGATTGCCGTGGCACTATTAAACCGTAGGAGGGATGCTGATGAAGATCGTTGCTGAGTGGTTGCTTCCCGTTATGATCGCCTTTATTGTGCTGTACGGACTTGTAAAAAAGGTACCGATTTGGCATTCGTTTTTATCGGGAGCGGCGCAAGGCCTTACCACAGCGGTAGGAATCTTGCCTACGTTGGTAGGGTTGGTTACAGCGGTAGCAATGTTTCAGGGCTCTGGGATTATGGATTGGCTGAGTGTTGCTTTAGCTCCCTTGACTAAAATTGTGGGACTTCCGTCTGAGGTGGTACCGCTTATGTTAATTCATCCCATATCGGGGGGCGGCGCAACAGCGGTGTTATCCGATTTGCTTTCTCGCTACGGTGCTGACAGTCACATCGGTCGGGTTGCCTCGGTGATGTGTGGCTCGGATGAAACTACCTTTTACGCCATTACGGTTTACTACGGCTCGGTGGGGGTGAGTTCCATCGGTCACACCTTGCCTGCGGCTTTACTCGCGGACCTTGCGGTAATTGTTTTAAGCGGTGTCGGAGTACAAATGTTTTTGCAGGCATAATCAGGGACAAACTTTCATAGTATATAGCATCAGACCAAGGAGTGAGAACTGTGAATCAGATCAATCGTTATCAAGAGGCAGTAGCATACGTCGCGGCTGCGTTACGAGAGCCGTTGCTGCGAGTGCCAACGGATCAGCAAGAACAGGTAACCGAGATTCGTTTGCGAGCCAATGGACCGGTAGTGTTAGTCACCCATAACCGCTCCTTTTTGTGCGATTTAGACGGGGGCTTGGCTAAGGACCGTAACAGCAAACAGTTAATATGCTCTTATGAATGCTTGGAACAAACCTTTCGCGCGCTGTGCGGTTATTCCGTTCATACCCATCAACGGGAGATGGTACGGGGGTATATATCCCTAAAAGGGGGACACCGCGCCGGGCTTGGTGCTACTGCTGTGGAAAAAGGGGGAGAGATCACCGCGCTGAAAGAGATTTCTTCCATCAATATTCGTATAGCCCGCCAGGTTTTTAATGTGGCAAAACCTTTGCTTCCATATACCCAGAAGGGCGGTTTGCTGTTGGTGGGGCGCCCTGCTACAGGCAAAACCACTCTTTTACGGGATTTAGCTCGTTTACTTGGCGGCGAAAATTGCGTGGGACAAAAAGTGGTGCTTTTGGATGAGCGCGGTGAGTTGGCAGCTATGTGGGATGGAATCCCGCAAAACGATGTGGGCATCAATACCGACGTGTTGAACGGCTTCTCCAAAACCATAGGCATGGAAATGGCGGTGCGCAGTCTTTCACCCGATTGGTTGATCTGCGATGAAATCGGATCTCGTCGCGAAGCACAGGGGATGCTTGGCTGTATGCATGCAGGGGTGCGGATCATTGCCAGTGTGCACGCACAGAATGAAACGGAACTCAGAAGAAAGCCGTGGGTGATGGAATTGCTTTATGCCGGTGTATTTTCTCACATCGTGTTTTTGAACAGTGAACAAGGAAAAGGAACCATTGAAAGGATTGGTCGCACCAATGAGTGGTTGGCTGAAGGGAACGGGAATTCTACTGTTGTCGGCGACAGTTTTGCTCATAGGTATCCGCATTGCCCGCTTATATAGAAGACGGGTTGCTTTTTGGGAGCAGATGAATGGACTGTGCGGATTCATATGCAACGAGATTCGTTATACTGCCGACTGTCCTGCCAACATTTTCGAACGATTTACTTGGCGTGAAGAAATCTGGATGACCAAACAAGTGTCGTATTTTGAATTTTTACCGTGTTTTTCCCGTTTGGAGCAAGGTTTGCTCCTCAGCAAGGATGAAGACGAGCAGGTGATAGGATTTTATCAAGGATTGGGTACCACCGATCTGGAAGGACAGTTGGCACATTGCGGACGGTACAGCCGCTTATTTTCTCATCAGGTAGAGCAGGCAAAAAATCTATACGCCACCAAGGGAAAACTGTATCGTTCTTTGTGCGCATTGGCTTCGGGAATGCTTGCGGTATTGCTGATATAGTGAGGAGAGCACAAGATAAATGAATGTGGATTTGATTTTTAAAATAGCGGCAGTAGGAATTATTGTAGCTGTGCTCAATCAATTACTGATTCGCTCAGGCAGAGAGGAGCAGGCATTGATGACCACCTTAGCAGGACTAATCGTGGTTCTGCTGATGATGGTGCCGCAGATTGCGGCTCTGTTTGATACCATCAAAGATGTTTTTGACCTATGAGTTACGGTGCAATCTTGGGCGTTGCTTTGTTGACTGCGGTGGCATGCTTGCTGTTGCGACAATATAACCCTGTGGCAGGCCTGGGAGTGGCTATGGCAGGTGGCGCTGTTTTACTGTTGTTTGTGTTGGGTATTGCAACCGACCTTATCACATACGGCAAGGAACTTTTACGGTATATCGGTCCGGATGAGCAATGGTTTAGTCTGCTGATAAAAGCTTTAGGAATCAGCTATCTTTTCAAATTCGGCGCCGATCTTTCACGAGATGCAGGAGAAACTGCCGTAGCGGGATACGTGGAAACTGCGGGAAAAGTACTGATGGTGGCGTTATCCTTGCCTTGGTTGACGCAGATCGTAAAAACGGTAGCGGAGTTATTGCAATGATAAAAAAATGTATGGTTTGTCTAATGCTGATTGTTATGTTTAGTATAACGGCACAGGCGGAAACGGAGGAGATGCTTCTGCAAGACTATTATGATTTGCAGGAGTTGACACGGGCGGTAGAAAGTCTGGATGAAGATACGAAAAGTATCCTATCCCGATGGGGATTGTCGGTGGAGTCGGTGCTCAACGGACAGGAAGTTGATTGGAAGGCAATGGGACAAGTGGTGTCTCAGTTACTGGTCAACAGCATAAAAAGCCCCTTAACCTCGGTTACTGCGTGCCTTGGAACAGTGATTTTGTGTGCTACCTTACGAGCGGTTTCTTCTGATTCCGCCTCGACGATACACGGGATTTCGGAGTACTTTTCTACCTTGTGCCTTGGTGTGGTGCTGATCGGTCCCATTACTCAATTATTTGCTAAAACTACCGACATTATCGGTAGTGTAGCCACTTTTATGCTGGCGCTGATTCCTGTTTTGGCAGGGCTTTTGTTGGCTTCGGGACAAACGTTGACCGCAGGCTCAGTTCCCTCTGCTTTGTACGCTTGCTCTCAAGCGATGATCTGGCTATCCCGATCGGTCGTTTTACCCTTTACAGGTGCCTATGTTGCTTTGTCGGTCAGCCGTGGTATCGGTGGTTTTTCTTTAAACGGCATGGTAAATTCGGTGAAACGTATCACCGTATGGGTGTTAGGCGGGGCTACTGCTTTGTTTTCGGGTGTGCTGTGTTTAAGCGGTGTAATTAACGGTTCGGCCGACTCTATCGCCCAACGGGCCTCCCGTTTTGCGGTAGGCAATATGGTTCCTGTCATCGGCGGCAGTCTGGCAGAAGCGTTGTCTGCCTTTCGTGGGTGTTTTCAGTTATTGGGAACAAGCGGGGGTGTGTTGGGAATCGGCGGGGTTGCGGCATTGCTGCTGCCCGTTGTTATTGAATTGATTCTGTGGCGGTTTATGCTGATGCTTCTGTATTCTGTGGCAGAAATCTTTCAGTTGCCTTCTGCTGTGGGCGTGATTCGAGGAATTGCCGATGGGGTAGGTATTATGTTCTCTGTTACGATTTGCACCTTTTTGGTGTATGGAGTCGGCCTTGCGGTGATGATGCTGGCAGGGGGTAAGGTATGACTGTGTTGAAAGAATGGTTGCTTGGTATTTGTCTTGCCGCCATACTGCTTGGTGTTGTACGGTTACTGAGTCCGTCAGGTCCTCTTCAGCGAACGATGCAGACGGTTACTGCGTTGGTGTTCATCGGAATCCTCTTGCACACCGTTTCCCCCTTTGTGGGGGAGTGGGAAGCGTTACCGGAGGTTTCATCGTCCTTTGTTCCTGCTAAGGTGGTAAACGAGGAAGGAATGGTTTGGTTAGAGCAGGCCACTGTTCGTCAGATTGCTTCTTTGACTGAGCATACAGCGCGAATGCACGGTGTCACCGCAACGGTTACCAATGTGAAAACCAGCCGTGAAGCAAATGACGTCTCGGTAACAAGAGTATCCGTTCGAGCCCGTGGAGAGAAGGCTTGTGTTGCGGCCTTTCAACAGGATTTGCATGAACTGATAGGAGGAGAGATTCAAGTGGAGCAGGTGGTAGATCAATGAAATGGCAGGAAGGACTAAAGAAAATTACGTCAATAAGTAAAACCAACCGGCTGATCGTGTGCGGCGTAGCCGGCATTTTGTTGATAGGTCTTTCCACTCTAATCGGGAGCGGCGGTAAGCAGCAGGAATCTGCCGAAACTTCTTCGGGAGTCACCACAGAGGAATATGCCGTGCAGTTGGAGCATCGGTTGGAGAAAATGATCAAAGGGATTAAAGGCGTTGGCACGTGTAAGGTATTGATCACCATGGAGCAGGGTGCCGAATATATCTATGCAACGCAGGATAAAAACAGCACCGAGGTAGACGAAACCAGCGAAAGCGATAAGCTTTCTACCGAAAGCAAAAGCAGTGGTGAGCAAACCTATATCATGGTGTCCACTAAACAGGGAGAACAGCCTCTTCTTTTGACCGAACTGGCACCACGCGTAAAAGGAGTGGTGGCGGTTTGCGATGGCGGAGGGAATCCTCAGGTTGTCCAAACGGTGATACAAGCCTTGTCTACTGCGTTGGATATACGGGAGGATCAGATATGTGTTGTGGCAAAAGCGTAACCGATCAATATGACGGCTGCGTTTGCATAAATTAACAGGTCAATTTTGAAAGGATGAATACCATTGAAAAAAGCACTTATGGGTAAACGGGGAATTACGTTGGGCGTTCTAGTTTTGGTACTGGGCGTGGCAGTCTATCTGAATTTTTATATGGGCAAGCAAACAGGAAGCGTTTCGGTTACCGACGTTCTCAGCAGCTCCGCTATGGGGCAGGCGGTGTACGTGAACGCGGATTCTTCGGCAGTAACGCAAACCAAAGACGATTATTTTACCAAGGCTCGTGCTGATCGAGAGATCGCCCGCAAAGAAGCTACCAACGCCTTGCAAAAAATCATTGATGATCCCCGTTCGGACAGTGCCGCTGTTACCGATGCCTCTGCTCGTTCGGCACGGATTGCCGAGAGCATTGCTACTGAAAGCACCATTGAGACCCTTGTAAAAGCCAAGGGAATCGCCGATTGTGTGGCAGTCATCGGAGAGGAAACTGTCACCGTTGTGGTGAAAACCGACGGTCTTTTGGTGAGTGATACGATGCAAATTCAAGAGATTGCAGAGCAAAATACCGAATTTTCTTTAGAAAATATTAAAATAATTGAGGTAAAATAGTTGAGAAGTTTGAAAAATGTGGTATAATAGCGATGAAGGAGTTGAGATTATGGATCAAACAAGAATTAAAAAACACACCGGTGGCTTAGTGGTATCGGAAGACGTTATTGCTAAAATCGCAGGCGTAGCCGCTCGCGACGTATACGGTGTTGCTGACTTGGTTGCCATCCCGTCGGATATTAAGACTTTTGTCAAACGGGGAAGCGAAGCCAGAGCGGTCCGTGTTTCTGCTATGGACAGTGCTATGACCATTGATATTGCTATTTCAGTTATAGCGGGTGTCAAACTCAACGAATTGTGCAGTAAAGTACAAAAAGCCGTTAAAACCTCTGTTCAGAATATGATCGGTCGTCCCGTGGCTCGTGTAAATGTAATGGTCATTGACGTTGTAGCCGGTCAGGAAGAGAAATAACCCATTAGGCAGGACGATAAAATGAAACGAAGTGAAGCCAGAGAACAAGCGTTCATCTTAATATTCGAAAAAGGGTTTCGTGACGATTCGGTAGCCGAAATTATTGAGGCCGCCGTATTGGCACGTCAGTTAGAAGAAAATGCCTTTATGCATCAATTGGCAGAGGGTACCTTTGAACATATTGATGAGATTGACGCTTTGATTGAAAAAAACTGTATCGGCTGGAAAAAAGACCGTATTTCCCGCGTGGCTTTGGCCATTTTGCGACTGTGCTGTTTTGAACTCAAGTTCTGTCCCGATATTCCCGTTGGTGTATCCATTGACCAGGCGGTGGAGCTTGCTAAAAAGTATGCCACCCCGGATGATGCTTCCTACATAAACGGCGTTTTGGGTTCTGTTTCTCGTACGGAGGAATTGGAAAAACAATGAGAATTCTGGGAATTGATACCAGCAACTATACCACGTCGGCTGCCTTTTGGCAACCCTCCCGTTCTCAAATGGATACCGCCTCAAAACTGTTGCCCGTTCCCAAAGGGAACATGGGGTTGCGGCAAAGTGAGGCGGTTTTTCATCATACGCAGGCATTGGATCAAATGATCGCTTCGGTATGCGAGAAGAATGATCTCCCTACCGCCATTGGTGTTTCGGTCACACCCCGCACAGCAAATGGGTCTTATATGCCCTGCTTTACGGTGGGTAAAATGACCGCCCATGCCATTGGCAGTGCCTTGCACATTCCTGTGATGGAGTGTTCACATCAAGAGGGTCATATCGCCGCCGCCGCTTACGGAGCGGGCCGTACCGATCTATTAACAAAGCAGTTTATCGCGTTTCACGTGTCAGGCGGCACGACCGAAGCCGTATTGGTCAAGCCGAAAGACAACTATGGATTTGAAGTGGAGCTGATCGCCACCTCTCTTGACCTGAAAGCGGGACAAGCGGTTGATCGGGTAGGCGGAATGTTAGACCTTGCTTTCCCTGCGGGTAAAGCGTTGGATACGCTGGCGGTAAAAGGCAATCTGCCTCGCAAACCTAAGGCTACCATGAAAGGCGCTGATTGCAGTCTTTCTGGCATTGAGAATCAGTGCCGTCAATTGCTCGACAAAGGCACGCCCCACGAGGATGTTGCCCGCTATTGCATTGAATCGGTGGGAGCGGCCATTGCCGCCATGACCGAGGCTTTGCTGACGCAATATGGTGATCTGCCCCTTTTATATGCAGGGGGCGTTATGTCCAACTCCATTTTACAAAAGCAATTATCTGAACGCTTCGGCGGCTGTTTCGCACCGCCCGAGTTTTCGTCGGACAACGCCGCAGGAGTGGCTTACCTTGCCGCTTTGCGGGTGGGTGAATATGATGAATAATCTTGTGTTGACTGTTACACAACTCAATACCTATGCTAAAAATCTTTTAGAACAAGACCCTCACCTTCAAAATGTTTTTGTGGTGGGGGAAATTTCCAATTTTACCAATCATTACCGTTCGGGACATTGGTATTTGAGTTTAAAGGATGAAAATGCCGTCATCAGCGCGGTCATGTTCCGTTTTGCCGCCGAGCGAATGCGGTTTGTCCCGCAGGACGGTATGCGGGTTATTTGCCGCGGTCGGGTTTCTTTGTATGATCGGGACGGGCGCTATCAATTGAATATTGAGGATATGCAACCCGACGGTTTGGGAGCACTCAGCCTTGCTTTCGAACAATTAAAAGAAAAACTGTCCAAGCTGGGACTGTTTGATCAAGAGCATAAAAAAACCTTGCCTGCTTTCCCCCGAACCATCGGGGTGATTACTTCACCTACCGGTGCGGCGGTGCAGGATATTTTGAATATTCTTTCCCGTCGGTATCCCGTGGCGCGGGTGCTGATGTGTCCCGTGCAGGTGCAAGGGGAGTCGGCGGCAGGTCAACTGACTGATGCAGTCAATACGTTGTCGGTGCGCGAGGACGTAGACGTGATCATCATTGGTCGCGGCGGCGGTTCTATGGAAGATCTGTGGGCGTTTAACAGCGAAGAATTGGCATTTGCCATTTACAATTGCCCCATTCCCATTATTTCGGCAGTAGGTCACGAAACCGACTTTACTATCTCTGACTTTGTTGCTGATCTGCGAGCACCTACGCCTTCGGCGGCGGCAGAACTTGCCGTGCCGCAACTAACCGATATTCAGGCTATCTTGTCTTATTATCAGACACAGATGAAAAACCGAATGATGCAACGGCTGGATAATGAGACCAAACTGCTGGAACGGTTGGCTTCATCGCCCAAGCTTACCACCCCGCATACCATGTTGGATCCCTATTTTCAGCGGTTGGATGGGTTGGAACAACGCTTTTCATCGGCCACCCATCGCATGATGGATCGGCATACCGCCGCGTTTGATACTCTTTCAGCGCGCTTGCAAGCCTATTCGCCTCTCGGTGTGCTCAAACGGGGGTATGCGTTGGCGAAAAAAGAAGATACGCTGATTCGTTCCGCTCAACAATTGCAAGCGGGCGATCGGATTCAATTGACCCTTGGGCAGGGAAGTGCTACCTGCGTGGTAGAAAGTAAGGAGGAAACCTAAATGGCAACCAAAAAAGAACAAAGTTTTCAAGCGTCCATGGAACGGTTGGAAGAAATCGTCCGTCTGTTAGAAGAAGGCAGTAAGCCGTTGGAAGAATCCATCAATCTATATGAAGAAGGACAAGCGCTGGTCAAATTGTGTGAAAGTACCTTGACCTCTGCTCGATTAAAAATAGAAGAATTGGGAAAGGAGACACCCCAATGAACGTAAAAGAACGGTTGCAACAGTATGCCGATCTCACCGAGCAAGCATTGGAGCAGGCATTGCCTGCGGCTAATACGCCCTATGAAGCCTATAATCGCTTGGTAGAAGCGATGCGCTATTCGGTGCTGGGCGGCGGCAAGCGGATTCGGGCGGCTTTGTGCTTGGAATTCTGCCGTTTGTGCGGCGGCGATCCCAAAGATGCCTTGCCCTTTGCCTGCGCTGTGGAAATGATCCATGCTTATTCCCTCATTCACGATGATCTGCCTTGTATGGATGACGATGATCTTCGCAGGGGCAAGCCATCCTGTCATATCGCATTCGGCGAAGCCGTAGCCTTGCTTGCAGGAGATGCCTTGCAGGCGTGTGCCTTTAAAACAGCATTAAACGCGAAAAACATTCCTGCCGAGCAGGTGATTGCCGCTACCGAAACCTTGGCAAAATGCTGCGGTTATGAAGGGATGTGCGGCGGTCAGGCAATGGATCTGGATGCGGAAGAGCATCCCGTAGACTTTGCTACCTTGGCCGAGATCCACAGCGGAAAAACCGGTATGATGATCATCGCCGCCGCCAAAATGGGTTGTTATGCCGCATCGGCAACACCCGAGCAATGGCAAGCGGCGGAAGAATACGCTTGTGAGGTGGGCATCATCTTCCAGATGGTGGATGACGTGTTGGACGTTACCGCTACCGTAGAAGAATTGGGTAAGCCTATCGGTAGCGATCAAGAATGCGGCAAAACCACCTACGTAACCCTGTTTGGGGTTGAAAAAACCATGGAATATGCGGCAGTGCACAACAAACGGGCAAAAAACGCTTTGCTTGCGTTTGGCGATGAAGCCGAATTCTTATCTGAATTATCAGACTATTTATTAACAAGAAAACATTAAAGGAATCCGCTATGTTACTGGAAAACATCCATAAACCGGCAGACGTACGAGAGTTATCTGCCGAACAATTGTCACAGCTGTGTCAAGAGATTCGTCAGGTGTTGATGCAAACCGTTTCCCAAAACGGTGGGCATCTTGCCTCCAATCTCGGCACGGTGGAACTGACCGTGGCGCTTCACCGCCAGTTTGATTCACCCAACGATAAGATCGTATTTGACGTGGGACATCAATGTTATACCCATAAATTACTCACCGGTCGTTATGATCAATTTGCCTCTTTGCGAAAACAAGGGGGCTTGTCGGGCTTTACCCGTCCTAAAGAAAGTGAACACGATCTGTTTGTTTCGGGGCATAGCAGTACTTCTATTTCGGCAGGATTGGGGCTTGCGGTGGCGGACGGTCTGAACGATCGTGCCCACTATACCATCTCGGTGATCGGAGACGGTGCTCTGACCGGCGGCTTAGCCTATGAGGGGCTGAATAATGCAGGGCGGATGAAAAACCACCGTCAGATCATTGTTATCAATGATAATAAAATGTCCATTTCAGGCAACGTAGGCGGTATGGCACGGCATATGGCGGCCATCCGCATTCGTCCCGGGTATTTTAAGGCTAAAAGCGGGTTCGCTAATTTCTTGATTCATATTCCCTTGATTGGTAAATGGTTGCATCGGGTGTTTTTCCGATTAAAAACCATGCTGAAAAACTTGTTATATCACAGCACCGTGTTTGAAGAATTGGGTTTTTCCTATATCGGACCCATCGACGGTCACGATATCCACCAGCTGGAAAAAGCTTTGGAAATTGCCAAGCATACCCGACGTCCTGCTTTGGTACATGTGTGTACCTGTAAGGGGAAGGGATACGCCTTTGCCGAAAAAACCCCCAAGGATTATCATGGGGTTTCCTCGGGGATGGATCTGGATACGGGCGAATGTGCGCCTGCCAGCGATAGTTTTTCTCACGTTTTCGGTCAGACCCTTTGTCGGTTGGCTGAACAAAACCCCAAAATCTGCGCTGTGACCGCCGCCATGTGTGACGGAACGGGACTTGCGGAGTTTGCCCATCGATTCCCCGAACGGTTTTTTGACGTGGGGATCGCCGAAGGTCACGCCGTTACCTTTGCTTCGGGGTTGGCTAAGGGCGGAATGATTCCTTTTGTTGCCATTTATTCCTCCTTTTTGCAACGTGGCTATGATCAATTGATTCACGATGCTGCCGCACAAGGGGTCAAAGTAATTATGTGTGTGGATCGAGCAGGTATTGTAGGGGAAGACGGGGAAATGCATAACGGCTTGTTTGATGTTTCCTTTTTGCGCTCAGTTCCCAATATCACGGTGTATTCTCCGGCCAACTTTGAACAATTATCCAATGTGATGGAGCAGGCAGTTGCCGCGCCGGATCAACTGATTGCCATTCGCTATCCCAGAGGAACACAACACCCGTTGTTGGCACACCGCAAGATGGAATTGCCCTATGAAGTAATAGGGCAAAACGGGCAGATCGCCTTGGTTACCTACGGACGTTTGGTGGGCGAGTGCATAGCTGCCGCTGCCGACAGCATGGCCGATGTGGTGTCAATCGGGCGGTTAAAGCCTTTACCCGATGACTTGATCTCCACCCTTTCTACATACAAAAAACTGTATTTTCTTGAAGAATCTGCCGAAATCGGCGGAGTTATGCAAGAAATTCTTGCAAGTTTATGCAAAGTAGGTTATAATGGGGCTGTTCATATCAAAACAGCCGAAAACGGTCTGGTTTCCCACGGCTCAGTGCCCGAGTGTCTGTCTCGTTTTGGTATGACGGCATCACAAATCACCCGCTGGGTGACAGAGGGTGAGGAGGCTTCCCGTGGCTGAAACCAAACGATTGGACGTTGCTATGACCTTGCGGGGATTGGCGGTAAGTCGCAGTAAGGCGGCGGCTTTGATTCAGGCAGGCTCGGTAACGGTAAATGGGATTTGCTGTAAAAAAAGTTCACACCCCGTTGGAGAAACCGATGTGATCGTGTTGACCGATGGGGAACGCTTTGTCAGCCGCGGTGGCTATAAGCTGTTAAAAGCTATTGATACCTTTGCAATCGACCTGAACGGAACGGTGTGTATGGACGTCGGTGCATCCACAGGAGGATTTACTGATTGTATGCTGCAACACGGCGCGGCTAAGGTGTTTTCCATTGACGTGGGTACCGATCAGTTAGCGGCGGCTTTGCGCAACGACCCTCGGGTGGTTTGCAAAGAACAATGTAATTTCCGTTATATGACGCGGGAGGATATCGAACAAACTGTTGGTTTTGCCTCGGTAGACGTTTCGTTTATTTCATTGGATAAGATTCTTCCCACTCTGTACGAGTTATTAAAGAATAATGCCAATGCCAAAGCGGTTTGTTTAATCAAGCCGCAGTTTGAGGCTGGCAAAGAGCACCTGAGCAAGAACGGTGTGGTACGCAGTAAGGCGGTGCATCGTCAGGTGATCACACGGGTTATGCAAGGTAGTATTGCCCTTGGATTCTCGATACTGGGACTGACTTTTTCTCCCATTAAAGGCCCTCAGGGCAACGTGGAATATTTGTTGTATTTGGGTATGTGCCAGCCATTAGATTTGGCGCAAGTATCTGAGCAAACCATTCAAAGTGTGGTAGAACATGCTCATAAAGAATTGAGTGACAAAGAATGAAAACGGTTCTGATTGTAAAACAGGAAGATGCAAAAGCGGCAGAAAACGCCAATCGCATTTTGCAGGTTTTAACCGAACTGTCGGTGGTGGTTTTGCCGACAGATGCTTTGTCGTGTGCGGATTTTATTACGGTGGTGGGCGGTGACGGTACCATTGTGCACGCCGCCAAACAAGCGGCAGAATACAATATTCCCGTGTTGGGTATTAACTCGGGACGAGTAGGCTTTCTGGCGGGTCTTGAACCGGAAGAGACCCATCTGCTCGCCAACATATTACGTGGCGATTATCATGTGGATGAGCGGATGCTTCTTTCGGTTACCTTTACGGTGAAGGGGGAAACGGTGACCCGATATGCCTTGAATGAAGCAGTGATTACCCGTAACGGTCCCGCCCGTATGATTGATATTCAGCTAAAAGACGGTCTAGGCGGAGGGCGAATGGATTATCGGGCAGACGGATTGATTGTCGCAACCCCCACCGGCTCCACTGCTTACTCCCTTTCGGCAGGCGGCCCGGTGCTTGACCCCTTTGTTAACGGCATTATCGTTACTCCCTTGTCACCCTTCTCACTGCAATCCCGTTCAGTGGTGTTTTCGCCTGCCCATCCCTTACATATTCAGGCAAAATGCCCGTCGGGCGGTCGAATCATCGTGTGTTTAGATGGGGAAGAGCCCATTGACGTTACGGGACAAGAAATTACCGTGCAAAAAGCATCTGATCGCGTTGTGCGACTGATTCGAATTAAAAAGGATACCTTTTTCGATATTTATAAACATAAAATTATGGAAAGGAGCGTATGAGATGAAGAAAAGACGTCACGAGAAAATTAAAGAGATCATTGTGGATCACGTGGTGGAAACCCAGGAAGATCTGTTACGCTACCTGAAAGAAGCGGGATATGAGGTAACGCAGGCCACCGTTTCCCGCGATATGAAAGAGCTTCGCTTGGTCAAAGGTTTGGATTCTCGCGAAAACTATCGCTATATGAGTCCCAAAAGCGAATTGCCAAAAATGAATATGAATTTCTCCCATATCTTTTTGGGTGCGGTGATCCACGTGGATCACGCGATGAACAACGTGGTGATTAAATGTCACAGCGGTATGGCCAACGCTGCTTGTGCCGCTTTGGACAATATGAATCTATCGTCGATTGTGGGAACGCTGGCAGGGGATGATACCATTTTGGTTATTACCCGTACCGAGCAGCAAGCGCAGAATTTGTCAAAAGAATTGGCCGAAATGTTGCATGATAGGTGATGAATGGTGTTAAGCTCATTGCGAATTGAAAATGTAGCGGTCATTGAGCGTGCAGAAATCGAGTTTACCAACGGTTTTTGTGTGTTGACCGGCGAAACAGGTGCCGGTAAATCCATTTTGATCGACTCGCTGAGTGCTGTTCTGGGAAGTCGTACTTCCAAGGACTTGGTTCGTCGTGGCAGTAATAAGGCTACGGTTACCGCCTTGTTTGAAGAATGCTCTCCTGCGGTGATGACCGCGTTAGAGGAATTGGGGATTCCGTCGGACGATGACAGCGTGTTGTTAAACCGTACTATTACGGCAGACGGGCGCACCCAATGCCGCATTAACGGTTGTCCCGCCAATACGGCGGTGTTACGGCAACTGGCGGTGTTGCTCATCAATATTCACGGTCAGCAAGATAACCATTCGTTGTTAGAACCTACCTCACACGGGGTGTTTGTGGACAAGTTGTTGCCCGACCCGGAACTTGTATTCCGATACCGTACTGCCTATGAAGAATACAAAGCATTAACCGAAGAATATAACCGCTTGCAAATGGATGAGGCTGACAAGGCTCGCCGAATGGATATGCTCCGTTATCAGGTGGAGGAGCTGACCGCCGCCAATTTGCAGATTGGTGAATATGAACAACTGACCGCCCGCAAAAAAGCGGCGGCAAACAGTGAAAAGATCGCCCACTCCTTACATGCCGCCCTAGCCTTTTTAGAAGGGGATGATACCCAATCAGGCGGCGCCGATTTAGTTCAATCCTCGGCTGATCATATGGCTGATTGTGCCCGCTATCTTGCGGTGGACGGGTTGGACGAACGACTGCAATCCTTGGCTTATGAGTTGGATGCGGCACGGGATGAAATTCGTGCTTTGTCCGAAGATTTGATTTTCGATCCCAGAGAATTGGCTGAAATCGAAGAACGGTTAGACGTGCTTTATCGCCTTTCCCGCAAATACGGGCAAGATGAAGAAGCCATGCTTGACTTTTTACAGCAAGCGCAAGAGGAGTTGGATCGGCTGGATCAAGCCGACGAAACCGCACGCTTGTTGGAACAAAAAATCGAATCGGCAAGAAAACAAGCCGAAGCCTTGGCTGGCCAATTGACCAAAGCCCGTCAGCTTGCGGCTGAAGGCTTGGATGGGGCGGTGTGCAATGAACTGCAATTTCTCAATATGCCAAACGTGCTGTTTGTGACCCGCTTTACCCCTTGCGATCTGTTTTCGGGTGGCGGAGAAAAAATGGAGTTTCTGATTTCTGCCAATCCCGGTGAGCCGCCGAAACCCCTTTCCAAAATCGCATCCGGCGGGGAACTTTCCCGCATTATGTTGGCAATTATCAGCGTGCTGACCCGACAGGATGAAGTTGCCACGCTGATTTTCGATGAGATTGATGCAGGCATCAGCGGTCGCGCCGCCTTGCGGGTGGGAGATAAACTGAAAGCCACTGCGGCGGATCACCAGGTCATCTGCATTACCCATCTGGCGCAGATTGCCGCCAAAGCCGATAGCCACTATCTCATTGAAAAAGACGTGGCAGGGGAGCAGGCAGTTACTACCGTGACCCGCTTGCAAGACGATACCCGTCTGCACGAACTTGCCCGTATCATCGGCGGCGAGTGTGTGACCGAAGCATCCTTGCAAACCGCAAGAGAACTAATGAATCAATAATCATGTACGGAGGAAATAACATGACTGTATACGAAGAACTGGTTGCCCGTGGGCTGATTGCTCAGGTAACCGATGAAGAAGAAATCAAAGAAATGGTGAATAACGGCAAAGCGGTATTTTATATTGGCTTCGACCCCACTGCTGATAGCCTGCACGTTGGTCACTTTATGGCTTTGTGCTTGATGAAACGTCTGCAAATGGCAGGCAACCGCCCCATCGCTTTGATCGGTGGCGGTACCGCTATGATCGGCGACCCTTCGGGACGAACCGATATGCGGCAAATGATGACCAAAGAAACCATTGCTCATAACTGCGATTGCTTTAAAAAGCAAATGAGCCGCTTCATCGACTTTTCCGAAGGCAAGGCTATGATGGTGAACAATGCCGATTGGCTTTTAGATTTAAACTACGTGGAACTGCTTCGCGAAGTGGGCGCCTGCTTCTCGGTGAACAATATGCTCCGTGCCGAATGCTATAAGCAACGGATGGAAAAAGGCTTGTCTTTTTTGGAATTCAACTATATGATCATGCAAAGCTACGACTTCTATGCCTTGTATCAAAAATACGGTTGCAATATGCAGTTCGGCGGCGACGACCAATGGTCTAATATGTTGGGCGGTACGGAACTCATTCGCAAAAAGTTGGGCAAAGACGCTTACGCTATGACTATCACCTTGCTCCTGAACTCCGAAGGCAAAAAAATGGGTAAAACCCAAAAGGGTGCTGTCTGGCTGGATGCCGAAAAGACCTCTCCCTATGAATTCTATCAATATTGGCGCAACGTTGACGATGCCGACGTCATTAAATGTATGAAAATGCTCACCTTCGTTCCGTTGGATGAAATCAACGAATTGGCGAAAGCCGAAGGTAGCGAACTGAATGCGGTAAAAGCCCGTTTGGCTTATGAATTGACCGCTATGGTGCACGGCAATGAAGAAGCCGACAAAGCCAAAGCGGCGGCCGAAGCATTATTTGGCGGCGGCGGTAATTTAGAAAACGTGCCCACCACCGATCTGACCGATGCCGACTTTACCGATGGCGGTATTGTCATTACCGATCTGCTGATCCGTTGCGGACTTTGCCCCTCCAAAGGGGAGGCCAAACGCTTGATCCAGCAAGGCGGCGTGGCGGTTAATGATGAAAAAATCACCGATCCCTTCGCGGTTGTGGGCGCTGATGCCTTTGCTCAAGGCTACGCTATGATCAAAAAGGGTAAAAAGACTTATCATAAGGCTGTGAAAGCGTAATGAAACGAGCAAGTGGTGTATTGATGCCTATTTTCTCCTTACCGGGTGACTACTCGGTAGGGAGTTTTGGCAAACAAGCCTTTGCCTTTATTGACTTCTTGTCCGAAAACGGCTTTTCTTATTGGCAGGTGTTGCCCTTTGGGGTGACCGACTCGTTCCATTCACCCTATCAATCCTATTCCGCATTCAGCGGCAATCCTTATTTTATTGATTTACCCACCTTGGCAGAACAAGGACTGCTGACCAAAGAAAAGTTGGAACAAGCCAAACAAAAGACCCCCTATTTGTGCGAGTATGCTCGCTTAGAGACCGAGCGTCTGCCGTTGCTGAAAAAAGCCTCATTACGGGTGAGCGATAAAGATAAGGCGACCATTCTGCAATGGGCCGAAGGTACCGAAGTAATGCGGTACGCGCATTTTATGGCACTGAAAGAAGCAAACGGCGGTAAATGCTGGACCGAGTGGACGCAGCATCAGCCTGATGAGGCGACCGTGTTTTTATGGTTGTTTATTGAGTATCAGTTTTCCTTACAATGGCAAAAGGTTTTATCCTATGCCCATCAAAAAAACATTAAGGTGATCGGTGATCTGCCCATCTACGTTTCCTTTGACAGTTGCGACGTGTGGAGTCATCCCGAACAATTTATGTTGGATGATCAAGGGCATCCCACCCACGTGGCAGGCTGTCCTCCCGATTACTTTGCCAAAGACGGTCAATTATGGGGTAACCCCTTGTACGATTGGTCAGTAATGCAAGCCGACGGCTTTTCCTGGTGGCGTTCCCGTATGGCGCATCAGTTGTCTTTGTTTGATGGCGTGCGACTGGACCATTTCCGTGGTTTCGAATCCTTTTGGGCGGTACCATACGGCTCTAAAACGGCGGTCAACGGCGGGTGGATGCAGGGACCCGGTATGGATTTTGTAAAAGCAATGCAGGAAGTAGCAGGGGATAAGCTGATCATCGCAGAGGATTTAGGGGATATAACTCCCGAAGTGGAACAATTGGTGAAAGACAGCGGTTTTCCCGGTATGCGGGTATTCCAATTCGCCTTTTTGGGTGGCAATAACCCCCATTTGCCCCATAATTACATTCAAAATTGCGTTGCTTATTCCGGCACCCACGACAATAATACCTTACTTGGCTATTTGTGGGAAATGGATGACCAAACCCGTAAAACCATGCTTGCATATTGCGGTTTTAACGGAAACGATTGGGGAACGGGCTGGCGTGACGTGCTGCGGGTGATGATGGCGAGCTCTGCCGATCTGGTGATTTTTCCCATTCAGGATCTGTTGGGTTATGGTGCCGACACCCGTGTAAATAAACCGGGCATTGCCGATGAAAATTGGCAGGTGCGGTTTACCAAAGAGCAAATTCAATCGGTGGATAGTACGTTTATGAAACAACTGCATCGATTGTATTATCGGTAATTCCATAAAAGCAAAGGTGTGTAGCAACTGTGCTACACACCTTTTTGTTGTAATTATATGCCGCTCTACCCTAAGTTGACAGGACTCGAACCTGTCACGATTTCGCTCGCCGCCTTTATCCGTAGGATTTTGTGTTCATTTTTGAAAGGCGCCAGCCTTCCTGCAAATTCACACTTCATCCTCCGAAAAACTCGGCGGCAGAAATTT
>JAFSIW010000060.1 GCA_017439545.1 Clostridia bacterium | reverse complement strand
CGATAATCTACACAAAACAATCCCTCAGTCAGCTTCGCTGACAGCTCCCTTTACACAAGGGAGCCTTTGACACATGAGCATTCTACGCTGAATTTTTATTTGCTTTCTGCTCATCGGCAAAGCCTTTATGGAACCCCGCCACTATGGCGGGGTTTTCGTCTTACAACAAAAAATCCCGACGGGCTTTCGCCCGTCGGGGGGAGGAAGTAAGCTTGAAAACGATCAAGCCGGAGTAAGATAAGTTAAGGTGTAGCTGTAGATCTGACCGCCGTGGTCTCCGCCGGGATGTTCGGGCGTGTACATATAGCAGCTGGTCATTTTTACATACATATGAGATGCCGTAGCAGCACCGTCATAGTCATTGGAGTTGACGGTCACGTCGGTACGGTTGGATGCACCGGGTACGTAGGAGCCGTCTGCCAGATTACCTACGGGGCCGCCCTTATCTGCCCAGTTTTCAACGGTGGTCCAGTTGTTACCGTCAAAAGATACCAAAACGTGGTAGTTGGCCAGAATATCGAAGGTCATAGCGGCTTGCTTGTAGGTGTTCAGGTCGATTTTCCAAACGAATTCGGTACCGCCTTCAGCAACGTATACACCGTCGTTGGTGAAACCGTTGTAGCTATTCAGCAGTCGGTCATTTCCAATGGTATTCTTGGTAGTAAAGTGGGTGAAGGAGTCGTACACAAAGTTGGTGGGCAGTTGCACGTATTCATCGCCCCAAGTGATCTCAAAGGTGATGGGATCGTTTACATCGGGGTTGTTGGCCTTGATGATCAAGGCTTCGGTATATTCATCCCAGTTGGTGATGAAGGAAATCTCTTTGCCCGAAGCAGAAACAGCCGTTACGGTTTGGGGATATCTGCCGTTGCCCAATACCAAAGAAGCCGCTACCGAGTTGGAGGGGTTGGTAATGGTGAAACGGGTGATATCGGCAGTTTGGAACCGCTCGCCGGTTTCAGTACCACCGGTAAAGCAGAAACGGGGAATATCGTCGTTATCCTGATGGGTTACGTCGTAGTACAGAACGGCTTCGGCACGGGGAATGGCAGTGCCGCCGGGCACAACCTCAAGGTTGGGATGCAGCAGGTTGATGAAGGTACGGTTTTCGGCAGTACGGCTGGCATCTACCGGGCTGTAATAAGCAAAGTAGTTGCCGCGCACGGCTACGAAAGAAGTACCTGCTTTATATTCAATGCCGCTACCGCTGAGGGCCTTGGCGCACAGTTCACGAATCACCTTTTCGGTGGACATGGTACGGGCGTAGTAGCAAGAAGGCAGACCGACGATGGTGGCTTTCCCCTTGCCAACGGTAGCGTCAACGCCTACGTTTTTGCCGTCCAGTGTCATAAAGGTGCTAAATCCGCTGCCGCTGAAGGACAGGGTGGAGCCTGCGTGCAAAGCGGGAACACCGCAGTTGCCGTCAAAGGAGCTACCGCTCCAAACGGGAACCTTACCGCCGGCAATGCCGCCAACGGCTACGTTCATAGACAGACCCATTTTTGCAATCAGATCTTTATAGGGAGTGGTGCCTTTTTTGCCCCACCATTCGCTGGTAAGACCGGCAAAGGCGTCGTGTCCGCCAACCATCAGCAAGCGACCGCCTGCTTTGACCCAATCGGCAATGACTTGGTTGGCTGTTTCGCTCAAGGGTTTAATGGCATCGTAAGCCACAATCAGCAGCTTTACGTCTTTCAGTTGGTTAACGTTGGTAAGATTATCCAAACCGACAGTATCCACGGCAACGCCGTCATTTTGCAGAGAGTAATAGATGCCCGAGAAGGAATCCTTACTGCTGCCGGTGATCACGTTGTTCTCGCCCAAGTGCCAGCCCATAGAGTCGGAGGTGGCAAGCGCAACACCGGGGGTAGCGCCGTATACCGCGCCGTACATATCGTCGTTGCCGAATTCTTGGTACATCTTGTTCACGCTCAGCTGGACGGTTTTGTAGTCCATACCCATAGCAGTGAAGGCGCGTTGGGGCCAGATGGTGGATTGGAAGGAGGTGGTGTCGTTTTGCATCATAGCGGCAACCACGGTTTGCTTCCAGTTTTCTTCTTTTTCTTCTTGGGGAATGCTTCCGTTATCCGAAGAGGGGTCTTGCAACAGGTACAGGGTCTGACCGTCAGACAGCAGTTCGCCGTAGCTGTTGTAAGCATACATGGCATTCATAAATACGTTGGAGATTCTGTTGCCTGCATAGGTAAAGGCTTGGCTGGCATCGTCCGACCAGGTTTGACCGATCACACCGTCAACGGTGTCAATGTCGGAATACATAGCCGCACCGGTGGAGATACCATGGTGCATATAGCTCAGAGGGTTGTGGGTGGTGATCAAAACTTTTACGTCGGGATATTTGGCTTTGATCTTGCCGGACAGCACTTCGAAAGCGTTTTTGAAAGCCCATGCCTTGAATTGTTGATGCATCCAAGTGGCCTGTGCGGAAGAATTGGGATCCATCCAATCCACACCGTAGTGTTGTTTGAACAGTTCCTTATAACCGGCAGAGTAACCGGCGTTGTTCCACAGTTCGGGCTCTTCTAAGGCAACCACGCTGATCTTGCCGGAAGCAAGGTAAGCGTCGATTACCTGCCATTTGTAATCCATATAGGCATTGGTGGGCACCATATAGTAGACGGTTTTGCTGTTGAGCACCGAGTGAGAACGCAATTGACCGTTGGATTGGGTTTGAATATCGGCAACACCGCGGGCTCTTCCGTAGTTTTCCAGATATTCGCCATTATCACGGTTGACGGCGATCATCATACCGATGGTAGCGTTGTCGCTATAGGTGTGCTTGCTTTCCAGCCAAGAAGCGGCAAGACCGCCGGTGTTGTCGCTGGGCATACCGTATTCATAAGCCAGAATACAGTCAATGTCCAGGTCATACAGCTTGGAATAGGATTGGTTGATTTGAGTCAGGGTGTTAAAAGCCAATTCGCTGGTGATGGGCGCAACGGGAGTGGCATAGCCCGACACCCCTTGCAATTGAGGAATGGCGGCATAGCCTTCTTCAATTACGGGATTGGCGGGGTCTTCGGGTTGAGGAACTTTATTATCGTCAATTTCTTTAAAGGTAGCCCATGCTTCTTCGGCGGCTACCAGCACATCCAGCTTGGTGACCAATGCTTTGGCTTCGTCGCTCAATTCATTATAAGCCTTACGAGCGCCGGTGATAGCATCGGTTTTATCCAGATAATTTTCTTCCGTCACCTCGCCGATGGCGTCGATCTTAGCATCTACGTCAGCGGCGGCTTGTTTAAAAAAATCGGGATCATTCTCCTCTACGGGGAAGTGGTCGATCTTGCCAACCACGTATTGCAAAATCAGCAGAGCATCGTCGGCGCCCACTTTCCCGTCACCGCTTACGTCGGCGGCTTTGAATTGGGCGGCGGTCAGTTCTGTCTTGCCTACTACGGATTTCAATACTTCAAGGGCATCGGTAGCGGTAATTTTAGTATCGCCGTCCACGTCGCCATAGGTTACGTCGCCCACAATGGGTTCGTCGCCTTTTTCCAAAGCTTCCAGCTTGGCAAGATTGGTAACAAAGGCTTTTTGATCGTCGGTCAGATCCTCATATGCTTTTCTGGCGGCGGCAATACCTTCGGTATCGCCTTTGGTCAAAGCGTCGATCTGCTTTTCAACTGCGTCGGCAGCCTTCAGGTCGGCAATGCGCTTTTCTGCGGCTTCCAGAGAAGGCAGATTGGTAACCAATTTCTTTTGAGCGTCGGTCAGGTTGTCGTAAGCCGCTCTGGCTTCCTTGATCATATCTTCACAAGCCAGATCTGCATTGGCAGGAATGTTTTGAATCATTTCAATAACAGGAGCGGCAACCTCTTCGTCGGTGGGATCGGTGGGCTGGGGAGGTTGTTCGGGATCGGGCAATTTGCTTTCGGCAATTTCAAAGCAGAAAACCAAGTTGTTTGCACCCGAATCAAAGGTTACATTGCCGCCATCGGCCATTCGCCATTGATAACCGGGATACTCGGCACCATTGGCACCAACGTCGGAAGCGTAAACCACGCAAACCGAGGATTCGGTACGGGCGATGAGATAGTATACCAGATAGTATTTTTGACCGGGGGTCACGGTAATCTTATCCTTCAAGGGCAGGTTGTACCAGTTGCGGCCGTTGCCCTTGCTGGTAACGTACACATCGTTAGAGGCGATGGCAGCGCCGTTTACGTTGGAGCGGATCTCCACGTGGAAGGTAGCGTCCCCTGCGGTCAGGTTCACGGCTACTTTAGCGCCCCACAGGTCAGCCTTAGCGGGAATAAACTCTTGGGCTACGTAGCGATAGTTTAACCAGTTGCCATCGGTCACCGCAGCGGTGGACAGACCCAAATGGGTAACGGGAGCACCCTCTTGTGTCCAGGAAGTAAAGCTGTTCACACCGGGGGTGGTGCCACCACCTGAAACGGGAGCGGTCAGCAGTTCAAAGTTATAGATCACGTTGCCTGCGCCTTCGCTCAAAGCGGTAGCACCGGCGCTCAATTTAGCAGAGCAACCGGGATATGCGGCACCGCCGGCGCCAACGTCGGAGCCATAAACGATGCAAACACTGCCGGCATCCCGCGCGGTCAGATAGAATACCGCATAGTATTTTTGACCGGGGGTTACAGTCAATTTAGAGGCAAGAGGCAGATCATACCAGAACTTGCCGTTGCCTTGGCTGGTGATGCTCACGTCGTTAGAGGCGATGGCAGAGCCGTTGAGGGCAGAGCGAATTTCAATATGAGCGGTAGCCACACCGGTGGTCAGGTTCAAAGCAACCTTGACACCGTACAAATCAGCCTTGAGGGGAACAAAGGTCTGAGCGGCATAACTATAGTTGTTATAGTTGGCATCGGTCACAGGTGCGCCCTGCAAAGCCAAGTGATGGATGGGGGAGGTGTTCTCGGCAGTCCAAGAGGTAAATCCGGCAACCGACAGTTCGGTGGTGATCAGTTCAAAGCCTACAGCAAAGCCTTCTTTGGTGAAGTTGGGGGTAGCAGAACCGTCAGACATTTTCCACGCGTAAGCAGGATTGGTAAAGGAACCGGTCTTACCGTGCACAACGCATACCGAAGTGGAGGTACGGGCTTTCAGCCAGTACACCAGATAGTACACGTTACCGGGGGTCACGGTTTGCAGACTACCCAGAGAAATGTCATACCAGTTCATACCGTTCCCTTTACTGGTAATATCGGTGTCAAAAGAGGCCAGAGCGGCACCGTTTACATCGGAACGCAGTTCCAAATGCACGGTGGCAGTGCCGGCCGTCAGGTTCATAGCAAGCTTTGCACCGCCCAAGGTGCTTTCTTGGGGCACAAATTCCTGCGCAAAATAACGGTAATGAGTGTAGTTACCGTCAACAACACTTGCGTTTTCGATACCTAAATGATAGATCGGGGTATCAGCGTCGGTGTTGGCGGTAAATGCTGTGGCTGCTTGGGTGGTTACCGTGCCGACCAGACCGGTCAGTACCATAGCAACTGCCAACAAAACAGACAGCAAACGCTTTGTCATTTTCATAATTATCATCCTCCGTTCGGGTTTTTGAACGCCTCAAAAGAAGAGGGCTCAGTTCATTTTTATCATAGCATAAACCCATATGCTTTGCAAGGATATTTTCGACCTATATTTTAGGGATTTTTTCCGTATTTTTCCTTGATTATTTTTTTCTATCGGATTTTTCCGACTTATTTTCGATGGTTTTTAAGGATTTTTGTCCCCCACTTCCCCTAAATCATTTGGACCTTATTGACAAAAAAATCCAAAATATGGTATACTGAATCCATCATTCTTACAAGGAGTTGGCTGATTTGGCGCAACACATCCCGATCCTATTTTCGGGCGGCACCATTGGCACTACCATTCACGGCGGGCAGATGGATACCGATCCCGCGGCATCTTTGGCGTTGCTTTCCTTATACCGTGAGCGCAAGGATGCTCTGCCCGTAGAATTTACGGTGGTCAAAAATCTTGGGGTGCTCAGCGAGAATATGACCCCGATCCGTTGGAACGAGTTGCTTGGTTGTTTGCGGGAGATCCTGCAAAACGGTGAGACCTATGACGGCATTGTTATCGCCCACGGCACCGACACGTTGGCCTACACTGCCGCTATGCTTTCGGTGCTGTGCCGGGATGTGCCCGTTCCCATTATGCTGGTTTCCTCCCATCAGCCTATTATAAAGGAAGACGGTACACCCAATCCCGATGCCAACGGGGTGGACAATTTCGCCGCCGCGGTCACCGCGATCGCCCAAGGAATCGACTCGGGCGTATACGTGCCCTATCGCAATAAAAGGGATGGGCAAATGTATCTCCACAAGGGGGATCGCATTACCCAATGCCCCGTTTACAGCGACGATTTTTCCTCTCTTGCCTTTGCCTCTCCCAAACGTGTGAAGAACGACACCCCTCCCCTGTTCACCCTGCCGCAATGGCAGGACTGCGTGCTGATGGTAGAGCCTTATGTGGGACTGAATTACCGCCGCATCGGGCTGGATGGCGTGAAAGCGGTATTGCACGGGGTATATCATTCGGGCACCGCCTGTGTGGATGACGGACGGTCAGACTATTCCCTTCTCACGTTAGCGGGGCGGTGTTCGGCAGCAGGGATTCCCCTTTACCTTTCCCCTGCCAAAACCTCTAAGGAGAAAACGGTGTATGCCAGTGTGCCTGCTTTGGAGCAAGCCGACATCCGTTTTTGCTACGGGCACACCAAGGAATGGCTGTATGCCGCTTTAACCTACGCCTACTCGGCGGACTTGACCGAGGAGGAAATCAAACAGTTGATTCAATGGGAATAACCAATAAATATCCCCCCGTATAACGGGGGGTATTTCATTTTCGGGCATAGCCCTAATACTACAGGCTACGCACAAGTGCGTCTTTTATTGGCCTGTCAGCCATGCATTTGTTGCGAAACCCCGCTCAAGCGGGACTAAAACCAAGCCTCCCTTGTGTAAAGGGAGGTGGCACGGCTTGCCGTGACGGAGGGATTGTTAAAAGCGATAATCTACACAAAACAATCCCTCAGTCAGCTTCGCTGACAGCTCCCTTT
>JAFSIW010000059.1 GCA_017439545.1 Clostridia bacterium | reverse complement strand
CTTGAAAAATCTTCGACCTCAATGGGAGGAGATTTTGAGGGATTTGTTTCTCAATCGGGCGAAGGAAGGCTGTCGCCTTTCAAGAACGATTGGGGAAGAAAGACCCGAAATATACCGCATTGAGGCGGGTTCGGATTTGTCACTCTACCCTAGGGTGAGCATGGAGTTTGAACAACTGATCACACAGCGATATTCGGTGCGGAGTTTTCGATCGGAGCATTTGCCTGAAACGGTGATCCACCGCATTTTGGCGGCAGGTCACAAAGCCCCCACGGGATGCAACAATCAGCCTCAGCGGATTTTGGTGCTGAATACCGATGATTCCATTGCCAAACTGAAGGGCTGCACCAAGTGCCATTTTGATGCCCCAACGGCCATGTTGATTTGTCACAATACCAAAGAAAGTTGGGTAAGAAAATACGACGGTGCCCTGTCCTCGCCGGTGGACGCAGCCATTGTAGCCACCCATATGATGCTGGCCGCCCACGATCTGGGGGTGGGATGCTGTTGGGTGATGCATTTTGATCCCGATGCGATGGGAAGCGCCTTCCACATTCCCCCGCATATTGAGCCCGCCGCCTTGCTTGTGATGGGTTACCCGTCAGAGGAGGCCAAACCCCTCCCGTTGCATACGCAGACCCGACCGCTTGAGGAAGTTGTGGTGTATGAGTCCTTTCCTCAGGAATAAAAAATGCCGTCTCATTCCATGAGACGGCATTTTCTATCACAAAATCTGTTCCATTCCGATCTTTTGGGGCGACATACCCAACGACTCGTAAAACCGTTGCGCCGAAGGATTACAGCTCCACACGTTCAGGGTCAGGTTATAGCAGTCCAGTCGTTTTGCCAGATTCACCGCCGCCTCATACAACCCCTTGCCGATGTGTTGCCCTCGGCAGGCGGCATCCACACACAGATCGTCAATATACAGCGTTTTCACGTCGGTCAGTACGTGATCGTCAATATGCTGCTGAAGCATGCAAAAACAGTAGCCCAACACCCGATCGGCGTCATCCACCGCAACCAGAATGGGGCGGGCGGAGTCCTGCAATAAACCCTTGAGTTCCTCATCGGTGTATTTGCGACCGATCTTGAACAGATCGGGACGTCCTTGATGATGTACAAGGTCCACCTGACACAGCAGATCGCCGATTTTGGGGATATCTTTTTCTTGGGCGAATCGGATCATACCATTACCTTCTTTTTGAGAATTTGCCTCTCTATTATACTACTTCTTTGGGGATTTGGCTACCCCTTCGACAAAAAAATGTTGCAATCGGGAGCAAAGTGTGGTAAAATGCCCTCGTTGTTGCGCAAAAGCAACGACGTTCAGCAAAGACCCGCGCAATCCCAAAATGAACGAATGGGGAACGAGGATCCTATGATGAATATGAAACGAATCGGAGCGCTGGCTCTGTGTATTATGACGGTTTTGCCCTTTACCTGTGCCTTGGCGGCGTTGGCGGCATCTCCTGCTTTTACGGTGGCGGAAAGCCCCACCGATCTGCCTGCGACCATGACCGATCTGCCTGCGCAAACGCCGACGGTAACGGTAACACCCACGCAGGTGGAGCCCATAGAGCCTCCTGCCCCTCCCGAAAGTCCCGTATCCACCCGACATATCCAAAGCGTGTGTCAGCGGTATGACCTGACCCCCGATAAATACTGGTCGGTCAAGGAATCGGGCGGCGGCAACTGCTCGTCGGTGATGGGCACCGTGGCTTCTGCCCTGACCGGGAGCGACCATCCCGTGAATGGGGGCGGCTACAAAAGCTACAATTATATGAATCAGTACGAATGCCACGGCTTTGCCTGCTACGTAATGGCAAAGGTGGTGACCGAGCTGCGGGGATGCCCCACCGAAGCGGTACCTCGTACGGGAGATCACAGCGGCTGGATCAAACTGTTGCCCCATCAGGTGACCGACCTGCGGGTAGGGGACATTGTTCGGGTGGAAGGCGCCTCTTATCAGCACACCGCGGTGGTATACGCGGTGGACGAAAACGGCCGCGCGCAGTTCTTGGAATCGGGTGGCAGTAATGCTTGCCGCATCCGTTTGGGGATGGGCTTTAATCACGATCCCTCGCTGGATACGCTGGAACGGATCACCGATCGGTACTGTCTGGAATACGTGTATCGGTATACAGGAGAATAAGATGGAAGGACGCTTTGCACGCAGGGCGTCCTTTTTTGTTGGGTGTCAGAGGGTTTGTAGGCAAAGTTCCCTATTTTATTGTGTGAAAGAAAGAAAAATTCAGCAGAATGATGTCGAATCTTTGGTTGACAACAAGGGCGGTTTGTGATAGGATAATCTTGGTTGGAAAAAGAATGGTTTTTATAGGAGGTCGTCGTTATGCAAGTCCTTTAAGAGCATGCCGAATTTCGGTGGTTTCTTGTCGGGCAAACGTAATGGACGATCGTTTTTTATTTTGTATGTAATATTTTTACATAAATTATTTTTAAAAGGAGTCTTTCCCATGAAAAAGTTAATCGCACTGGTTCTTTGCTTGGTTATGGTAGCTTCTCTGGCCGTAGGTTGCGGCACCGGCGTTACCAATACCGACACGGATTCCAACGTCAAGGTTGGTTTCATCTTCTTGCACGATGAACAATCCACCTATGACAAAAACTTTATGGATGCAGCCAAAGCTGCATGCGAACAAATGGGCGTAGGTTATGCTCAAAAAACTCAGATCCCCGAATCCAAGGATTGCTACGACGCTGCGGTAGAGCTCATCGAAGTTGACGGCTGCAACGTGATCTTTGCTGATTCCTTCGGTCACGAATCCTTCTTGATCGACGCTGCCAAAAAATATCCCGATGTGCAGTTCTGCCACGCTACCGGTACCCAAGCTCACACCGCAGGCGTAAAGAACTTCCACAACGCTTTCGCTTCCATCTACGAAGGCCGCTATCTGGCCGGTGTTGCCGCAGGTCTGAAACTGAACGAAATGATCGAAGCAAAAGAAATCACCGCCGATAAAGCCAAAATGGGTTACGTAGGCGCTTTCACCTTTGCTGAAGTAATGTCCGGTTACACCTCTTTCTATCTGGGCGCCAAATCGGTATGCCCCACCGTTACCATGGACGTTAAATTTACCGGTTCCTGGTATGACGAACAAAAAGAAAAAGAAGCTGCTCAAGCTCTGATCGCCGGCGGCTGCGTGCTCATCAGCCAACATGCTGACTCCATGGGCGCTCCCACCGCTTGCGAAACTGCCGGTGTTCCCAACGTTTCTTACAACGGCTCTACCGTTGCCGCTTGCCCCAACACTTTCATCGTTTCCTCTCGCATCGACTGGACTCCCTACTTCAAATACATGATCCAATGTGTTGAAGAAGGCAAAGAGATCGATACCGACTGGACCGGTACCATCGAAACCGGCTCTGTTGTGCTGACCGACATCAACGAAAAAGCCGCTGCTAAAGATACCGCCAAGAAATTGGACGAAGTAAAAGCCAAATTGTTGGATGGTTCCATCAACGTATTTGATACTGCCAACTTCACCGTTAAGGGTGAAAAACTCACCTCCTACAAAGCCGACGTTGATACCGATGCTGCTTTCGAAAAAGACACCGAAGCCATTGAAAACGGTGTATTCTACGAATCCAAACATCGTTCCGCTCCTTACTTTGACGCAGAAATCGACGGCATCAACCTGCTCGACAGAAATTACGGTTAATCATTTGTAACAGTTTAAGGCGGGGGATCTCCCCTCGCCTTAAACTAATTTTGAAGGAATGGCTGTGGGTAACAACCATTCCTTGAGAATTATCAGAACGGAGGGTTACTGTGGCAAAACAACCTGCGATTGAACTGAAAAATATTACTAAAGTGTTTGGCAAGGTGGTTGCCAATAAAGACATCAATCTTACTGCGTACCGTGGTGAGATTCTTTCCATTTTAGGGGAAAACGGCAGCGGCAAAACCACTTTGATGAATATGATCTCGGGTATTTATTTTCCCGATGCCGGTCAGATCTTTATTGACGAGCAAGAAGCGGTTATCGCTTCTCCGAAAGACGCTTTTGCATACAAGATCGGTATGATCCATCAGCATTTTAAATTGGTGGACGTGTTTACCGCCACCGAAAACATCGTGTTGGGTTTGAACGACGGTAAGTATAACCTGAAGGCTTCTACCGCCCGTATTAAAGCCATCAGCGAGCAATACGGCTTTGATCTGGACCCCGAAAAGAAGATCTATACCATGTCGGTGTCGGAAAAGCAAACGGTAGAAATTATCAAGGTGCTGTATCGCGGCGCTGATATTCTGATTCTGGACGAGCCCACCGCAGTACTTACGCCCCAGGAAACCGACAAACTGTTCCAGATCTTGCGGCGGATGCGGGATGACGGTAAATGCATTATCATCATCACCCATAAGCTTCACGAGGTTCTCAGTCTTTCTGACCGCGTGGCGGTGCTCCGCAAAGGGGAGTACGTGGGCACGGTCAATACTGCCGAAACCAGTGAATCGGAGCTGACCGAAATGATGGTGGGCAAGAAGATCTCCCTGAATATTCAGCGGGATGACCCCATCGACCCCAAAGACCGTTTGATGGTCAAGGGGATTACCTGCGTAGACCGTATGGGAGCCACCGTGCTGGACGATATCTCCTTTACCGCCAGAAGCGGCGAGATATTGGGGATTGCGGGCATTGCGGGCAGCGGTCAACGGGAACTGCTGGAATCCATTGCCGGCTTGCAACACTTAAGTGCCGGTGAGGTGCTGTATCAGGATCCCAAAACCGGTGAGATCGAAAACCTGCGGGATAAAACTCCCATGCAGGTGCGCAATATGGGTGTTCGCCTTTCTTTCGTGCCCGAAGACCGTCTTGGTATGGGTCTGGTGGGCAATATGGATATTGTGGACAATATGATGCTCCGCAGTTATTCCAAAGGGCACTCCGCCTTTTTGGAACGGAAAGCTCCCAAAAACCTTGCCAATCAGATCATTGACGATTTAGAGGTGGTAACCCCCTCGGCGGCAACCCCCGTTCGTCGGCTTTCGGGCGGCAACGTGCAAAAGGTGCTGGTAGGGCGCGAGATCTCCGCCTCTCCCACCGTGCTGATGGTTGCTTATCCCGTGCGCGGATTGGATATTAACTCCTCCTATATGATCTACAACCTGCTTAACGAGCAAAAAGCCAAAGGAGTGGCTGTTGTGTTTGTCGGTGAGGATCTGGACGTATTGATTGAACTGTGTGACCGTATTATGGTTATTGGATCGGGCAAGATCACCGGTATGGTAGACGGTCGCACCGCCACCAAAGAAGAAATCGGTTTGCTGATGACTAAAAATACGAATGAAAAGGAGGAAAACCATGGCTAAAGTAGTAACGAAATCCGCGAGGGAACCTATGTTTCATGTGGCCAAACGGGACGATCTGCCTTGGTGGCAAGCCTGGGGCATTCGGGTTATCACCATTTTGATTTCTTTCCTTTTGGTGGGACTGCTCTGTGTTGTGGTAACCGGTCAGTCCTTTGGAGAATCCTTTGAAATGATGTATTCCGGTGTGTTTGGCCGATTGTTCCAAGGTCACACCACCATGCTGTGGAAATATTTGCAGGAGATTGCTATTTTGCTTTCGTTAGCATTGGCATTGACCCCTGCCTTTAAAATGAAATTCTGGAACTGCGGAGCGGAAGGTCAGGCTCTTATGGGCGGTCTTGCCTCCATTATATGTATGATCGAACTGGGGGACAAGCTTTCATACCCCGTTCTGCTGGCGGTCATTGCGGTAACAAGCATCATCGCAGGGGCGATTTGGGGTGTGATTCCCGCCATCTTCAAGGCGTTCTTTAACACCAACGAAACTCTGTTCACGCTGATGATGAACTATATCGCTACTCAAATTATTGCCTATTACGTATATATCAAAGGGGGCGGTTCCAACGTAATCAACCCCGTAGAAGCAGGCAATTTCCCCTCGGTAGCAGGCAACGATTACTTTGTCAATATCGTGGTGGTTACGGTGATCACCGTCCTGATGTATATCTACTTAAAATACAGCAAGCAAGGCTATGAGATCGCCGTGGTGGGGGAAAGTCAGAACACCGCCCGTTACATCGGCGTTAACGTAAAAAAGGTGATCATTCGTACCATGATCATCTCGGGTGCCTTGTGCGGTGTTACCGGTATGCTGTTGGTAGCTGGGAAAGACCATAGCATTAACATCAACAGCGTCGGCGGACAAGGTTTTACTGCCATTCTCATGTCCTGGCTGGGTCAGTTTAATCCCTTTATTATGGTGATTATGACCGCCATTGTGGTGTTTCTGCGGTTGGGGGTTGCCAAGGTGGCTGATACCGCTTTGCTCAACTCCTCCTTCTCTGAAATTATGGTGGGTATTGTGATTCTGATGTTGGTAGGTTGTGAGTTTTTCATTCACTACACCATTAAATTCAAGCAAAAGAAAGGGGTCGTAGCATGATTATTCAATTTATTTGCCGTGCCGTTTTACTTGGTGTGCCCCTTCTTTACGGCTCCACCGGTGAGATCATCACCGAAAAATCCGGTCACTTGAATCTGGGTATCCCCGGTATTATGTATGTGGGTGCCATCAGCGGCGTAGTAGGCTCCTTTTTGTATGAAACCGCTTGCGGCAATGAGCTTGCCAATATGAATCCGTTGCTCGCTGTTCTCATTCCCTTGCTCTGCTCGCTGCTCGGCTCGATTCTGATGGGACTCATCTACAATTTCTTAACGGTAACCCTCCATGCCAACCAAAATGTAACCGGCTTGGCAATCACCACGCTGGGTATCGGACTTGGTAACTTCCTGGGCGCTTCGCTCATCAACATCACCAAAAGCGAGTTGCCCTCCATTGCTTTGACCAAAACCAGTTCTTTCTTTAAAGTGCAACTTCCCTTTGCGGATGATCTCGGTTGGTTTGGCGAGCTGTTCTTGTCCTATGACTTTTTAACCTATCTTGCCATTATTATTGCCCTTGTAGCATCTTTCGTGCTCAACAAGACCCGTGTGGGCCTGAATCTTCGCGCGGTGGGTGAAAACCCCGCTACCGCCGATGCGGCAGGCATCAACGTGACCCGCTATAAGTATCTGGCAACCTGCATCGGCAGTGCCATTGCCGGTCTTGGCGGATTGCAATACGTAATGTCGTATGCCGACGGCGTATGGTCTAACAACGCCTTCGGTGACCGTGGGTGGATGGCCATCGCTTTGGTTATCTTTGCTTTGTGGAAACCTTCTATGGCAATTGCAGGCTCCTTCTTGTTCGGCGCGTTGTGCAATGCCAATAACTACATTCAAGGCCTTGGTACCGAAACTCAGGAACTGTTTAAAATGTTGCCCTATATCGTTACCATTGTAGTGCTGATCATTACCAGTATGCGTAAAAAACGGGAGCATCAACCTCCCGAAAGCTTAGGTCTTTCCTATTTCCGGGAAGAGCGGTAGTTCAAAAACAACCATCGGTTGCTGCTGATGGTTGTTTTTTCGCAAAGGATCGTGATGATAATGAAAAAACCCACCCTAAAGCCTGCGGCAACACAAGCCATTCTCATTGGCGGAATGTGTGCCATCGCGTATCTTGCGGTGTATCTTGCCCGTAATATTTTAGGCACGGTTTCGCCTCAAATGGAGCAATTGGGCGTTATCAATAAAGCCCAGTCGGGCACGCTTTCCTCTTTGTTTTTTATCACCTACGCCGTGGGGCAGTTGATCAACGGCATCATCGGGGATAAGGTAAAAGCGAAGTATATGATCAGCTTCGGCCTTGCGCTGGCGGGGGTGTGCAACGTGGTGTTTGCCTTGTTTGCCCATATTCCTCTGGCGGCGTACGGCGCTTACGGCATTACCGGCTTTTTTCTCGCCATGATCTACGGCCCCATGACCAAAGTGGTGGCAGAAAACGTGGAACCAAAATATGCCGCCCGTTGTAGTCTGGGCTATAACTTTTCTTCCTTTTTCGGCTCCCCCTTGGCAGGCATTTTGGCATCTTTCTTTGTGTGGAGCACCGCCTTCCACGTGAGCAGTATTGCCCTGATCGGGATGGGTGTTCTCTGCTTTGCGGGATTTGTGTGGTTTGAAAAACGAGGCATTGTGCAGTACCATAAGTTTGATAAACCCAAGAATGAGCAGGGCCTCAAGCAATCCGTTAAGCTGCTGGTCAAGCATCAGATCATCAAATTCACCTTGGTGTCCATCCTTACAGGCGTGATCCGTATTACGGTCATCTATTGGCTGACCACTTATATTTCGGAGCATCTTGGTTACACCAACGAGCAGGCGGCGCTGATCTATACGGTTGCTACGTTGGTTATTTCCGGCGCGGCGTTTGTGTCGGTGTTTGTGTATGAGCGTTTGGGTCGCAATATGGACCTTACCTTGTTGCTGTCTTTTGCCGTAGCGGCGGTGTCCTTTTTGTTGGTGTATTTCCTTCATCAGCCGGTGATGAACATCATCTTTATGGTGCTGGGAGTATTCGCCTCCAATTGCGCCGCTTCCATGCTGTGGAGCTGTTATTGTCCCAAACTGCGGGATACCGGCATGGTTTCGGGTGCTACCGGCTTTTTGGATTTTATTAATTATATCGCCGCCGCTGTTGCTTCTCAGGTGTTTGCGACCGCGGCAACCGATATCGGGTGGGGACCGCTGATCCTCATTTGGTTTGGGCTGATGGTGGCAGGGGTGCTGGTCTCCTTGCCTTGGAAACGGAGGAAAATTCAATGAATTCACAGGTGTTTAATTTTCGCATCATCCCCTCGGTGGTCAAGGCGGATGCCGAAACCACCATTACCATTCGCCCCTTGGGCAAAAACGTAGCCTTTCAGGCGGGGGAGACCTACACGGTACAAATCAGAGGGGTAGAAACCGCCTGTGACGATTACCGTGAACTGCCTACGGCAGAGTATGCCGTTACCCCCAACGAGCAAGGGGATCTGCAGGTCACCCACCTGTTTGCAGGGGAACAAAAGCATATTGTGTATGTGATTCGTCCCGAAAGCGATCTGTCTTCCCCTTACCGTGACGTGACCTATCGCCCTAAATACGGGCAAAATACCAACGCTACGCTGGCGGTGTATTCTCTCTATCCCGACCTGTATGGCATGCGGTGCTATAAGGGGGAAGTGCATTGCCATACCTATGCGTCCGACGGGATCGAAGACATTCCCCATACCGTAGCCAACTATCGGGCGGCAGGGTATGATTTTCTCGCCATCACCGACCACTATATCTCTTACGGGTCGGAGCAGGCCAAAGCGTTGTTTGATCATACTGCTCTTCCTATGACTCTGTTCTTGGGCGAAGAGGTTCACGTGCCCCAAGAGCGGATCCATGCGGTGCATTTAGGGGGCAAAGCCAGCGTCAATGCCTATTATCGGGAGCATCCGGAAGAGGTCAAAGCGCAGGTGGAAGAACTCATGGCTACGCTGGATCTGCCCGAAAACGTCAGCAAGATCAACTACGCCTGGCAAAAATGGAGCGCCGATAAAAGTCGTGAGATGGGCGGCCTTGCCATTTTGGCCCATCCCCATTGGGTGTGGAACGACGTGTATTTTATGGCAGAGTCGGTGACCCGTCAACTGCTTTGCGATGGCGTGTATGATGCGTTGGATCTGCGGGATACCGAAGTGGACACCTCTCTCTCTTTGTGGCAAGACGTATGCCTGCAAGGACATACCATTCCCGTAGTGGGGTCTACCGATGCTCATTATACCGCGCCCTACGATCCCAAAGTGCCCGCCAAAGGCGGCTATACACTGGTGTTTGCTCCCGACCGATCGGAGCAGAAGTTGATGGACGCCATTCGGGAAAACCGTTCCCTTTGCGTGTCCACCGACCATACCCCCGAATTTGTGATGGGACCCTACCGTCTGGTGAAATTGGGTCGGTTTATGCTGGACTATTTCTTCCCCTATCATATGTGGCTGAGCGCCGGTTTCGGACCGCTGGTAAGCGAGTATTCTCCCGATAAAGAGCCGATGATGGAAACCCTCGCAGAGCAAAGCGAAGCCTTTATGAAAGAGTTTTACGGATATTAAACAAAAAAGATTCGGTGAGTGTATCACCGAATCTTTTTTTATAGCTCCCGAATCAGCAGTTTGGGCACGCCCAAAATTTTGCATTGTTCCAAATCTGCCCCTGCAATGGTTTTTGGTTGGTAAATAGGATTGACGGGAATCAGCTTCATCCAATCTTCCCCCTCGGCATATTCGATCTTTTTCAAGGTGGCGTAATCTTCATATACCACCGCGCCGATCTCGCCGCTTCGGGTGAGGGAGGGGGATTTAAGGATCAGAACCTTGTCCCCATCCATATAAAGGGGATACATGGAATCCCCGCACACCCGCAACACAAAAAAGTCACTGCGAGGATGCCCTTTCAAAAGGGAGGCGGGAATCTCTACCTTGTCGGCTGAATCGGTTTCTTCCAGAGCAAGATGGTCAAAGCCGCAGGCAATCTCGCCGATCACGGGGAACACCACCACCTCGTCGGCAAGGGCGGGGGCGTTCATGGCAAAGGGAGCAGGCTCAAACCCTGCCAGCACGGCGGGATCTAACTGCAAAATTTCTGCCAAGCCCTTAATGCGACTGCGGCGCATATGCTCAATGTTGCCCGACTCCCATCGGCTGACGGTGGCTTCACTCACCCCCACGTGGGCGGCCACCTGCGCCATGGTCAGTCCCAATTCGGTGCGACGGGATTTTAACAGTCCGTCCTTGCTCATAAAACACCCTTCTTTCTTCTTGATGAGCAAAGTATATCACAAGACTTGCATTTATGCAAGTAAAAACCCAAATTTTTCTTGACAAAATCGGGGAAATATGCTAATATACTTACGAAAACGCAAGAAATAACGAAAGGATGACCAAAAAATGATGAATGCAAATCAAATGTTGCAGGCGGTAGCAGGAAAGGGAATGGCGCAACCCACCGGCGGATGGCTAACCGAAAAACTGAAAGGACTGCTTCCCATGGAAAAAGGGGAGACGGTGAGAAATCGACAGATATTGCGGGTGAATAAAGGGGATCAGCAGATCTTTTTTTATGCCACTACCTTGCGGAAACGTAAGTAGCAAGAAAAAACAATTCTGGGTTGTAAAAAATACAAGGGATAATCCCTTGTGTTTTTGTGGCAAATCTTTTATACTGAAACCAAAGGAGGGATCGTTGTGATCTTAGGTGAAAAAATTCGTCAATTACGGACCGACAGAAATCTGTCTCAAGAACAGGTTGCCGATTTGTTTGGGGTTTCTCAGCAATCGGTGCAAAAATGGGAAAACGGCGACACCACGCCGGAACTGGGCAAGGTGATCAAAATTGCCCGTTATTTTGGCGTTTCGTTGGATTCTCTCATTTTGGGCAACGACAATCGGGTGGTTGAAGAACTGAAGAAAAATATGGCTTTGAAGCCGGAATATAACAACATTCACGACTGGGAATTTTATTCCTCTGACCTGATGACCGAATTCCAGCAATCCGTGGAAGAAGGTCTGGACATCGCTGAATATAAAGAGGTCTTTCAGGCGGTGTCTCATCTGCCTAAAAACGAGATTCGTCAGCGGTTGGGCGACGTGCTGTTCGACGTGGTAACCCAAGCGCCGCAGGTCAAAGACTATCCTTATAACGAGCCCTCTGATCTGGAGGCGATCCAACAACTGCGCACCCCTTATGAGTACAAAAAGAATGATATCGTAGACTTGGAATCCAAGATCCACGGGGCTTGGCTGGGTCGTGTTTGCGGCTGTCGTTTAGGGCAGGCGTTTGAGGGCATCCATTCTGACGAAATGGAGCGCTTCCTCACCGAAACCGGCAACAAACCGCTGCATCGGTACGTGTACCGCAGTGATTTTACCGACGATATGTATCAGCAGTACCGCTTCCCCTTTGCAGGCCGTCTGTACGTGGATGAAGCCGATCGCTTCCCCGGGGATGACGATACCAACTATACCGTGCTGTATCAGCGGGTAGTAGAACAATACGGACGGGACTTTACCCCCTATCAGGTTTCCCGCGCTTGGCTTGGTCTGCAAGCCAAAGATGCCTACTGTACCGCCGAGCGGGTGGCATTCTGCAACTTTGTAGCAGGATATACGCCCCCTGTCTCTGCCCAATACCAAAACCCCTATCGGGAGTGGATCGGCGCGCAGATTCGGGCGGACTACTTCGGTTATATCAATCCCGGTGATCCTCAAACCGCCGCCGAAATGGCCTGGCGGGATGGGTGCATCTCTCACGTAAAGAACGGCATCTACGGCGAAATGTTTGTGGCGGCAATGCTGGCCGTGGCCGCCGAGACCTCTTGTATGGATGACATTATTTTAGGCGGTTTGGCACAAGTGCCCTCCACCTCGCGGTTGTATGAGCAGGTCATGCGGGTATACCGTTTTTATAAAGAGGGCGGCTCTCAAGAGGATTGCTTCAAGATGATCCACGCAACCTACGACGAAAAGACCAGCCACGGATGGTGCCATACCGTTCCCAACGCCATGATCGTTGCGGCTTCTTTGCTGTACGGTAAGGGCGACTATGCACGCTCCATCTGTATGTCGGTAGAGGCTTGCTTTGATACCGACTGCAACGGCGCTACGGTGGGCTCGATATTGGGTATGGCTTATGGGGTGGATATCATTCCGGAATATTGGAGCAAACCCATGAACGACACCTTGGCTACCAGCATTTTCGGTGTTGGCACGGTGAAGATCAGCGAACGGGCCAAAATGACCTTGAATCATCTTCCTCAAAAGTAAAATGAATACCGTTCCTCAGCATCATGCCGAGGAACGGTATTTTGGTTAGAACGTAATATCGTAACGGGTACCGTGGTTGAACAAAACACCATCGGTCAGTTGAATACAAAGAATGCAGGTGTTAGGATCATTTTCGTCGGCGTGACCGTTATCGTACCATTCAGAAAAAGCGGCACGCAATTTAGCGGCAAGTGCTTTGTTTTCTTCTGCCAGAATGTGTCCTAAATTTCTGCCTGTCCCGTGGGCGGTAAACCAATCGCCGCAAATGGAGCAACCGGGATTGACGGCTAACTGTTGCATCTTGTTGGATAAAGCATGGGTAATAACATAAAAAGCACCGTCTTCATAATAACTGTTGACCGCCCGTACCCAAGGGGTGGTGTCTTGCACGGTGGCGAGAGCAATCAAATTGTCTTTGCCAAACCGCTTGTTCATAATTTCCTGTACTTCGGGGGTTAACGTGGTTTGCATAATATCATCATCTCCTTGTGTTGTTGCAATAATTATATCCGAATTACAGAAAAAGGTCAATATCTTTATTACAGATATTGCATAATCGTTTCGGAGGGATGATGATGCAATTCAAAAACCTGCGAAGCATGCGGGAAGACCGTGATCTGAAACAAAAGGATATTGCAAAAATACTTACCATGTCGCAAAATACTTATTCCCAATACGAAACAGGGGTAATTTCTCTGACTGCCGAGGTAAATCACCTCGGCGTTTTGCTATTCCTCCTGCAGGGTTTTCTTTTTCCAGCCTTTGCAAAGAATGACCTTGCCGTTTACGCTGTCGCAAACAAGGGAGGCGCAAGAAAGACTGCCTTTTTCGCACTTTACCGTGGCAGCCGTTACGTCTCCTTTTACCGTGAGCCTGTTGCCTGCTGCTACGTCTCCCTCAATGTTATTCCCGCAGGCGACGGCAAAACCGGCGGTGCAGCCGCCATACAGGTTGTTGCCGATGCTTAAGGAGTGACCGGTTTGGCATCCTCCGGTCAGATTGTTGGCGACGCTTACCGAATGCCCCGCTTCGCATCCGCCGTCAATATTGCCGTTTACGGTTACCGAGTGTCCTGCCTTGCATTTTCCCAGCACACTCCCCGTAACTGCAACGTTGCATTGGCTTTGTACGTCCCTTATCTCACCCTGCACCTCAAAGGTGAATTTTTCTTGCAGGGGATCGGTCACTGTGAGCATCGTCTTGCCTCGATATACCACCCCGCGAATGATACCGTCATCCTCAAAGGGCGGGTCGGTTGCCACGGCAGGAGTGGTTTGTGAACGAGAAAACAATTCATCCAACGTGCAATTAAAAATATCGGCAATTTGGGGCAAAAAGCCAATGTCGGGAGCGGATTTCCCATTTTCCCACTTGCTCACCGCCTGATAGGTTACCCCTAACTGTTCGGCAAAGTCGTTTTGGGTCATCCCCTTTTCTTTGCGAAAGGCGGCAATATTGCCCGATAAAATTTCGTTTACGGTTTCCATAGAATCACTCCTTTTGATGGGTTTAGTATACCAAAAAGGGGAGGAAGATACAAGAAACCAACCGTCGAATACAGGACCAAAAACAAGAAAACCACTCAACGAGCGGTTGAGTGGGGAGGGGTTAATAGAATAAATAAACAAATACTAACGAACAACAAGAGCAAGGCCAAGTCTTGTAAAAACTTATTACCTCTTACTTCTTACTTATTACTTATTACTTACCAAAGCCACAAGGACATTCATTTAGGTAAGAGGGAAGAGGTAATAGGTAAGAAGTAAGCCCCAAGAACTTATCGTCCTTGGGGCTTTGGGCGTTTTGAACTTAATGGCACGAATAAAGAGGTCATCAAGCTCACTCAGACGTTTTTCCGCTTTTGTAAGGTCTTTTCTTGCCCTTGCAATTTCCGCTTGTCTTTGACGGTCTCCGCTTTTCAGAAGCCGGTCAAGAAGCTTATCCTCGTTCATCTGTGCCTGTCCGATCCAATACTGCAAGCGTTTTAATACAACCGCATAGCGTGTATCATACTTGATGTAATGGATGGTGCAGTGCTCTTTGACCGTCACCGCCCGTGTGGGTGATATGTTGTTATGTCTTACTTCAAGATCTTGAACTTGCCGATTACGGGAAGCTCTTTTGCACGTCCGTTGGCGGCATTGACGATACCGAGGACGAGCATCACAAGGAACACAAGGTTCACGAGACCGAGAAGGGTTCCCACGAGGGAGCCGAGTCGCCAGCTGAT